>JBOHNS010000018.1:0-37520 GCA_050730835.1 Saccharimonadales bacterium (SeqCode)
CAGGTCTTGGCAAAACAGCCGCACAATACGCCGATACTGCTTGTCTGAAATTCGGGAACGCTTCTGATACCTACTCGCCATCTGTTATTTAGGCTAGTTGGAGCGGGTTATCTAGTCTTGAACCAAATTTTTTAATCTAAAATAGCGCAAAATTTTATTATCGGTTAAACTATTATAAATATGACGGATAAAATAACTATCGCCGTGCTGGCTGGCACGACGCGCGAGAAGCGCGAGTCGATTAAAGCGGCAAATTATATTGCTGATTTTGGCCGGCAATTAGAAGGCGTAGAAATTATTTTTGTCGATCCCAAAGATTTTAATTTCACGGGCGATGGCAACGATCCGGAAGGCAAGGATCCGCGCTACTCGCAAATTACGGCGCGCGCCGATGGCTTTTTTGTCGTAACGCCGGAATATAATCATAGTTTTCCGGGCAGTTTGAAGCGCATGCTCGATAGCGAACTGGAGAATTATAACCACAAGCCGGTGGCCTTTGCCGGCGCCAGTAGCGGCGCTTGGGGTGGCACGCGCGCCGTCGAATCGCTGGTTCCGGCCGTACGCGAAACCGGCTTAGTGGCGCTTAGTTGGGATATTTATTTTCCGCGGGTGCAGGATTTGTTCGATGAAAATGACCAAATGAAATCTGAAAATGTCGAGCGCTGTGACAAAAACTTAGGCAAACTCTACGACGAATTAATCTGGCTAGCTAGACTGTTAAAGTCTGCTCGATAGCCAATTGCTAAGCCAAATTTTGGCTTGCTCTAAACTAGTTAGCTCTAGGCCAGCTTGTTCGATAAATAAAAAATATAGATAATTACCTGGCATAATAATATTTTAGCTGGCGCTATGCGCCCGCGCAAAGTCAGTTTCGTCTTCGATTTCGTGCTGCAGAATTTCTTCGATTAAATCTTCGATAGTGACGATGCCGATAATTGTGTCATCTTGTTCGACCGGAAACAAATGGATACGTTTGGCCAAAAAGCGGCGGAAAAGCGTGTCCAGCGCCATCATGCTGCCAAGCATCGGCGCCGTGTAAATTATCAAATCTTTGGCGGCGATTGCTTCCTCATCGAAATTAATGTCGAATAAATCTTTCATGCGCAAAATGCCGAACGAGCGCTTTAAATCATGGCCCAAAACCGGAATCCGGCTGTAGCCTTTCATTTTGATTTCGTCGATTGTGGCGCCGTCGATCAGCGATGATTCGTTTAGCCAGTAGACTTTGGCAATTGGTGTCATGATGTCGCGCACGCGCTTTTCGCTGAGCAAAAGCGCGCCGCGCACGATTTCGACTTCGTCATCGTCCAGCTCGCTTTGTTTGTTGCCGGCGTGGGCGCTAATCAGCAGGCCCAGTTCGTGGCGGCTTCTCAGTTGCGGCGGTTCGTCTTTACCGAATAATTTGTCGAGCAAAATTTGCAGCAGTTTGGCGATTGGGTAAGTTATAAAAATAATGATCTTGAGTAGCGGTGCAAACTTGGCGCAAAGATATAGCGGCGAGCGTGTGAAAAAGGCTTGTGGAATAATTTCGCCAAACGTGACGATTAATAGCGTGCTGGCCACGCCGGCGATGACGCCGTTTAAATATTGATCCAGCACCAGCGAAGTTATTGAAATCGAGGCTACGTTGGATAATAAAATGGCGGCTAGCGATAAATGGCTGTTTTGGCGCAGCGGCAAAACTTTTTGGGCTAGGCTGTTGCCAAGTTTGGCCTTGCGCTCCAAATCGCCAAGATGCAATGACATGACGCCGACATTTAGCCCAGAAAACGAGGCCGAAAACAGCACTAAAATAATAACTTCAATAAACGCC
Organism: Saccharimonadales bacterium (SeqCode); assembly: GCA_050730835.1. Lineage (GTDB taxonomy): Bacteria > Patescibacteriota > Saccharimonadia > Saccharimonadales > UBA4665 > JBOHNS01. Next base: position 1,814 of record JBOHNS010000018.1, read on the forward strand.
AGCAGAATATTCACGGTTAAATTTTTTTAAGCCCTAAAATTTATGGTCATCAATCTAATTATTGTAACGTTTAAATCTGCCACACGCAAAAAACCATTAAGCTAGACTTACAGCCAAATATATTTGCGCGCTGCTGCAGTTCGCTTTATAATAGTTAAATCATGGCGACTATGGATGCAGAAAAATTTCCATTTCGCGAGCTGAACCAGACCGAGCAGCTCAACGTTATAAAATTTTGTGGTGGCACGCCGCTGGAAGCTGACTATGTGCGCGGTTTTCTTTCAATATCTGGTCGCCCACTGGTTGATTTTTATCCAGTAGCAATGGCCATGATTAAAGCCAGAAAGGCCAATATAGCGCTTGACTACTTGGATGAAAACCAAGGCAGGCAAGCTTTCAATCAAGGCGCCTACCTGTATGCCGGCATGCTGAGCGTAGTTTCGGGCATTGAAACATTGCCCTGGAATTCAACGGTTTTAAACCGTGTTTGTGGCGAAATGGATGATTTAGCTATAGTTTTGGCAGCCCGGGAACAAGCGGCCAAAATCCCATCTTTTGCGGGCGTCATGGAAACGGTTCGGCCGGTGCTGATGGGCGATAATGAGGCTTTATATCGGGCTTCAATCTTAGGCGCGGGCACTTTGCAGCTCATTATGATAGAGTCTTTGCGAGCCCAAGCAGATTTGGCTCAGCTGGAAGCTAGTTCTGGGCTAGAAGGTTTAGACTTAATTTTTTCTGATATCGAGCGCGGTTATCTGGGCTAGTTCTTGCAGATAATTTTAGCGCACATTATTTTGCTACAATATCTGGCATGGCTACTAACGGTGAGCTGGATTTTTTGAATGGTGCGGCCAGTGCCGTGGCGCCGCGTTTGCTGGGTTGCCAGCTGATACGCCAAATTAATGGCCAAACAGTGCGCGGCATAATCGTGGAAAGCGAGGCCTACGATCAATCAGATCCGGCCAGCCACAGCTACCGCGGTCAAACGCCTAGAACCGCGCCAATGTTCGGGCCTTCTGGGCATGCTTACGTTTATTTTACTTATGGCATGCATTATTGTTTGAATGTGGTGGTCGGCGCAGCAAATTACGGCGCCGCAGTTTTGATCCGGGCGCTGGAACCTATTGAAGGATTAGCTTTAATGCGCTTGAAGCGCGGCTCAAAAATCACAAACGATACCAATTTATGCAACGGTCCGGCCAAACTTTGCCAAGCCTTTGGCATTGATAAATCCCTAAATGGCCACGACCTAAACCATGCGCCGCTAAAATTAATCATCAAACCGCCGCTAGATCAATTGATCATTACAACCACTACCAGAATAGGTATTAGCCGTAACCAGGACACGCCGTGGCGCTTTTTTATCAAACATAATTCATATGTTTCGCGGCCGCGCTAAGGCTTAAAAAGTGTGCTATATTTAATTTAACTATGGCCAAAAACCAAGCCACTTATAAACTCAATCAACCAGTCGATCCGACCAGCCAAGCCCGTGACCCGGAAAGTTTCGGCTTTGTCTTAAGCCTGATTTTCGGCGTTATTTTGCTAGCCGCGGCCATGGTTGTCGCCTACGGCCAAGTTTTTCGCGGCTCTAGCGACCAAGTATTTTATTTTTTCAATAATGGGCCGGACAATTTGAAGTTGGCCGGGCTGATAATTACCGAAGCGCTGGGCGCGGCTTATCCGATTGCGGCTTGCGTCATTATCCCGCTACTGTTTAAGAAATTTTATTTGAGCTGGCGCTTTTTCTTGACTACCGCCGGGGCGTTTGTGCTGGCCGAGATTATTAAACAAATCATTAGCGAACAGCGGCCAGTTAAATTATTGCATGGCCAGTTACACCAGCGGGCGATTGAGACGGGGCCTGGTTTTCCGTCCGGCCACGTGGCGGCGGCCACGGCGCTAGCGCTGACACTGTGGCTGATTTTGCCCTGGAAATGGCGCTGGGTTTCTATTTTATGGATTGTGTTGGTCGCCACTTCGCGGCTGTACCTTGGCGTGCACATGCCGGCCGACGTCATCGGCGGCTTTGCCTGCGGTCTGGTGGCTGTCGGTATCGTCGGCGTGCTGCCCAAATTTCTGGCCAAATTTTTGCGCCTCGAAAACGAGAAAATTGGAAGGTAGAAGGTAGAAGGTAGAAGGTAGAAGGTAGAAGGTGGAAGTTAGCCAAGCGGCTACGCCGCTTCAAAGAATAATCGCTTGGAAGCGATTCCGTTTTAAGCCATATTCCACCTTCCACCTTCTAAATTCTAATCCTGGCAATTCTGGCAAACACCGCGGATTTCTAATTGATGATCCTGCGGCTTAAATCCCTGGATTTTCGATAATTTATAAAGTCGTTTTTCTAAAATTTCGTCTTGTTTGAAGGGCACGACTGCGCCGCAAACTAGGCAGCTAAGGTGATGATGATGCCGGCTGAATTCGTCGCTTAACTCAATTTTATACTTCCAGCCAATTTGCAAGCGCTGAACAATATTAAGCTTTTCAAATAGCTGAAATGTGCGGTAAACGCTGGCGCGGTCGATTTGGCTAGAGCAAGCCGTGACTAATTGTCTAATAGTTTGCGGCTCCTGGTTTTGCAGAGCAGCGAAAACAATTTGGCGCGGGGCCGTTAAGCTATAACCATTTTCGCGCAAAGTTATTCTTAATTTATCAACTGGTTCTGTCATAGCTGCAAATATACTACAAATTGCGACAAATTTGCAATAATAATTAATTTGGATGACACTATGGCTCAGGTTTTATAGAATCACAGAAAGGTAAAAATGCTACCAATTATTTTGTCCGGAGCAACATTTTTTTCGACGCTATTCGGTGGCCTAACGGCTTTAAAATATAAAGATCGGTTATATCGAATTTTAGGTTTTACGGCTGGCGTGCTGCTCGGCGTCGTAGCCTTTGATTTATTACCGGAAATATTTAAATATCTGGCGAAAAGCCATGGCAGCGCAACCGGACCAACCGTGGCGCTAGTGGTTGGTTTTTTGCTGTTTCACATTATCGAAAAAAGCATTTTAATCCACCACACGCACGAAGAAAATTATGAAGTTCACAAGCATCCGCAAGTCGGCCTGGCAAGCGCATTGGCTTTGAGCGGCCACAGCTTTTTGGATGGCGTCGGCATCGGGCTGGGCTTTCAGGTTGGCAACGGCGTCGGTATTGCCGTGGCCATTGCCGTAATATCGCACGATTTTTCGGATGGGCTGAACACAGTTACGCTAATGCTAGTCAATAAAAATAACTCGCGGCGCTCTTTTTATCTATTATTGCTTGATGCCATAGCTCCGGTGCTCGGCGCATTGTCGACGCTGCTATTTCATTTATCCAATACCGGTTTGATTTTATACCTTGGCTTTTTTGCCGGCTTTTTGCTCTATATTGGCGCCAGCGAAATTTTACCCGAGGCGCATAGCAAAAAATCATCATATTTGACGATTGGACTGACGGTGCTCGGCGCCGTGTTTATGTTTATCGTTACCAGATTTGCCTGAAACAAGTGTATAATTAAAGGGTGAAACAAACTCGAATAACATATCAGGCTAATCGCCAACCTGTCGCTCGGCATCACGGTTTTCGCAAACTCGTGAGCCTGGTAGCTGTGGTTGTAGTTTTAGCTGGGCTGGGTTACGGCGTGTCGCACGCTTTAGGCTCTAATGCCAATAGCCATTTGACGGCTAGCTCTAATCAGCCAAATAAATCTGTCGCAGCCAATCAGCAGCCCGCCAAAACCGCGGCGGCCAAACCCAATCCTTGCGCCAACCAAACCACTTCAAAGCTAATTTTAGTTAGCGTTAGTAAGCGCCACTTGTGGGCCTGCGACTCTAGCACCGAAGCATATAATTCGCCAGTCGTTACCGGCATGGAAAAACTGGCGGCCGACTTGACGCCAGTCGGAACTTATAAAATTTACGCTAAAGAAACCAACCTAACGCTCAAAGGCCACGATAGCACTGGCAGCTGGAGCGACCCCGTAAGCTATTGGATGCCATTTCTCGATAATAAATATGGCGCCTACGGTTTGCACGACGCGACTTGGCGCAAACCAAGCCAATTTGGACATATCAGTCCGGATTCTCGGGACGCCTCGCACGGCTGCGTAGAATTGCCGCTAGCCACCGCCAAATGGATTTACAATTGGGCGCCCGTCGGCACGACAGTTACGATTAAAAGCTAAAAAATCTAGCGCGGCTACTGGCCATTTTTGGAATCTCTATGCTATGCTAGTTTTATGACTAACAGCGACGCACCGGCTACCAGACAAGATATCGAAAATGTGCAAACTACGCTCAACAAAAACATTAACGACGTGCCACGCTCAAAAAAGATATTGATGGTGTTCAAACCACGCTTAAAAAAGACATTGATGACGCGCAGACCGCAATCGAAAAAGACATTGACGATGTGCTAGTCACAATGCAGGATTTTATGCACCAGGTCGACGACCGCTTTAACCAACTGGAGGCTAGACAAGCGGCCCGCGATCGGCAATTCGACAGATTGCTAAAGTGGGCGCGCCAAGTGTCCGACAAAACCGGCATTCCGCTGGAGAATCTCTAGCCAACCTGGTTTTAAAATTGTGGCACTGTAATTTGCTAAACTATAAACTATGAATGTGGTGCTAATAATTGTAGTTGTGGTTGTAGCGCTAATCGTGCTAGTCGGCGCCTTTTACTTTCTAGCGCAAAAATTTACTTTGCAGCTAACCAAAGCTAATGATGAACAGCGCAAAGGCAATCAGCAAGAAGCCGAATCCGGCATCAAAGAAATCCTCGATAATCACCAAAAATTATTGAACGAAATTACTAAAGGCTTAAAAGAACAACTGGAATCTAGCAACAAAGAAGTCGGCAATTTAAAAAATCAAAACGTCGCCATTCGCGAGCAGCTAGCCAATACCGCCAAAGTAACCGAAGGTTTGCAAGTTTCGACCGAAGGCTTGCGCCGGCTATTATCGAACAACAAATTGCGCGGCAAATGGGGCGAGCAAGTGGCCGAGGATTTGCTGCTGGCGGCCGGATTTGTCGAAAAAGTAAACTTTGTTAAACAAACTTCGTCAGGCGAAGGTATTCCGGATTTTACAATTTTATTGCCGGACGGATCCAAGCTAAACGTTGACGCCAAATTTCCATTCGACGATTTAATGGCCTATCAGGACGCCAAAACCGAAGCGGCTAGAAATGAGGCCATCAAAAATTTTGGTACTGCGGTAAAAACTAAAGTTAAGTCCATAGCAAACAAGGATTACATTAATCCAGAGGCTAACACGCTAGATTTTGTCGTTATGTTTATACCGAACGAAATGATATTCAGCTTTATCTACGAGAAATTACCAGATATTAATGAATATGCTAGCGAGCACAAAGTCGTGCTGGCCGGACCGTTTGGCTTTACGGCCGTGCTGCGGCTCGTATTGCAGGCCTACAAAAACTTCAAATACGAAAAGGGCTTGCAGCAAATTTTCGGCCTAATTTCCAAATTCCAAAGCGAGTACGAAAAGTTCGGCGAAAACTTCGAACGCCTAGGCAAACAACTAGACACCGTCCAAAAAACCTATCTGGAAGTAAACGGTGCAAGGAATAAGGCACTAACCAGAATAGTCGATCAAATATCCGACTATTCCGAAAACCAAGAAGCCGAAGAAAAAGCCAAAGAAATTTCTACTTAAGGTTTATTTTCTAATAAATCAATCGTTAGCGCGGCGGTCCAGGAAAAGTTGTTTATGCCGGCTGGCTCGCCGCTGATGGGATCGAAATATTCGTAGAAGCCGGATTTTTCGACTAGTTCTAATGTGTTTTCGGTCAGCGCGGCGGCGTGGTCGGCGTAGCCGGCGCGTTTTAGCCCGTCGATGATTAGCCAGTTGGTGTTAAGCCAGGTTGGGCCTTGCCAATAATCTTGGCGCTTGAACCATTCCGAGCTGATTGGTACGCTCGGCACCGGCCAGGCTGGGCCGTAGTTGTGGTCGTTTTCCAGCATGTGCACGATTTTTTCCAAGTGGTCTTTCGGCGCGCAGCCGGCGTAGAGCGGCATCAGGGCGGCGACGGTGCTGATTTTGATTAGCTCGCGGCTCGTAAAATTGCGGCTAAAATATTCCTGGGATGTCTCGTCCCACAAAGCTTCTAGGGCTGTTTGACTTAAATCGATTTGCCGGGTCATGTTTGCCGGCAAGCTTTCGCCAATTTCGGCGGCGATGGTTTTTAAAAGTTGATTGGCGCGAATAAAAATACAATTGAAGGTTAAATCTTCGAGTTTGAAACCGCGGCTATTCAAAACTTTATCAATATCGTAATGCTGGCGGCTTAAGCGACGCTGTAAAACGTACAGCCCGACATCGTCGAACGCCGAAAGCCGCTGGTCTTTGGGTATGGATTTAAGATCGCGGCGCAATAAATTTATCAGGTTTTCCAGACGGATTTTGTGGCCGATTTTTAACCAGCTAGGCATTAAATTAGTGTGCAGCTCGTCCATGCTTGGCGGCGTGTTGTCGAGGCCGATTTCCCAGGGATGGATTTGCAAAATTAAGCCAATCGCGCTAGGATCGCGTTCGGCATAAAGCCATTGATGATAGGCTAGCAGCGCTGGAAAAATGGTTTTGTACCAATCTTTGCGCTCGCCAGGATTTAAATTTTCGCCAATTCTAGTGATGGCTTCGGCCAGCATCGGCGGCTGGGTGATGCCGCTGGTCAAAATATCGTCCGGTGCTTGTGGGTTGAGCCAGCTGCGCCACATGCGCGCATCGCTGGCATTGCGATCGCTGGTGCGCAAAATCATGTGCGGCAACATGCCGTTTGCCCATTGGCCTGCCAGTAAACTGGTGATTTCGGCCTGGGCTCGTTTAAGGTCGTAATGGCTTAGGCCAATCGCGATAAAGCAGCTATCCCACAGCCATTGGTGCGGATAAATATCGCGCGCCGGCAGTGTAAACCCGTCCTGATTATTATCGGCCAGAACCGCCTTGGCTCTAGCCAACAAATCCTGCGGCTCGGCCGCAGCTTTCGCCTTCGCCGGCTGGCCATTTTGGTTAACCACACCCGACTGCGAATTTTCTACCAGCTCGGGTTGTTCAATGTCAGTTTCTGTATCCATCAATATCCTTTAAGTATAACGAAACTTTAAAATAAGCATAGCCTTTAATATTAGTATTGTTAGCGGAAATTATTAAATTCTAGCGGGAAGTTAAAATCCTGGGATTTTAATAGCTGCATGACGGCTTGCAGCTCGTCCTTGCTAGAACTAGTTACGCGCACGGCTTCGCCCTGAACCGCGGTTTTGACTTTCGGAAATTTGTCGCGCAAAAGTTTGGTGATTTGTTTGGCTTTGTCTTGGTCAAGTCCCTGAATAAATGGCACTTCTTTTTCGGTCTTTAGGTTGCTTGTCGTTAAATCTTTAGAAGCGTCTAGAACTTTTTGGCTTATATTTCGGGCGGCCAGCCTTTTGCGCACAATGTCTAAAATGGCGTCGACTTGAAAGTCGCCGCTGCCGGTAATTTTGAAACCGGTTTTATCATTATTCAGCCACTCGATAGCGGCCGGCGTGCCCTTAAAATCATAGCGGTTGGCCAGTTCGCGCAAAGTTTGATCGAAAACATTGTTCATTTCCGCCTTGTCATATTCGCTAACTACATCAAAACTAAAATTTGCCATACATTTTATTGTAGCGAGAAAATTTTACTCCGCAAGCTCCATGCTGACGGGCGTGTAAATATCTTGTTTGTTAGCGCCGATGTCGATCGGGTATTCGCCGGTAAAGCAGGATAGGTTAAATTTTTCGGCTGGCAGGCCGGTGGCTTTTATCATGCCGTCGAGCGATAGAAAGCCCAGGTATTGGCAGCCGATGGTGCGGCGCATTTGCTCGATTGTCATGTTGGCGGCGGCTAGTTCGGTTTGGTTGGGCGTGTCGATGCCGTAAAAATCCGGAAATCGAACTGGCGGCGAGCCGATTAGCACCGATACCGAGCGGGCGCCAACTTGCTTGGCAAGCTTGACTAATCCGGGCATAGTATTGAGCCGGACAATTGAATCGTCTATAAAAATTACGTCTTTGCCTTCTATGGCTTCGGGAATGATGTTGTGCTTGCGGCGTAGTTGTTCTTGACGAACGTTGTTGGTTGGTTGCATGAAGGTTCGGCCAATGTAGCGGTTTTTGATGATGGCTTGTTTTTGGGTTAGGCCAAGCTTTTGGGCATAGCCTTCGGCTTCGGGGATTGATGTGTCAGGCACTGGAACAACGAGTGTATTTTGGCTGTTGCTGTATAAAGAGTTGTGCTCGTCTGCTAATTTTTCGCCGAATTTTCGCCGAATTTCGTTGACGCTTTGTCCATATAAGTGGCTGTCATGACGCGCGAAATAGACAAATTCGAAAATGTCTAGTTTGTCTGCACCCTCGGCCAGCTGGCGCGATTCCAAGCCGGCTTTGGTAATAATGGCCAGCTCGCCGGGTCTGACTTCGCGCTCATAGCTGGCGCCGATAATATCTAGTCCGCAAGTTTCAGAGCTGACCGCCCAGCTGCCATCACCTAATTTGCCCAGAGCCAGCGGCCGAATGCCATATTGGTCGCGAAAGGCTACCAGCGCACCATCTTGCATGCCGACGCACGAAAAAGCGCCGTTTAGCAGCGGATAAGCTTTCTCGATAGCGTCTGGCAAATCCTTGTCGCCGCGCATAAATTGGGCTATGCTCAAACCAATCATTTCGGAGTCATTAATCTGGCTGTGCAGCAAATTATGGCTGGCTAGATGATCTTCTAGCTCGGTAGTGTCTGGTAAGTTGCCGTTGTGTCCCATGGCCAGGCCGATCGCCTCGTCGACTACAGGCTGGCGATGCCGTTTTTTATCGCCGGATGTTGAATAGCGGTTGTGGCCGAACGCAATATTGCCCGCCAAGCGGGTGATAACCTGTTTGTCATAAATGTCGCGCACCAGACCTAATTCGCGGTGAGTTTCTAGCCCGTAGGCTGTTTTGCTAGCCATGCCGCTAGCTTCCGTGCCGCGATGTTGCAGCGCGTACAGACTTTCATATAATAAGCCCGCGGCGCTGTTGTCCTCGTCAGCCGTCATAATGCCGGCCACGGCGCATTTTTCCCTCATTTCTCCAGCCATCTAATAAATTTAATCACAAAATAAACGCATATGCTAAATTATCAGCCAAAAATCCCAGCCAATTGCCGCTGCTTACTGGTATAATTAATAATCAATATGAACTATCAAAATTCGCATATTGCTGAGGCCGCCGAATTGCTAAAAAAACGCCTGGCCGAAACGGACAACCAGGCCGATATTTTGAAAGCGGTCGAGTTGCGCGCGCTATTCGACGAGCTGAAAACCTTGCCAACAAATGAGCGCGCCGCTTTTGGCAAAGAAGTCAACCAACTAAAAATCGAACTCGAAGACCTTGTCCGCCAAAACCTAGAACCTAAAATCTATAACCTAAAACCTATTGACGTAACGGCGCCGTTTGACATAAACTCGCCCAAACCAGAACTTTTGTCGTCCGAAACCGGCAGCCAGCACCCGCTAATGACCGAGCTGGAAATGATCTTGGATATTTTTTACCGCATGGGCTTTAACGCGGTTGAATCACGCGAAATCGACGACGACTATCACATGTTCGGCAGCCTGAATTTCCCTGATGGCCATCCCGCCCGCGACGATTACGACACCTTTATGACAGTCGAAAAAGATGCCAACGGCCAGCCGTTCATCGCGCCAGCCCACACTTCAACGATGCAAAACCGCGTGCTAAAAAAATACAAATCAAACTTAGCCGAGGGCGAACCAATCGCCTGCGTAATCCCCGGCCGAGTATTCCGAAATGAAGATCTGGATGCCCGCCACGAACACACCTTTTACCAACTAGAAGGCGTTTACGTTGGCAAAGGCATCCACGCCGGCAATCTCATCGCCACGCTAAAAACTTTTTTGCAGGAATATTACGCCAAACAATTGGAAGTCAAAACCCAGCCATTCTATTTCCCATTTACCGAGCCCAGCTTTGAGTTCGCCTTAAGTTGCCCATTTTGCGATAAGACAGGCTGCCAAGTTTGCGGTCATTCCGGCTGGATAGAATTACTCGGCTGCGGCATGATTCATCCGAATGTTCTGCGCGAAGCGGAAATCGACCCCGAAATTTTCGCGGGCTTTGCCTGGGGCGGCGGCTGTGAGCGCCTAGTAATGATGAAATACAATATCGGAGACGTCCGCCATTTCGAATCCGCCCACCTAAATTTCCTAAGGCAATTCGTATGAAACAAGTCGATAAAATATCCGTGAATGAACTACAGGAAATGGCCGAGAAAATGTTTGGCGAATTGGTCAAAGCCGATGTAGACGTGGCCAGACGCGTTATGGTTGTGGATATGCCGATGCACTATGAAGGCGAGGCGTATTTACTTGAAAACGGCTCTACGCAAAAAGATTTGTGGGGAATTAACTTGCATCCTGCAGATTTTGGGGCTGATGATTTTATTGAGTTCGATTCCATGATTAACATTCGCCCCTCCGGCGGCAATCCATCCAAAGACGTGCTCGACCCAAAAATTCGCGCTAAAATTATAGAAATAGTTAGCGAGATTGTGCATGACTAGCCACGAATTTGATCGCCAAGCCTGGGCCAGCCTAGATTTATTCAATCAAATGGGCAATATTGGCTCGGAAGTCGGCCGCGCCTTAAGCGCCAAACGCCAGGGTAAAACCGAACGCTCGCAGGCGGCTTTTTACCGCGGCATGGATTTGTTCAATGCCACGATCGACGCTTGGGCCGCGCAAAAGCGCGTAGCTTTGCCGGAATTATTATGCGCCCGGGAACAATTCGCCCAGTCAATATTGACGGATAAAATAGACCCAACGCTAGAAAAATATTTTATGCAATTCGCCGTCGCCGCGCGGCTAGGGCAATTTGTATGAGCGAGACCAATAACAAAACACTAGCAACATACGAAGAGAGAACTCAAAAATATATTGACGGGACGGCGCAGGAAGTAACACTTGACGGCAGGTTGTGGATCGATTATAGCCTTGCCGGTTTAGGCGCGGACGCTCGTATTCTGGAAATTGGCAGCGCTTTTGGGCGCGATGCGGATTATATAGAAAGCCAAGGATTTAGCGTTGAACGGACGGATGCGACCAAAAGTTTTGTAGCGCTTTTACAATCTCGCGGCCAAGCGGCGCGCGAGCTAAATCTCCTGACGGACAAACTTGGAGCGGGGCACGATTTAATATTGGCCAACGCTGTGTTATTACATTTTTCACGGCCGGAAGCGTCGGCTGTAACACATAAGATCTACGACGCCCTGAAGGCTGGCGGCCGCTTTGCTTTCACAGTTAAAGCTGGCTATGGCGAGTCGTGGTCGTACGACAAGATGGATGCCCCCAGGTTTTATTGTTATTGGCAGCCAGACCAGCTCGAAAAACTATTATATGAAGCCAATTTTCAGGATAATTTGATCGAGAATGATACTAGCGGTAAGTGGCTCCAGGTTATCGCGCGCAAAGGATTGGAAAAATGAAAGTATCAGTAAATTGGATTCGGCAATTTTTGGATTTTGAGCTGCCGGCGATTGATGAATTGGTGGCTAAAATTGGTTCGCAGCTGGGCGAAGTCGAGGAAGTTGTTGATTTTGGCAAAAAATACCAGGGGATAATTGTGGCTAAAGTCGTGGAGTGCTATAAACACGAAGATTCTGACCATTTGAACGTTTGCAAAATTGATGATGGCGGCAAAGCGCAAAATGTTGAGCGCCATGAAAACGGACTAGTTCAGGTTGTTTGCGGCGCGCCAAATGTTCGAAAAGATTTAGTGGTGGCTTGGTTGCCGCCGGGTTCAACCGTGCCGAGTTCATTTGATAATGGTACTTCGCTAAAGCTTCGAACCACAGGAGATTCGTTTGTGCTAGAAACGCGGGAAATTCGCGGCGTCAAAAGCAACGGCATGCTGGCTAGCGCCAAAGAGCTAGTGATTAGCGACGACCACGAAGGAATTTTAGAAATCGACAAAGACGTAGAACCCGGCACGGACTTCGCAGAAACTTTTAAGTTAAATGACTATGTTATTGACATTGAAAATAAAATGTTCACGCACCGGCCGGATTGCTTCGGCGCGCTCGGCGTCGCCCGTGAAATTTCTGGAATATTGCAGCGGCCGTTTACAAGTCCGGCTTGGTATCAAACAAATCCAGAGTTTTCCGAAATAGAAAGCGAACAATTAAAGCTGGAAGTTCAAAATGATTTGCCGGAATTAGTGCCAAGATTTACGGCCATTACGATGAGCGACGTAAAAGTTGGTCCAAGCCCATTGTGGTTGCAAATTGCGCTAGCTAAAGTTGGCCAAAAATCTATCAATAACATTGTCGATCTAACTAATTTTTATATGCTCGTAACCGGCCAGCCGTTGCACGCCTATGATTACGACAAAGTTAAAAGTTTAAGTAATGGCGAAGCGAAAATAGTCGTTCGCTATCCGCAATCAGGCGAAAAAGTTAAGTTGCTAAACGGCAAAGAAATCGAACCTAGAAGCGAAGCAATCATGATCGCTACCGACCAAAAGCTAATCGGCCTCGGCGGCGTAATGGGCGGCAGCGAAACCGAAGTCGACGCTAGCACCAAAAACATCATCCTAGAAAGCGCGAGCTTCGATATGTATTCCATCCGCCGCACGAGCATGGCGCACGGGTTATTTACCGACGCCGTTACGCGGTTCAATAAAGGTCAATCAGCGCTGCAAACGCTAGCGGTGCTAGCGAAAATCGTAAACGACCTAGCAAAACTGGCTAGCGGCCAAGTCGCTAGCGACGTTATCGATAGCCAGCAAAATCTGCCTAGCCAAAAACCGGTTAGCGTAACGGTGGAATTTATTAATGCTAGGCTCGGGCTAACGCTCATCGCTAGCGAAATCAAGTCGCTGCTAGAAAATGTCGAATTCCAGGTAGATGACGCTAGCGAAACGCTAGCCGTGCTAGCACCATTCTGGCGGACTGATATTGAAATCCCAGAAGACGTTGTCGAAGAAGTCGGCCGGCTGTACGGCTACGATAAATTGCCGCTAGAACTGCCGAAGCGAAGTATTAAACCAGCCGAAAAGGATCCGGCGCTAGAACTAAAGGCCAAAATCCGCGCTACTCTAGCGAAAGCTGGCGCCAACGAAGTGCTAACTTACAGCTTCGTCCACGGCAATTTGCTAGAAAAATCGGGCCAGAACAAAGACAACGCATATCAAATCAGCAACGCGCTAAGCCCCGATTTGCAATATTATCGCCTCAGCCTAATGCCGAGCCTGCTAGACAAAGTTCACCAAAACATCAAAGCCGGCTACGACGAATTCGCACTGTTCGAACTAGGCAAAACTCACGTTCAGCACGAACCCGATCCTACCGAACCTCACGTTCCTAAAGAAATTAACGCCCTAAGTCTTGTTTACGCGGCTAAAAACAGTAGTGCAGGTGCATCTTATTATTACGCTAGAAAATATTTTGATAACCTCATGCAAACTTTTGGTATTGCTGATTCTCTAAAATTAGAGGCTTTATCTGGCGCGGATTTGTACAAAAATCCATGGCTAGAGGAAATGGCCGCTCCATTCGAACCAAAACGTAGTGCAGTCTTGCGGGATACTGTAGGCATTTTGCCGGGAACTAAAGGATTGATTTGGGGCATAGTTGGTGAGTTTAAGACTTCGGTTCAAAAAGCTTTGAAGTTGCCAGATTATTGTGCCGGTTTTGAACTCGACCCTTTGCTTTTTTCACAAGCTAAAAATTTGCAAACTTACTTGCCGCTATCGAGATATCCGAAAATTGAGCAAGATATCTGCCTGAAAGTCGCTAGCGACCTAGACTACCAAGAGTTAGCGGGTTTTGTATCTAGCGAGCTAGAAAAATCTAAACCAGAACAAACTTTGCTAGAAATTTCGCCGCTAGATATTTACCAGCGCGATGATGACCAAACCCACAAACAAATCACCTTCCGAATCCAAATTGCCAGCTACGAAAAAACCATGACCGATGCCGAAGTCGCCAAATTGCTGGACGAGCTAGCCGCCGCCGCTTCGCAAAAACTGGCCGCCGCGCGCATTTAGCCTTGACAGCGCTTAGCAATAAGTGTATATTCACGTACTGCTTTGGCTTGAGCTTTCTGAAAAGCAAGCTTTTTTGACGAGCTCGTCAAATTGCACCTTGACAGGCGTGATACAAAATTTTTAAATGAGTTTTAGTTTAAAGTCTCGCAAAAAGTGCTCGGCTATTAATCTTAAAAAATTGTCTTATAGTAAGTAGCGGGCGAAAATGCTCAGCAAACAATCTTCATTGGTATATCCGAAGTTAAATTTCCAACTTCCAACTTCCAGATTATTGGTTGCCCGGCATTTTCGTCTGCCAAAACTAGACAATTTTTAAAAGCTTGCAAATGCGTTTTAACGAATCGATCTGGAGGAGCACTCCTGAAGCTCCGTTATTCTTGCGATTTCGTGCGCATTTGTAGGCGCGGAGCAGCCTCTGGCCGCTCGCTTGTGGTGTTTTCCGCTCGCATGGAAGGCCCAAGTTTGACGGAATTAACCGTCACGCGAGATTTAGCAGCACCAGAACTCCCCCAAGAATTTATTCGGATTTAAAATCCTTTGGCGACCAGTCAAAAAATTCTTGGGGGACAGGTTTGCCGCGAATCAAGTAGCTCGCTGCGATTTCAAGCGAAGCAAAAAACCGCGGCAGTTGTCCGTATTCGTATATCACCTTTTTGAAAGGAGGTGATTTAATTGCCTAGACCAGGCGATAAGCACAGCGGCACGCGCTTCTGCGCAGGCTGCTGCTCTAGCTGCCGCGGTCGCGGTCGGACGACATGGACAACGTGCAAACAGTGTAACAACACTGGCCACGTTGGTTCGTGCCCGCAACGACCAAAAGGTCGCTAGAGTTTTACCGAAACGGACTACGAGGCTTTCATAGCTCGGATAAATTTTTAGCTCCCAAGATTTATTTCTTGAGAATCCTAATTTTTTATCGCTTTAATCACGCCTGTCCGTTCCACCAAGATACTTAAATAATTTAGGTGCTTTAGTGGAACGGCTCTCTATAAAACGCTATAATGCTAGTCATGAAAAGCATTTGGCGGATAATCCGTTTTACCGGCGAGCTGTGGCGGTTTTACGTCGCGGTCAGCCTGTTTTCGATATTGGTCGCGGCTATGACGCAGGTCCAGCCGCTGCTAATCCGCTCGGCGATCGACGAAATTACTGATTTGATTAAAGGCGGCCAGGCTAATGTCGCCAAGGTAGCGGTGCTGGCGATCCTAGTGTTCGCTACCGACGTAGGCCAGACTTTCTTTAGCAATATAGGCGGCTATTTGGGCGATGTTTTGTCGGCGCGGCTGAAAAAATTGATGGGTCAGCGCTACTTCGACCACTTGCTCAAATTGCCGCAAGGCTACTTCGACCGCGAACTCTCGGGCAAAATCATCAACCGGCTGAACCGCGGCATAGACCAAATCGCTAACTTCATCCGTGCGTTATCGAACAACTTCTTGCAGTTTATTTTTAGCTCGATTCTGTCGCTAGCCATAATTTTTATATTTTCTTGGCAGGTCGGGCTGATGCTGCTGTCGCTCTACCCGGTTTTTATCGGCTTGACGATACTTTCCAGCCCAAAATGGCAGCGCTGGCAGCATGAAATTAACGCCGAGCAGGATAAGGCGCTCGGCCGGTTCGCCGAAGCAGTTAGCCAAATCAAGGTCGTCAAAAGTTTTTTGCGCGAGCCCGGCGAGCTAAGCCTGTTCAAGCGGCGCTACGCTAGCGTTGTAACTAAAACCCGCCCGCAAAGCCGCTACTGGCACCGGCGCGACATCTACCGGCGGCTAGTATTAAACGTGATATTCCTGGGCGTTTACGTCTACATTTTCGTCGAGGCGGCGATGGGCAATTACACGCTCGGCACGATGGTGCTGCTGATTTTGTACGCCAACAACATCCGCCTGCCGCTGTTTAGCATTAGCTTTATTATCGATCAAGGCCAGCGCGCTATAGCTAATACTAAAGATTATTTTGAAGTAATGGACGAAGAGCCGGATATAGTCGACCGGCCGGACGCCAAGCCACTTAAGCTTACTAATGGCGAGATCGATTTCACTAGCGTCGATTTTAGCTACGAACGCGGCCAAAAGGTGCTAGCGGGCGTTAGCTTTATGCTAGCGCCAGGTAGCAAAACGGCGCTAGTCGGCGAATCGGGCGAGGGCAAGACGACGATTACTAGCCTGCTACTACGGCTCTACGAAGTAAACGGCGGCGCGGTAACAATCGATCAGCAAAATATTAGCGATCTAACGCAAGCTAGTCTGCGCGCTAATATCGGCGTAGTATTCCAGGACTCGGCCCTATTTTCCGGCACGATCCGCGAAAACATTAGCTACGCCAGACCAGACGCTAGCGACGAGGAAGTGGTCGCTAGCGCTAAAGCCGCCAACGCTAGCGAATTTATCGATAAATACGCCAAAGGCTACGACACCGAAATCGGCGAGCGCGGTCTAAAACTTAGTGGCGGACAAAAACAGCGCATCGCCATCGCCCGCGCGCTACTAAAAAACGCCCCCATTTTAATCCTAGACGAAGCCACCTCTAGTTTGGATAGTAAAAGCGAGCAAATGGTCCAAGAAGCGCTAGAACATCTAATGAAAAACCGCACCACGCTAATCATCGCCCACCGGCTAAGCACCATCGCTAGCGTTGACCAAATCATCACGCTAAAAAACGGCCAAGTCGACGAACAAGGCGCGCCAGCAATGCTGGCCAAATCCGGCGGTATTTACGAGCAATTATTAAAACTGCAAAATCGCCACACCGAGGCCACGGACAAAAAACTGAAACAATACGAAATAAGTTAGCAATTTTAGCTAGCCAAAGCGAAACTAATTACGTTATAATTAAACAATATGCTTGGAATTATGCTTGGAATTATGCCGGCAGTAAAATTTAAATATCTGGCACCGGCCAGATTTTGTGGCGGAGCCAATTTTTAAATGGCGTCGTCGACCAAAACCAGCCACCGCGCCTTCGCGCTAACCATGGCGATTTTGTTTTTCTTCACGGCTTTTAGCTTTAGCGGGCTGGTGATTTATGAGTCGCTGAGCAATCCCTCGTCGTCGAAAAGTTCCAGCCAATCTAGCGCCCAACAACCCAGCGACAAACTGGCCGGCACCAAATTAAAGGGCTTCACGCCGGTTGCGGTGGTCAAAAAATTAAAAATCACCGATCTGAAAAAGGGCAGCGGCGCAGCCATTAAATCACCCAAGCAAACCATCACCGTCGATTACACTGGCGCCGTGGCCACTAGTGGTGTGATTTTCCAAAGCACTTTGGGCAGCGGCCAAAAATTCACCACAGTTTTGAACAAAGTCATTCCCGGCTGGCAAATTGGCCTAACCGGTATGAAGGTCGGCAGCACGCGCCAGCTGCTCATTCCAGCCGCCGAGGCCTACGGTGCCAATCCGCCGCAAGGCTCCGGCATTCCCAAAAACGCGCCATTAGTCTTTAACATCACGCTGTATAAAGTCGGCGCTTAAAATTTTAGCTAAAAAGTGCATAAACGTTTTGAAAAACACAATATATAAGGCTTGCAATCAAACACAAGCGCTATATATAATATGACTTGTAAACTAAAATAAAATAAAGACGAAGGGAATTTATTAATTATTATGGTCAAAAACATCACCATCTTCACCACCAACACTTGCGGCTACTGCGGCATGGTTAAAAAGTATTTAGGTGCCAAAGGCCAGACTTACAATGAAGTTAATTTAGATGAACATCCGGAACGGCAAGCCGAAGCGCTGAAGCTTAGCGGCGCGCTGACGGTGCCGGTTACATTAGTCACCAAAGCCGACGATACGCAGCAAGTCATCGTCGGCTATAACCTAGCCCAACTCGCTCCAGCCGTGGCTTAGCTATTTTTGGCGCGCATTGCGCGTTGCCAGCTGTAGTGCTCCTCCATCGTATTTCTAATACGATTCCGTGCGCGCTTCGCTGGCGCCTTGCACTGCCTCACCAAAAATAGCTAAGCTGGTGCGATTTTAAGTTGATTGGCGTTTAGTTGTTAACTAATAAATGTTAGAATGGGGGTTATGCAAGAGATTGTTTTATATGGCGCGGATTGGTGCGGCGATTGCCACCGAGCGCGGCAATATTTTGCTGATAATGGCATCGATTATGAGTACAAAAATATTGATAGCAGCCAGGCTATTAAGGGCGAAATGCTAAAAATTACTGATGGCAGCCAATCAATTCCGGCCATTACCGTTGGGGGCAAATTAGTCGCGCAAGAACCATCTAACCAAGAATTGCAAAAATTGTTTGGCAACGAAGCCAAACCTAGCGACAACCATCACGACGTAATTATGGTCGGCGCCGGCCCGGCGTCATTATCGGCCGCGATTTATACCACGCGCGAGGATATCGACACATTATTATTCGAGCGCGGCGTAGTCGGCGGGTTGGCGGCCGTAACCGATAAA
Source organism: Saccharimonadales bacterium (SeqCode) (assembly GCA_050730835.1). Classification (GTDB taxonomy): domain Bacteria; phylum Patescibacteriota; class Saccharimonadia; order Saccharimonadales; family UBA4665; genus JBOHNS01. The sequence continues at coordinate 20,290 of JBOHNS010000018.1, forward strand.
ATCGATAATTATCCAGGCTACGAAGATGGTGTGGAGGGATTAAAATTATCAGACAGTTTGCGCAAACAGGCCGAACGATTTGGGGCGGTTATTGAACTAGGCGAAGTCACAAAATTAAGCGATGAAGGTAAGTATAAAAAGCTAGAAACCACTAGCGGCGACATGTATGCCAAAGCCGTTTTGATAGCCACCGGTAGCGATTACAAAAAAGTTGGCGTGCCCGGCGAAAAAGAATATTACGCCCGCGGCGTGCACTACTGCGCCACCTGCGACGGCGCCTTCTACCGAGGCAAAAAATTGGTCGTCGTCGGCGGCGGCAATTCCGCCGTGCAAGAATCAATCTTTCTAACCCGCTTCGCCAGCCACATAGATTTGCTAGTCCGAAGCACCATCAAAGCTAGTGACGTATTACAAAAAGACCTGCAAAAATTCATCAATGATGGCAAAATCACCGTTCATTTGCAAACCGCAACCGACGAAATTATCGGTGAGGATAATAAAGTAATAAAAGTTATCGGCACCAATAAAGCCAAAGGTGAAAAGGTAGAATTCGCAACCGACGGCGTTTTCGTATTCGTAGGTTTGAGTCCAAATAGTGAATTTTTAAAAGGCACGGCCGTAGAGCTAGACGCCATCGGCTTCGTCAAAACTGACGTCCATTTGCAAACCGTCATCCCGGGCGTATTTGCCGCCGGCGACATTCGCTCTGGCGCCACCATGCAAATCGCCAGCGCCACTGGCGAAGGCGCCACCGCCGCCCTAATCATCCGCGAATACCTAGAAGGCAAACTGGCCCCAACTTCCGAATCCACCAAAGAAGTAGCTCCAGCCCCAATAGCTTAGAATAATCTAAATGGTTTGGTAGCCCGGGAAGAAATCGCCGATTAGTTGGGATTTTTGGATTCCGGATTTTTTTAAATCTTTTTCTAAGTTTTCTACCATTTTTTCGGGGCCGGATATGTAAATTAGGGTTTCATCGCTGGGCTTTTCTGGGTCTAGAATTAGCTCGGCGCTTAGTTGGCCGCGCTCGCCGCCCCAAGCTTCTGAAGGATTTGCTACTACGATTGTGGGGTGGATTTGAGCGTTATTAAATGTGTTTTGGAAAATTATGTCGGCTTCTTTGTTTGCGGTGTAAATTAATTTGATGTCGCGAACTTCCTTGTTGTCTGATAATTCTGACAAAATGCTGTGGAACGGCGTGATGCCGATGCCCCCGGCTATGAAAATTAGCGGACGAGCGGGGTCTTTTGGCAAAACGAAGTCGCCAACGGCTTCAGAAATTTTTACTTTTAGACCCGGGTCTAATAATTTTAGGGCTTGCTTAAATGTGCTGCCCGCGTCGCTAGACAACCTGGTCGTGACGGAAAAATAGGGTGCCACGTTTGGCGGACTGCTGATGGTGAACCAGCGTTTTTGGCCACGATTATCAGACTTATTGTGCTTGATTGTCATTTCTAAATATTGGCCGGCTATGAAATTTAGCCGAGCTTTGGCGATAAACCAAAAGGAAAAAATGCCCGGCGCTTCTTGGGTTGAATGATCAAAAATGGCGTTTTGCATAAGTTTAATAATTATTAAAAGCGATCCGGAAAATCGGTGACGATGCCGGCCAGTCCCAGCTTTTGCCATTTTCGGGCTTTGGCTGGATCGTTCAAGGTGTAAACGTAAATTTGGTAGCCGCGGGCTTGCAGCAATTTGATTATGGCTGGCCAAATGTAGTGGTGATTGATGCCGATAGTTTTGGTCCGTAATTTGCGCGCGCGGCGCACGACGCGCCAGATCGAATAGTGCTCGTTGATGACGATCGGAATATCCGGCAACTTGACGTGCAAGCTTTTTAGCAGTTTAAAATCAAACGACACGAACAAAAAATCGCTGCAGCGCCAGCCGCTCGCCAGGCTGGCTTGAATGACGTCGACGATTGGTGCCAGCGGTTCGTCGGGCTTAATGTCCAGAATTAGCGGAATTTTGTGATCGATGGCGGCAATGGCGTCTTGCAGCGTGGCCAGATCGAATTTGTGCGCTCTCAGCTCGGCCAGAGTGTTGAGATATATCGGCAATTTGCGGCCGTTGCCACCCGCAACAAATGAATTGTGGTTCAAAACCGGCACTTTGTCTTTGGTCACGCGCACATCGATTTCCACCAATTTGGCGCCGCGCTCGACGGCTTTAATCAAACTCGCTAGCGTGTTTTCCGGCGCCATATCGCCGGCGCCGCGGTGGCTGATGATATTTTGTTGAGCTGCCATCAGCAAAAAGTGTACAATGGTAACAGTTTAATAGCAATCAAATAGGAGGGTAAACGCGTGGCGGATTTTAATAAAGTTTTAGAGGTTGGCGACTGGCAGAATGGCCAGGTCAATGTGGTGATTGACATTCCGATGGGTTCGACATTGAAAACCGAATGGGACCGCCAGCGGGCTTGCTTTTTTGTCGACCGCGTCGAGCCGAGCATTTATCCGAAGCCTGTAAATTACGGCTTCATTCCGCAAACGTTGGACGAAGACGGCGATGAGCTGGACGTATTATTAGTTTGCGGCCAGCCGATTCCAACCGGCATTTGGCTAGAAGCCAAAGTTATCGGTGTTTTGAATTTCGAAGACGACGACGAGATGGATTACAAAATCGTTTGCGTGCCGGCCGACGACCGCGACAGCGGCGATTCCATTAATTCACTAGCCAATCTCGGCAAACGCTGGCAGCAAAAAATCGAGCAACATTTCGCGCATTATAAAGACCTCAAAAAACCCGGCACTACCAAAGTCCTCGGCTGGGGCGATTTGTCCGACGCCAAAAAAGTCATCGCCGAATCGATTGACCGTTACAAAAATAGTGCGCTATGATAGTGTCATGAGTGCGGCGAAAAACGGAGATTTGAATAAAAGGTTTGACAAGCTGGAAGCAGGGTTTGACAAACTGGGAACCAGATTTGGCAAACTAGAAACCAGGTTCGACAAACTAGAAACCAGATTTGACAAGCTGGAAACATACCTGGAATCGACTTTCCGGGCGGTTGCCGCGCAGTTCGATTTGATCGACAGCCGCTTCGAAAAAGTGGAAGCCAAACTGGCCGAGCACGACGAGCAATTTGCCGCCCTGAACCAAAAATATGACCATTTGATCAACACTCTCGACACTTTTATGGCCAGAATTGACCACTATGAAACTGAGCAAGTCGCCCGCGATTTACAGTTTGAACGGCTGCTCAATTGGGCGCGAAAAGTCTCCAAGAAAACTGGCATTCCGCTGGAAAATTTATAAGTTTTTAGCAGCGCAATCAGGTTTCAAGTTTCGCCGAAAGATCTCAATGTTAATAACATGAAAAAAATAATTCCGAAAGACGCAGTTTTGCTGCCCGATAAAGCCAAGCGGGTTTTTAAGGGCGAAATTTTCGATGTCTATCAGTGGCCGCAGCCGATGTTTGATGGCTCCACGGCGACTTTTGAAATGCTGAGGCGACCGGATACCGTTGAAGCCATCTGTATCGTTGACGATAAGCTTTTGCTGCTTGATGATGAGCAGCCGCATCGCGGCAGTCGATTAAGTTTTCCGGGTGGCCGGGTTGATGAGGCTGACGTGGACATTCTGAGCGCCGCCAAACGCGAAATGCTCGAAGAAACGGGCTACCAATTTAAGACCTGGAAGCTGCTGCTCGCCAAACAGCCGCACACTAAAATCGAATGGTTCATTTATCTATTTGTCGCAAGTGACGGCCAAAAGCTCGCCGTGCCGCGCCCCGATGCCGGCGAAAGAATCTCCTGCCAGGCGCTGGCGTTTGATGACGTAAAAGAGCTAAGTTTGGGTCAGGCTGGCTATCTCGGCAACGCTCAAGACATTTTCAAGCTTGCGCACAGCATCGAAGAATTAGCGGCGCTGCCGGAATTTTCCGGCCAAGAAGTTGACTCTTAGAAATTGCAAGTAAAAAATCTCGGCACAGATTACGCTAGTGTTTACAGGGCTTGGCGTAAGTTTCGGGGAGGTAAGAAGCCGAGCTTAGCGATAGATGCGTTCGCGTACAATTTGGAGAACAATATCGCCGAGCTTGCGGCCGAGCTGACAAATAAAAGCTATCGCCACGGCGGTTATCAAGGTGTGATATTGCACGAAAAGAAGCGCCGCGACTTGGCGGTTGCCACGGTGCGTGACCGAGTCGTTCACCGATTGCTTTATGATTACATAAATGAAGTTTTTGACAGGAGTTTTGACCCGGATGTTTGGTCTTGTCGAGTCGGCAAGGGTCTGCACAAGTGCTTGGCGCGTACGCAAAAGTTATTGCAAAAACATTCGCACAGTTTCGTTTGGCGGGCTGACATAACTAAATTTTTTGATAACGTCGGTCACGCCGTGCTCTCAGATTGTTTGGATAGGAAAATTGCCCATGACGCGTCGGCAATGTGGTTGTGCAATGAAATTATAGCAAGCTACAATAGCTCAGTCAGTCAGTCAGTCAGTCAGTCAGTCAGTCAGTCAGTCAGTCAGTCAGTCAGTCAGTCAAGGCATTCCCATTGGTAATCTCACAAGCCAAATCTTTGCCAACGTCTATTTGAACGAGCTCGACCGTTTTGTCCGCCATGGCTTGAGGCCGCAGGCCTACATCCGCTACGGCGATGATTTCATTCTTTTTGCGTCCACGTGCCGAGCCGCTGCCGAATTTTGCGCCTTGGCCGAGCGGTTTTTGCAAACTCAGCTGCAGCTGGCGCTCAATCCCAAAAACGACGTGATTGTTCGGGCCGCCGCCGGCCTGAAATTTTTGGGTCACGACGTCTCGGCCAAAAACATCGTCGTTGACCGGCATACCACCAAAAAAGTTTTGAGCAAAATATCGCCGCGTAGTGTCGCCAGCTACCGCTCACTCTACCTTCCGCCCGAAGCTCGAAAAGAGCTCGATTGGATTTTGTTCGAGGAATATGTTGACATAAGTGAATTATTTATGTAAAACCATAGTTAATCAAATAAAGGATAAAGGAGTTTAATTTATTATGCCATTAGCAAGTTTTGCTGAAGTACCTCAAGTTATCGAACCAGTGTACGAGCCAGTGTACGAGGTAAGTTTTCGCAAAGGCACGCCAGACGTTAGTGAAGCCGCTGGCGTTGCCGACCAAGCTATGTACGAGCTTGGCTTGGCTTGGCTGGCCCGGATCGGGACAAAAACCTGGAAGAAATTACGACCGACTTTAACGGACTGACAAAGCCCGGTTACGATGGACGCTTACATGTTTTACCTGGCAACCAGGTAACTTTTGAGCATATTCTAGCTACCGCCGAGGGCAAGCGTCCAGAAGGCATTTCCCCTATCTGGAAATATGACGAACTGTGGACGCCCGGCATGAAAATATATTCGTACACTGCGGCTGAGCTGAACGTTGGCCCGGCAACCCATGTTGCGCGCCTGGCGGTGTTTAGCAGCTTGGAAACTGGTTATGACCCAGTGCTGCACGACCTTGGCCAGCCATACGACAACTATAGGGATGAAAATATTGACGTAAACCCCGATGGTTTACCGACGCAGCTTGAAGCTCTGGAGGCCGACGAGCAAGCTTTTGCAGAAGTTCACGAAGGCTACACTCTGGGTTCGCTCGATCAGCGCGCTTTCGCCGTACTGGCTTTAATGGATCGCATCCGCGACGTTAGCCCTCAAAGTCAAATACTAAGCAGAGGCTTTATGCGTGTTCCAAGGCTTGGACGTCGTTCCATGGACGGCTACTTGCTGGTCGGGTACGTTGGCTCGTGCGATCGCCAGCTGAACCTGAACGGGTCGAATGGCAACGCGAACTCGAACATCGGTGTCGGTCGCTCGATGAGGCAAAAGTTCATTTATTGGACGCTTTTGCGTTCGTCCGCTGGTCTGGCGGCCTATTTCTGCTAGTTTGGCTTGCAGCTGGTGCAGAGTGGTTTCGTTGGCCAGCTTTTGCTCGAGCATTATTCTGAGTTGAAACTGCAGGATTTCTCCTAAAGCTGAAGCTTTTATTAGATAAGCGCCTTTTTGGGCACTCGGCGCATGCTTGGCCATAATCAAGCATTCCAGCAGCTGCAGCGTTCCATCTTCCAACCGCCGGCCAAACGTCTGCCGCTGCAAGGCCGGTAACTTGGCGGTAATTTTGCTGATGACTTCGTACAATTCCTGGGTACGATTTATAACGGGCAGTTCCTGCATAGGCAATAGTATACGAGACTTTTGCATTGTGGTCTTGGCTAGGCTAGAATAAAAACATAACCAAATTAAGCAAGGAACAAACATGACGACACGGGTGACAATTAACGGATTTGGCCGGATTGGGCGCAATGCTTTTAAGGTCGCGTTTGAGCGAGACGATTTAGAAATCGTGGCTTTGAACGATTTGACCGACACTAAAACGCTAGCGCATTTGCTGAAACACGATTCGTCTTATGGCAAATATAAATATGATGTCGGGTTCGACGAGCAGGGAATAATTGTTGATAACAAACACATAAAAGTCCTAGCCGAAAAGGATCCGGCTAATTTGCCTTGGAAAGACATGAATGTTGATGTGGTGATTGAATCGACTGGATTTTTTGTCAAGCCGGAGCTAGCTAAGGCGCACATTACGGCTGGCGCGAAAAAGGTAGTGCTTAGCGCGCCCGCCAAAGGCGATCAAGCCGACACGGCAACCACGATTGTGCTGGGCGTAAACGAAGATAAGCTGGAAAGTTCCGGTGAAGTCATTTCTAATGCTAGCTGCACCACAAATTGCATTACGCCTGTAGCGGCGGTTATCGAAAATAATTTTGGCATTGATAAAGCCATGATGACCACTGTGCACAGCTACACGGCCAGCCAAAAACTGCAGGACGCGCCGGCTAAAGATTTGCGCGAAGCCCGCGCGGCGGCCGAAAACATCGTGCCGACAACTACCGGCGCTTCGATTGCCGCCGGCAAAGCGTTGCCAGCGCTGCAGGGTATATTTGGCGGCATGAGCATTCGGGTTCCCACGCCGGTAGTTTCGCTGAGCGATTTTGTAATTATAACTAAACGAAATGTTACCGTAGAAGAAGTCAACGAAGTCTTTAAAAAAGCTGCGGCCGAACCTTTTTATCAAGGTATTTTAGACGTTACAGAAGAAGAACTAGTCAGCAGCGATTTCATCGGCAATTCCCACAGCTGCATCGTCGACCTCAAACTAACGGCCGTCGTCGCCGGCAATATGCTAAAAGTCGTTGCTTGGTACGACAATGAATGGGGCTACTCCAACCGCCTAGTCGAAGTCGTCGCCGACACTGGCAAACTATTACATCAGGATTAAAAATATGAAAATCTATATTGGCACGGATCATAACGGCTTCAATCTGAAGGTTGGGCTAGCTGACTATTTGCGGCGCAGCGGCTACGAAGTCGTGGACGAGGGTGACCTAAAACTTAATCCGGATGATGATTTCCCTAAATTCGCCTCGCTAGTTGTTAGTAATTTGCTGCGCGACCAAGACCCAGAATCTAGAGGCATTTTAGTTTGCGGCAGCGGACAGGGCATGTGCATGGCGGCCAATCGATTTAAGGGAATTCGCGCCAGCATAATTTGGGATGCGAACGAGGCTCGTCTAGCGCGCAACGATGACGATAGTAATGTTTTATGCCTGCCGGCCAGCGTATTAAAAAGCGAAAAAGCCAACCAAATCGTCCACACTTGGCTGACTACGCCCTTCGCCGCCGCGCCGCGTTATATAAGACGTATTCAAGAAATGGATAAATTGGGGTAACGTATTATGTCTTTGGCACATTTTGAATTTTACTCTCCGGTGCTCGACACCGTATGTCGAATACGACTTACTCCGCTCCTCGAGAAAAATCCAAACTGCACTCAAACACAAAATACTCGGAACGTGGTAATATAAGCATATGCAGGTTGATATTTGCCCGACAGTTTTAGCTGACAGCCAGGAATCATACGATCATCAAATGCATCGTTTGGCTGATTTTGTCGAACGGGTTCACATCGATTTAGTCGATGGCGCTTTCGCGCCGGCTAAAACCATCGCGATTGAAGACGTTTGGTGGCCGGGCGGCGTGCAGGCCGATTTGCACGTCATGTTTAAGCGGCCGTTTGATTATATGGACGCGGTTATTGGCCTTCATCCGCAACTAATTATTGTCCACGCCGAGGCCGAGGGCGATTTTGTGGGCTTTGCCAACAAAGTTCATCATCACGGCATGGAAGCCGGCGTTGCCATGCTACCAGAAACGACATTTGAAATGATCGAACCAGCTCTAGGATTAATTGATCACGTATTGGTTTTTTCCGGCCATTTAGGCAATTTTGGCGGCCACGCCGATTTGGAATTACTCGAAAAAGTTAAAAAGTTAAAGGCCGCTAGCCCGCGGCTAGAAATCGGCTGGGACGGCGGCGTCAACGACAAAAACGCTGCCAAACTGGCGGCTGGCGGTGTGCAAGTTTTGAATGCTGGCGGCTATTTGCACGGCGCCAAAAACCCAGCGACAGCTTATCAAAAACTAAAAGATTTGAGCAATAGAACGGACAGCAGTGAGCCAATTACTACCAATTGAAGAGCTAGAGCTCAAAGCCAATACTATCCGGCGCGATATTATTAAAATGTTAGAACACGCCGGCAGCGGCCATTCGGCTGGCCCTCTAGGTCTGGCCGACATCTTTACCGCGTTATATTTTGACGTACTAAAACACGATCCCAAAAATCCCGACTGGCCGGAGCGCGATATTTTGATTTTATCTAACGGCCACTGCGTGCCAGTGCGCTATGCCGCTATGGCCGAAGCCGGCTACTTCGACAAAAAAGAATTGATGACTTTGCGCCAATTTGGTTCTAGATTGCAGGGCCACCCGGAACGTCAGCGTTTGCCAGGTCTAGAATCAACTAGCGGACCGCTAGGATCTGGCCTAAGCCAAGCTTGCGGAATTAGTTTAGCCCACAGAATGGACAACCAAAATCATCGCTGGGTTTACGTCGTTATGGGCGACGGCGAGCAAGACGAAGGCAACGTTTGGGAAGCCGCAATGCTAGCCGGCAAGTACAAGTTAAACAACATTACCGCCATAACCGACCGCAATAATATTCAAATCGACGGCCCGACAGAATCCGTCATGCCACTAGAAGATTTCCGGGCTAAATGGCAAGCCTTCGGTTGGCACGTTGTCGAAATTGATGGCAACAACATCGAAGCTGTCATCGACGCCTGCGCTATGGCCAAGGCCATCGTAGAAAAACCGGTCATGATTATTGCCCACACCGTGCCAGGCAAAGGAGTCGATTTCATGGAATACGATTTCCACTGGCACGGCGCCCCGCCAAACGCCGAGCAAGCCAAAACCGCCCTGCACGAACTTCGAACTTTGCAAGGCAAAATCCGGAGCGAGCACCAATGAAAAACATTACCAATTATCCAATAGCCAAGAGCCATGCATTAACAATTAGCGGCTGGCGATTAAATGGTTCATGGCTAATTGTTAATGTATCGCTATTTGCCATTAGTTCATCGCTAATACTGCGCGGGATTTATCATGTTTGACGACCAGACAATGGTTCCGGCCAGCCGCCTAAAAAACCGCGGCCAAACGAGTGTCAACAAACGCCTGGTGGCGCTGCTCGCCGTATTAGATATAGTAATTTTTGCCGCCGCCATCTTGGCGTTTTTGGGCAGCCCGGAGTTCTAGCAGATTCATGAATATGCACTTGATTGATATTGGCGGCGAGTTAAACAGCGAGGCGATACGGGCTGGCTTTGGCCGCGGATTAGTTGAGGCTGGTAAACACAATGAAAATGTTGTGGCGGCTTGCGCGGATTTGACCGATTCTACGAAAATGGGGGATTTCGCTAAGGAATTTCCTAATCGCTACGTCGAAATTGGCGTGGCCGAGCAGAATTTAGTAACGGTTGGTTCCGGTCTGGCGGCCGCTGGAAAAATCCCATTTGTTAGTAGCTACGCTGCCTTTATGCCTGGCCGCTGCTGGGAACAAATCAGGACGACAATTTGCTTGAATAATCAGCCGGTAAAATTGATCGGTTCGCACGCCGGCGTTTCTGTCGGGCCGGACGGCGCGACGCATCAAATGTTAGAAGATTTAGCCTTGATGCGGGTTTTGCCAAACATGGTTGTCATCGCGCCCTGCGATTCTGTCGAAGCCGAAAAAGCCACGCTGGCTATGGCGGTCGATAAGCGCCCAAATTATATGCGCCTAGCCCGCGAAGCCACGCCAATTATTACCACCGAAAATACGCCGTTTGAAATTGGCAAAGCCTACGTTTTTCGCGGTGGCGAAGACATTACGCTAATATCTACCGGCACCATGACTTATCAGGCTATGGCCGCCGCGGCCAGCCTCGCTAAAGATGGAATTCACGCCGAAGTCGTGCACGTGCCGACAATTAAACCGCTAGATGCCGAGACGATTTTAACCAGCGCCCACAAAACCGGCTGTGTAATCACCGCCGAAGAAGCCCAAATCAATGGCGGCCTGGGCGGCGCAATCGCGGAACTACTGGCCGAAAATTACCCGGCGCCGATCAAGCGGATTGGCATGCGTGATCACTTCGGCGAATCGGGCGAACCGGACGAATTATTAAAACATTTCGGCCTGGATAGTTTACATATCGTGCTAGCGGCCCATGAAATTTTGGAAAACAAAGCTTAAGCGGTTAGAATAGTAACAATGTCGATTTCACTTAAGCAAGTCCGCAAAAATTGCCAAAACGCCCGGGCTAGCATGCAGCGGGCGCGCGACGAGCATTTTGCTTTTGGGGCGTTTAATTTGGATGATGAGGCTACGCTACGCGCGGTTTCGCTAGCGGCTAGCGGCAAAAACGCGCCGGTTTTGGTGGAAGTTAGCCAGGGTGAAGTTGATGATATTGGGCTGGATAATGTGCGCGATTTAGTTGATAACTTTAAGGCAGAGTATGGTTTGGAAATTTATGTTAATCTAGACCATTCGCCGTCTGTTGAGGCGGCCAAAAAAGGCATAGATGCCGGCTTTGAATTCATTCATATAGATTTATCGCAGGCCAATCACGACGCTAGCGACGAAGAAATAATTGCCGCCACGCGCGAAGTTGTCGATTACGCCAAATTTACTGGCGCGCTGGTTGAGGCTGAGCCGCATTATTTTGGCGGCAGCAGCAACTTGCACAAAGAAAAAATTAATTACGAAGAAATTAAAAAAACTTTTTCTACGCCAGAAGGAGCTAAGCATTTTGTAGAATCCACTGGCATCGACACATTTGCGGCCGCCATCGGCAATTTGCACGGCAAATATCCGGTGCCCAAAAAACTCGACATTGAACTGCTGAAACAAATCCGCGCAGCGCTTGATTGCAATATCAGCTTGCACGGCGGCAGCGACACACCTGGACATTATTTCGTGGACGCCGTTCGCGCCGGCGTAACCAAAATTAATATTAATTCGGATATGCGCTACGCTTATCGCAAAGCGCTGGAAAAAGCGCTGAAAGAAAACGAAGATGAATATTCCGTCGCCAAACTCATCAAAGGCGATGTTGTCGAAGCCGTGCAAAAAGTTGTCGCGAGCAAGCTAACAACTTTTAATTCCGCGGGCAAAGCTTATAGTAATAGTTAAATAAAAGGAGAATTTATGGATTTTACGGGTGGGCAAAACGATAATCAGGCCGAGGCTAACTATTGGCAGACTGACGATAATCAGTCTGCTGATGGTGCTGACGCTCCAGACGAGGCCAATCCGTTGGTTGCGAGCTTGGGCCAAGATGAATCAGGCGAGCTAAGCCAACCAGACGAACCAAGCGAACAACCGCCAGCTGATGATGGTCAAGACCACGACCACAATAGCGACAATCAGCCCGAACCAGGCGAAAGCCAGCCACAGGCCAGCGATCATGTTTTTGACATCATGAGCGTTGGCGATATCGTGACGGATGACTTCATTCAACTACTTGAAAAAGAAGAAAAGGTCGAGCACGAAAAAGACGGCAGCAAGTGGCTGGCGATTCCGTTCGGCACCAAAATTCCATTTGAAAATCATCAAGTTATCCATGCCGTTGGCAATGCGTCCAACGCCGCCGTGGCGTTTGCTAGGCTGGGCCTAAAAAGCAGTTTCGCGACCAACGTTGGCGGCGACCAAGAAGGCCGCGATATGATCGCCGTATTAGAAAAAGAAGGCATCGATCACCGCTTCGTGCGCGTTAATCCCAGCAATAAAAGCAATTTCCACTTTGTGTTGCAGTACAAAGCCGAGCGCACAATCCTAATTAAACACGAAGCCTACGATTACCATTGGCCCAAATTATCGCCTGCCGAAACGCCAAAGTGGCTGTATTTCAGCTCGATTTCCGACCACGCCATCGAATATCACGACCAAGTCGCCGACTGGCTAGACGAAAACCAGGATGTAAAAATGGCCTTTCAACCTGGCACGTACCAAATGTCAGCCGGTGCCGAGCGATTAAAGCGCATTTACCAGCGCAGCGAAGTTATAATTTTGAACCGCGAAGAAGCCGTAACCGTCGGCGGCGGCAATCACGAAGACGTACACGATTTAATCAATAAATTACACGAACTTGGCCCGAAAATTGTAGTTGTAACTGATGGTCCCGATGGCGCTTACGCTAGCGACGGCGAAAACCGTTTCAAAATGCCGCTATATCCCGATCCTGCGCCGCCAATCGACCGCACTGGTGCCGGCGACGCTTTTGCTAGTACATTCGTAGCCGCGTTAGCCCAGGGCAACACTATCGAAGGCGCCTTGCAACGTGCCCCAATCAACTCCATGAGTGTCTGCCAAAAAGTCGGCGCCCAAGCCGGGCTGCTGCCAGAAGATGAACTAGAAAATTATCTGCGAAACGCTCCGGATTGGTATAAACCCGAACACTTCTAGGTGTTCTTTCTTGCTAAAGAACCAAAGCAGCACCTTTTTTGCTGCCAAAAAAGGTACCAAAAAACCACCGGGCAAAACATAGCCAGCCAAGACTTAAGTCACTAATTTGCCGCGCCAAAACGACTCCCTATCGGTCGGCCTCATTTTATTTTCTCTATTGGATTAAAATTAGACTGAGTTTTGTCTCTATTCGTCAAATTACTAACTTAAAGTCTTGGTGGCTACGTAGCCGTATACAATAGGCCAAAATTACAAACCGTAATTTTGTCTTAATATTAAGGGCATACGAAACATCCTGGCTTAGTTGTTGTAAACAGCGACAACTTCCTTTGGCGGCTCGACTTGTTTGAGGAGCCAACGCGACGAGTCGTCGAGTCGGTTGTCGGTTTTACAAAAACTAACCAAGACGTGTAGATCTGCCCTAGATCTTTTGGCTACTTTTACATCATGGTAAAAGTAGGAATTTGGTTCTTCATTAGAAGAACGTTTATTATTTTTTTGACTTCCGGGCGTGGACATTAGCATACTGTAGCTATGCAAATAACCGCTATCAAAACGCCGAAGATATTAGCTGGCGCTATTAGTTTAGAAAAATTATTGGACGATTGCATTACACAACTGCCCCAAGGCTCGGTATTGGCAATTACTTCTAAGGTAGTTTCTTTGTGCGAAGGTGGCGTCGTACCATTTGGCGAAATTGATAAAGAGAGGCTAGCCATTCGTGAGTCCGATAAGCATCTACCGAAAGAGCTTAACAAATACGGCTATTATTTTACAATCAAGAACGACACGCTAATTCCGATGGCTGGAATTGATGAAAGTAACGGCGATGGTAACTACGTCTTATGGCCAAAAGACAGCCAAAAGTCAGCTAACGATGTTCGAGAGTATCTTAAAAATCGTTTTAAGCTAACAAATATTGGCGTAGTTATAACAGATAGCACTTGCCAGCCGATGCGGCGCGGAACAATCGGTATTGCGCTAGCGCATAGCGGCTTTCTAGCACTCAATGATTATCGAAATAAACCAGACCTGTTTGGCCGTGATTTTAACGTTAGCCAGGCTAACATTTCTGGTAGTCTAGCTTCGGCCGCGGTTCTTGCGATGGGCGAAGGTAGCGAACAAACTCCACTATGCGTACTATCTGATTTGCCGTTTGTAAAATTTCAGCCACGAGTTCCCAGTGTTGCCGAACTAAACGAAATTCATATCAAACTAGAAGAAGATTTATTCGCTCCGTTTTTGGAAAATGCTCCTTGGAAAACTAGCAAATTATAGTTAGTCGCTTGATGTCTGGGGCTTGGCTAACTTATCTAGCGGAACCTACAATCTACTATCTACAAGTAAATGCTTGTGGTAAAATTAGGCGTAGATTATGACTAGAATATTGTCGGAAATTCTGGGGGTTCGCGAACCGGCTTTTCGGTTGAATGTCCGAACGCTGGAGCGCGCTAGCGATAATGGCGGCGTTGATATTAGTCTGAGCGTGGAGATTATGAATGGGATTCGCGGTAAAATCCGCGAGCTAGGATTGGACGCCGAAAATACTACGGGCCAAGAATTATACTTTGCGCTGCAGCAAAGGTTATTAGCCGACGACCAGCGTTTTCGCCAGAGTTTGGGTCTAGAGCCGCACGCTGCTTCGCCGGAGATTCTAGCGGCCGTGCAAAAATTTACTAGGAAATTAGACGTACCAAAAACTTGCTTTGCCGTGCGCGCTAGCGTTTTTAAGAAACTACTAAAAAAGTCCGCGCCCAAAAGGGCGATGGCGTCTCTAGGCTACCGCAGCCAAGATTCTATGCTCAAGCATGAATCGCCGGCGCTAATTTACGCCGCCGCGCTAATAAGTGAATCTAGCGCTTGGCGCAAGAATTTCTTAGCCCAATATTCCAAGCTAGCGCCCAGCGATTTTGAAACCCGGCCAATTAGTTTGTTCTATCCTCGCTCCCAGCGTTGGGAGAATCTCGCCGAAGAATTCGCCGCCAAGCATCACCACATGTCGATTAGCTTGAAAGAACTTGGCGCCATAGTTTTTTTGCCGGTCAACGCTGACGTGCCGGCGCTAGCGCTAACAGTTACGCTTTTGCTGCTAGAAAGCATTAATGAAATTCGCTGCGCTAGCACTTTTTTGAAGTTCCAGCAGGTCAAGCCGGATTTTGGCAAGCTAGTTGCTAGCGTCGCCACCGAAGAGCCGGTGACAGCCGCAAAACTCGCCGAGCGGCCGCTGCCGTGGCGCATTTTGCAGCACTTTTTCGATAAGGAAAAGGCGATTAATCATCCGGAACTTTTCGAACCGCACGTCCAGGCCGAAGACATGGCGCTAGCCAAAGCCGAACACGCCTTAGCCGCGCAAATGCCCAGTTTGGAATTCTGGGAAAACACCAGTAATCTGGCGTATTTGGATAGCGGCCAGCCGGTTTCCTTGAACATGCTAGACGTTGCGCTAGGCGCCGCCAACAGCCTGCAATATCACCAAAGAGTCGCCCATCACGTGCGCGGCCACGTCTGGCAGGAACTTTTATCGCGCTATTTAAACCAGCAAAATCTGGATAATGTTTTAGGCCAAATATCCAGCGATCTAGGCCAGCCAAACTTAATAGCAGAGGAAGTTTATTAATGAACTCGTTTTATATCTCAACTTCGTTAAGTGAAAGCCGTTATGGTGAGTGCGCTTCGTTAATTGTTGCGAGGAGGCGTATTTTTGGATACGGCGACGAGGAAAATTTACGAAGCGTGCCGCCAGAACGGCTTGAAGCTGAAGGGGGGATATAAAATGAGTTCACAGTATCAAATTTGTGTATCGGGCGCCGCCAAAGGCGAAAGCGTAGAAGAGGGTCGAGAACTAGCGATTAAGGCTGGCGCGGCCATCGCCAAAGCTGGCCATAGCCTATTAACTGGCGCCACAATCGGCTTGCCAAACTACGCGGCCGAAGGCTACAAAGCCGCCGGCGGCAAAATGAGCGTCGGCATCAGCCCGGCCGCCAGCAAAATCGAGCACGTCATGAAATACCGCCTGCCTACAATTGCCTACGACACAATTTTATTCACCGGCCTGCACTATGTCGGCCGCGACGCGCTATTAATCCAATCGTCCGACGCCGTCGTCAGCATCGGCGGCCGCCTGGGCACATTGCATGAGTTCACTATCGCCATGGAAACCGACACGCCAATCGGCTTTTTGCAAGGCGCCGGCGGCATTAGCGACGAAATTCAAAAAATAATGGAGGC
Source organism: Saccharimonadales bacterium (SeqCode) (assembly GCA_050730835.1). GTDB lineage: Bacteria > Patescibacteriota > Saccharimonadia > Saccharimonadales > UBA4665 > JBOHNS01. Next base: position 36,349 of record JBOHNS010000018.1, read on the forward strand.
CGCCGGCGAAATCCGCGCTGGCGCAGAAGTAATTTTCAGCCCCAACGCCGACGACCTGGTCGTCCAACTAACCACAATCCTAGACAAAGAGCACGCCCGCTACCGCAAAATCTACGAATAACCTAAAAAATTCATTATTATTGGGCAACTAAATTTTAATGATGTCTAGCATTAATCTATTAAGCGCTGCCATCCGGTTTGAGCGTATCGGCATGCCTATGAAAAAGTTTCCACAGGCCATTTTCACGCCGGAATATTTCTGTTATTCTCAAATCCATAGGAATATCTTCTTTCTGGCCGTCCATTTGCACAACAGATCGCTGAATACCAACCCAGTAGGCTAAGCTGTCGCTCGCACCCTTGTGTAATATCTCGAACGCATTCTTGCTGCTGGCTTTGAATAGTTTAGCGGTTTTAGCATTTGCCGCATTCACATTTTTGGCATCCTGAACACAATCACCCTTTGGCCCAAAAATAGTTGCGGGCGAAACTTCACTAGAAACTTGGCCGAGTGGATCAAAGTCGCCATTTACGAAAGCGGTAGACGCTTCTTCTCTTTGCTTTAAGAATTTATCGAAATCTTCTGATGCTTGAGACACGATAACACCTCCTTTATAATTATAATACACAATAACACTATAGCAGAATAATTAGTCAGTTATGTTATAGATCAAGCCAGGTTATGGCTGCGATAGAAATTTTATGCAAAGCTCTTTTTAAAAGATTCCCTGTTTAATTCTTGCTACAATTAGGAGATGGCGAAGTTTCAGTTAAAGAGTGATTTTGGGCCTTTGGGCGATCAGCCGCCGGCGATTAAGCAGTTGAGCGATGGACTGCTAGCGGGCGAAAAAGACCAGACTTTGCTGGGGGTTACAGGTTCTGGTAAGACATTTACTATGGCTAATGTTATTCAGGGTGTTCAGAAGCCGACGTTGGTTTTGAGTCATAATAAAACTTTGGCGGCGCAACTTTACGGGGAGTTCAAAAACTTTTTCCCGGATAACGCGGTGCATTATTTTGTTAGCTATTTCGACTATTACCAGCCGGAGGCTTATATTCCTAGAAGCGACACTTATATCGAAAAAGATTCGGCGATTAACGAAGAAATTGACCGGCTGCGGCACGCGGCGACCGACGCACTTTTGAGTCGGCGCGACGTGATTATCGTGGCC
>JBOHNS010000019.1:0-17882 GCA_050730835.1 Saccharimonadales bacterium (SeqCode)
ATAAAAATCGACTCGACTTACGGGCTGGAACTCAGTACTGGAAACGTATGTTTTTCTCTCGGATACCCCAACATTACTCCAGTAGATGGAAGAAGCGCCTCCTCCTAGGCGCTCGGCGGCATGCGTCAGCCGGGAAAATTCGGCCGGCGAGCGCTCCACAACATACTGCAAAAGATAGAGCTGCGATTGCAAATTAAGCTCAGCCAGCGAGATGCCAAGAAAATCTTCCAGCATTTCACGAACCTCTGGCTGGTGAATTGTTTGCAACAAGGCCGTGGCCTCTTCGCTGGGCAAATTCTTGATGCCTTGCTCGCCAACCACCTTGCCAAGCGGCTCAATATCCGTAACACTTCGTGGTTGCGCGATAGATTTACCACTGGCTTGATTGATGACATCTAACCGCTCGCTGCCGGTGTGGGCGTGGCTAATCGCCTGTTTTATCGACTCATCCTCTAAGTTACGTGTCAACCAATCAACTGTAGCCCGATTGGGCACAGTTGCTTCTGGATGAGCGTGGTCAAACCATTGCATAACGTTGCTTAGAACCAACCTATCACCAGAAAGTTCTTGTGGAATGTCAGGCATTTTGGCAAGGCTGCGGATAGTGCCCCATTGATCTCTTAGTCCCAGCGTATCACGGGCTATGTGGGCGACCGAATAAAGTCCGGCAATGTTTTCCGGCAACTGAAAATACTGACTCAAACCATATTTTTCCCACTGAGTTATTTCCGTGCAGGCATTTCCAGTAAGCGCTCGCTGGTTCATGAAACGATCCTCAACATCCACCGCGTAACCTGCAGCGACTAAACCAGTAAGCGCCGTGCCCGACTGGCTGATATCTTCAAAAATCGCCAGCAGTATATGTGCAGCCTCTTCACCATAGCCAGCAGCAGTCGCGTGCTGAGACATGGATTCATAAAACTTGAGCAACTGCAACTGGCGGATAGGACTAGCCTGCAATACTTTATCTTCCAGCGATTGAGACCAAGCCTCAGGATCGCTCGCGAACGTTATTCTCTGCATGGCATGTTCAGTGATTTCCCAGGTGGCTCGGCGCAAAACCGGCACTTCCTGGGCGGCTACAGCTACGTCGAGCGAGTCGTCAAAGTCGCCGACATAATTCAAAATATTGGGCGCGCCGCCAAGCAGCGATGTTTCAAGTTTTTCAGCCAGCGTCTCGACAGCTTCCATGTCTTGAGCGTCGTCCGCGGCAGCAAAGCGCGCGCCGAGATTGCCAATAACCGCCAGCGCAAAATCTTTGCGCGCCCGCATGTAGGGTTTAGTTAGCTCTAAATCATCGACCGGTTGGCCGGACTCTTTTTTCAGTGCGTAATTGATGGCTCGGTTTAGTTCAATAAAGCTGCCGTCGGCATCTTCGTAGTCCGCTTCGTCGATGCCGCTAATGATGCCGTCGGCAAAATTTGCTACAGCGCCCTCAGCCAACTCACCGGCATTTTCTAGCGAGCTTTGCGGCAATTGTTCAGCAATTTGTTCGGCGGTATGATTCATAATTTTTTACAAGCTTTTGATGTTAGTTTTTCAATTAGTAATATAGCATACTTTTGCCATTAAAGCAATATTTAATTTTAGTTTCTAGCTTTAATATTTTGTCAGCGCGGTGATTTGTTTTTGGAAGGCTGGATTTTTGGCTAGTTTCTGGTGTGTGGGCGAGTTGTAGAAATCTTTTAAGATTTTGCTCCAGAGTTTTTCATGGGCTATGATTTGGGGATTTTTGGCGAGAGATTCTGGGTAGGCGTAGACGGGTTGCGGGCATTCGTAGAAGTTTGCGCCGATGATTTTGGCATCAATTAATTGTTCGTCGGTTGGCTGATTTTCGTCTTCTTTTTGCCAAACTTTAGCTGATTCTACAATTGCTAGGTCAGGATAGCCTAGCATTAGGCCAAAGGCGACGTGCTGCAAGTTTGTTTTGCTCAAGCCCTGTAAGCTGGCATTACTAGTTAGATTTTCCATTATGTCGGCTAGGATTTTCTTTTCCGTCTTCCCTGTTATTGCAAGATCGTTGCTAAGTAATTTGGTTTGCTTTGGTAGCTTTGCCAGACCCTGCTCGGTTACTAAATCGTAGCCGACAAACGGGGAACCTTGGTAGTTTTTGGAATCTTCTACGATCTTTAAGCGCATGGGCAGGTGCTGTTCAACAATTGGCAGCGTAGCCTTTACGGCGGCCAGCCATTTGGATCGTTGCGTGGAATTTTGGCTATAAAATACGCTATCGCAAAAGCTACGCGCGCCGCTTAAGGTTAGAATGACATTTGGCAGCACCCAAAAGGCCGCGGCGGCCAGCCCGTTTTTATTTACGATAGTTTCTATAATGTTTATGGTTTGGTGTACGTCCGGCCGCATAAATACAGTATAATGTAAATTGGTTATGCAAGATTCGATTTTTACGAAAATTATTAAAGGCCTAGTTCCCTGCCACAAAATTTATGAGGATGATTTGACTTTGGCGCTACTGGACATTCATCCGATTCAGCCCGGCCATACGCTGGTAATTCCCAAAAAGCAGATTGAGTTTGTTTGGGATTTGCCGGACGCCGATTATCAAGCGGTAATGGCGGCGGCCAAGGCAGTCGCGCTGCGTTTGCGCGAAGTTTTGGGCACAAAATTTGTTGGCGAACGCGTGGTCGGCGTGGACGTGCCGCACGCGCACGTGCAATTAATTCCCTTCAATCAAGTTGCCGAATTTCAAGCACCGCAAGCAATGGACGGTGAGCCGGATCACGCGGCGCTGGCGGCGCTGGCCGAGCAATTAGCTTTTAATTTAATAGACCAGACAGCCTAAACTATGGCCGGCTTGACAGCATTTATGTTTTCGGTCGGCGTGTCGGTTTATGCTTACACCAAAATCTTAAAATCCAACGGCAATCCCAGAAACAGCGTTATCGGCGCGGCGGTGGTCGGCGTGGCTTGTCTGCTGATTAGCTATACGATTTTGCGCGCCTTGTTGGGCTAGGCTTGCAAGCTAGCTGCTTTATACTCTAATGTTTGGTTTTTTGCGAGATAATTTGGTACTATTAGGCTACGGAAGCTGCTAGAGTTTAGATAGATTTAAGTTTTAATCCTAGCGCGAGATTGTTGATGGGAGAAGTGTAATTAAATGAACGAAAAAGGGTTGGGCAAACATTTGCAGGCGATGCGTCGCAGCGCCGGGCTGACGCAGCAGGCGCTGTGCCAAAAGGCCGGATTGAGTTTTTCGACGGTGGCCAAAATCGAGCGCGGCGCCATCAAAGCGCCATCGATTTTCACCGTCGCCGATATTGCCGCGGCGCTTCAAGTCAGTTTGGACGAGCTGATTGGCCAAACCGACAAATCTAAACCCGAAAAACAGCGCCAGCGCTCCAAAAGCGGCGTGCAATTTGTTTATTTTGACATTAACGGCACACTGGTGCGCTCCTATCACCGAGCTTTTACGCGCCTGGCCGAAACCACCAACCAGCCGACCGACCAAGTGGAAACGGCTTTTTGGCACTACAACGACCAAGTCAATCGCGGCGACATCACTATGGCTGAATTCAACCGCGCTCTGGCCGACCGACTGCACACCAAGCAAAAAATCGACTGGCAGAGTTATTACATGCAAGAAGTTGAAGTCATGCCGCAGATGCAGGAATTACTGCGCTGGGTCGGCGCGCGCTATGGCGTCGGCTTGCTGACCAACATTATGCCCGGGTTGGTTAAGTTGATGCTGCGCGGCGGCTTGCTGCCCGACGTGGATTATGACGCGGTGATTGATTCTTCGGAAGTTCGCACCATCAAACCAGAGCCAAAAATTTACCAGCTGGCGGCCGAGCGCGCCGATTGCCCGGCCAGCCAATTGCTGCTGATTGACGATACGCGGGCGAACTTGACAGCTGCCGAAAAGGCCGGCTGGCACGTGATTTGGTTTGATGGCTTCCGGCCGCAAGAGTCGGGGCACAATATTCGCGCCGCGCTGGAAAATTGACGGCGAGTGAAGTAGAGTTACGAGTCAAGAAGCAGTGATTGATTACTTCTAAGTTCTATCATTGATCTTTGACCTTAGACCTTAGATCTTTATTTGATCATTGACCTTAGACCTTTTAAAAACGATCAAAGATCAACGGTCAATGTTTAAGTAGTTGTCAACGGTCAATCATAAATATTGTTTTGCCTTTTGCTGCACTCGCGACCTGCCAAATTCCATCTACTAACTACTAATTATTGCTGGTCGGCGCTGGTCGGCGGCTTTCAAGAATTGTCTTCGGTTTTGGTTTCGGCCTCGGCTGCGTCGCTTGGCTCGCCGGAGTCAGTGCCAGTTGGGTTGATGGAGTTGCTTTCGCCGGGTCTGGTGATGGTCGGCTGTTGCGGTTCGAAGCGGTTTTTTTCTTGCTCAAGCGTGTCCATAATTTCTTGGCCGGCGGCGAGTTGACGGCGCGTTTGCTCGATCAAATTGGCCGGTGCTTTGGCCTGATAATCCGGATTGCTCAGGCGGGCTTCCAGCTTGAAAACGGTGTCGCGCTGGGCGTCGAGCTTGGTTTTGATATCGCGGATGTAATTTTGCAGCCGCTTGTTGTCGACGTCCAGGCGGCATTGATAGGGCGTGTTGATGAGTTTTAGGCCGGGCGTCATTTGGACTTCGGTTACTGTTTTGACGTGGGTCATGCGCTCGATTAGGTTGGAATTTTGCTGGACGAATTGCGGGGCAATGTAGTGCAGTTTGGTTTTAACTAATTTGAGTTTGCCGACAATATAGCGCACTTCGCTGATGATGTTTTTGATTTCGTCGAATTGCTGGACGGCTTCATCGTTCGCGATTAATAATGGCTCTGGCCAGCGGCCGGCGGCCAGCAATGTGCCGGATTGCCAGCCGAGGCTTTGCCAGATGGTTTCGCTCACAAACGGCGCGAACGGATGACTGATTTTCAGCACGTCGGAAAATACCTGCGCCAGAAATTCCGGATTGGCCGTTTGCAATTTGCTGGCCTCCACGAACCAATCGGCGAAATCGTCCCACACAAAATGGTACAGCGTTTCGTAGGCCTCGCTGAAGCGGTAATTGTCCAATTGGCCGGCAACCCGGTCGCTGGCCAAGCGCAAATTTTTGATTATCCAATGGTCGGCGATGGTTTGGGCTTCCGGGCGTTTGTCTTTTTTCAGATCGTCGCCGACGGCGACCTGCAGGTAGCGCGCGATATTCCATAATTTGTTGCAGAAATTGCGGCCGCTCGCCACTTTATCGATGATAAACGGCTGGTTGTTGCCGGCGCTTTGGCCGCTGATTAGCCCAAGCCGCAAAGCGTCGGCTCCAAACTTATCAACCACTTCTATGGGGCTAACGACGTTGTTTTTGCTTTTGCTCATTTTTTGGCCGCGGCTGTCTTGCACCAGCCCGTGCAAATAAACCGTTGCAAACGGCGCTTGGCCGGTAACATACAAACCCAGCATCAGCATGCGGCTAACCCACGGCATCAGAATGTCGAAGCCGGTTTCCATCAAATTTAGCGGATAAAAATCTTTGAAATCTTGGTTGCCCGGATAGCCGAGCGCGGCGTACGGCCACGAACTGGACGAAAACCAAGTGTCGAAAACATCCGGGTCGCGGCGATAAGTTTTGCCATCGACCAGGATTAATTCTTCGGTGATGTGTTCGTTATAAATCCAATCGTCGGGGTCGTTGATGTTTTGAAAGGCCGGAATCGGGATGCCCCAGGCGATTTGGCGGCTGATGTTCCAATCTTTTAGGTTTTTTAGGTAGCTGATTAGTTGGGCTTTTTTGCCGGCCGGATGAAAGGCGATTTTGCCGGCTTCCAGCGCCTCGATGGCACGGGCTGCCAGCGGCTGCATATCGACAAACCATTGCTCGCGCAGCATCGGCTCGATGATTGTGTCGCATTTGTAACAGTGGCCGACGCTGTGTTTGATGTCCTCGTCTTTGACCAAAAAGCCTTGCGCAGTCAAATCTTTGACAACTTTTTCGCGGGCTTCCAGCACGCTTAGTTTGCGGTAGGCGGCGGGCATTTCGCCCATGATTTTGCCTTCGTGGTCGATGACGCGGACTTGCGGCAGGCTGTGGCGCGCGGCGGCTTCAAAGTCGTTAGGATCGTGCGCCGGTGTTAGTTTGACGGCGCCGGTGCCGTATTTCGGGTCGACAAAGCTGTCGGCGACAATCGGCACTTCCCTGCCTGTCAGCGGCAGCCGGATGGTTTTGCCGACGAATTTTTGGTAGCGTTCGTCGCCCGGATGAACGGCGACGCCAGTGTCGCCCAGCATGGTTTCTGGCCGGGTTGTCGCGATCGTCACTTCCCCGCTGCCATCAGCCAGCGGATAGCGAATGTACCACAATTTACCCTTTTCTTGGCGATACGTAACTTCGATGTCGGCGAAAGCCGTGCCGTGATAAGTGCAAAAATTGACCAGCCGCTCGCCGCGGTAAATTAATCCCTCGTGCCACATGTTTTTGAAGGTGGCGTAGGCCTGATTGACGATTTTTTCGTCCAGCGTAAACGTAAAATGCGGCCAATCGACGCTGGCGCCGAGGCGGCGGAATTGACTTTCAAAATTTTCACGGTTGCTATTAACGAATTTCCAAACCTGGGCGTAAAGTTCCTCGCGCTTATAATCAAACCGGCTCTTGCCTTCTTGGTTTAATTTTTTCTCGTAAACCACCCAGGTTTCAAAGCCGGCATGGTCGGCGCCGGGTACAAACAGCACGCGCTCGCCTTTCAACCGATGATAACGCGCGGCAATATCTTCCAGGGCGAACATTAAGGCCTGGCCAACGTGCAAATCAGCATTAGCGTTCGGCGGCGGCACGACCAAACTATAGCTCTGCCCTTCACCGCCAGGCTTAAAGGCTTCGGCCTTTTCCCACAAATTATAAATGTCGTTTTCGTATTGGCTTGGCTGGTAAATTTTTGGCAATTTCATGCTTTAACAGCATAGCACTAAAGCCGCCGTTCGTCATGGTATTTTATAGAGGTTCACATGAAAAATTTGGGCTACAGTTGTTTTACATGCTTAGGTTTGGCTCGATTGCTAGCGAGTAAGGGTTGGCCCTTGTTTGGCTGGCCGAAGCTTGGAAGCAGCCGAGGGTGGCGACCATGGCGGCGTTGTCGGTGCAGAGTTTGGGGTCGGGATAGTTTATGGCGATGGGCAGGCGGTTGGCCAATTGGCGGCGGAGTTCGGGGCTGGCGGCGACGCCGCCAGCGATGACGACGGATTTGGGGCGGAATTCGTGGAAGGCCAGAATGGTTTTGTCGACGACTGTTTCTACGGCGACGCGCTGGAAGCTGCCGGCGATATCGGCTTTCTGAGCTTCGTTCAGCCGTTCTGGCAGGCCATAGGACGGAAAAGCATAATCAGCTCCGATTTGGGTTTGGGCGAGCCTTAAAACGGCTGTTTTGAGGCCGGAGAACGAAAAGTCGTATTTGCCGAGCATCTTGGCTTTTGGCAAATCGAAGGCCTGCGGGTCGCCGGCTAGCGCTTTTTGGCCAATGCTCGGGCCGCCAGGATAGGGCAGGCCGAGGATTTTCGCCACTTTATCAAACGCTTCGCCGATGGCATCGTCCTGGGTTTGCCCCAGCAATCGATAATCGAAATGATTTTTGAAAAGCGCCAATTGGCTGTGACCGCCACTGACGATTAGTGCTAGCAACGGAAATTCCGGCTGCGTCGCCGCTAATTTATAATTGCCCAAGGCGGAGCCTTGACCATCACTGTAATTTGCTAATTGTGAATTGCTAATTGAGCTAACTTCCGTCAAGAAGTTAGCGTACACGTGGGCTTCGACGTGGTTGATGCGCCAAAGCGGCTTGTGTTTAATAATCGCTAGCGTTCTGGCGGCCATGACGCCGACTAGCAGGCAACCGCCTAGGCCGGCGCCATAAGTTACAGCGATGCCATCAATTTGATCCCATGGATTAAATTTGGAAGTTGGAAGTTGGAAGTTGGAAGTTGGCATGGCTTCGGCCAGAGCTTGTTTGATGGTTGGAATAATTGCTTCAATGTGGCTACGCGCCGCAATCTCTGGCACGACGCCGCCATAGTCAGCGTGTAAATCCATGCTGGAAGCTACGACATTCGATAGCAACTTGTAGCCATCTTCCACCACAGCTGCCGCCGTTTCGTCGCAACTCGATTCGATGCCTAGAATTTTCATGAAATTAGAGCCATCGAGTTTCTTAAATTCATGCCAATCAGTATACTAGAAAATTGTACTGATGCTCTAGAGCAACAGGCCGCTAGGTTTAGCGCCCGCTGCCAATGATTATGCATTTCGTGACCAATGATGGTATAATATATTTTTTGATGGATAAAACGATGACTAACGAAATTGTGGCCGGTGCCAGCGGCGAAATTGCGATTGATGCTGGCGAGCAGGCGTTCGATACTAGCGACCAGCAATTGCGCTATTGGTTGGGCGTGCAGATTGTCGATCTTTCCGGTGGTGTCGTCGCTAACGCTGGCGATTACGCCGAGCGGCGGATTAATGCTTCCGGCGACAAGCAGGGTTTTAGCGGACTTTGCCATCGGGCGTGGGACGCTATGGTCAGGCGCAATATGGCCCGGGAATATTTGCGCCGGCGCTACACCCAGGAAGGCTGCCGGAAAATTATGGCGTCCGGCAATTTGTTTGCGGCCAGCGGCGGCTCGGCGCAAGATCACGAAAATTCGGCCCAGGCGGTTGTCGAGCGCTTTATGCCATCTGATGATTTATTGCACCAGGGCGAAACCAATCGGCAACTGGAAACTACCGAGAATGGTCAGCGGCTAGCGTTCAGTCTGCGCGGTTTGGTGCGAAGTTTTGCCGAAGGATCGCTGACTAGCGACGAAATGCGGCAAGAGCACGATTGGCTGCTGCGCGATTACGGACAAAAAGCTGATAGCAAAAAATCTGATGAACCTGGCCGGCTATTAGCCGACAATTTTCTAAATGCGGCAGATTGCGCCAAAACTTACGCGGATTACGGAGTTGACCCGGACAGAATCGAGGATGCGCTATCGTTCAACGAAGGTTTTGCGCGTGTTGGTGTGCGCACCGAGCCGCAGTTCACTAGGCTGGATAAGGCTATCGACAAAGTATCGGCTGGCCGCTTTGGCAGCGCCGTTAATGAAACGACTATCGCCACAGTTACCGGTCTGCCGTTGCTGGTCGCCACACTTGGCACCAGCGAAGTGTCTGCAATTGTGGCTAGCACTGGCATATTTGCTTTATCGGTCGCCACCATAGCCGGCGCTCGCGAGCATTACGACACGACGCGCATTCGCTCGACCCATATGCGCCAAATGGCTCAGGGCGCGGCCACCAGCTCGGTGCACGGCCGAAGACGCCGCGAGGCCATTGCTGCCACGCGCTACGTTACCGAAAACGCCAAAGATTTGGGCCATAATCTGGAAAATTTTGCCCAATCCGCGGCCTTTAAGAGCGTTAAATTGCAATCTCTAACCAAAGCCATCGGCCACGCCGAGGCGCTGATTGGCCTGTCCGACGAACGGCGGATTGATTTAATCCGCTATTCCAGCCGCGAGGCCGTCGAAATTGAACGGTTCGATTTGGACGCGAAACTTGCCGAAGCCAAACTAGCTTTCGGCAAGCTTTTACAAAATTCCCACGACACCATTTTGCAAAACGCCGGCATGACGACCGATCGCGACGAGCAAGCCGTCATCAATCAATCTGTGGCGGCCGAGCGGGCAATTATCGCCGAGCAGGTCGAGCTGAAAGATCGAGCATTTAATAAATTGCGGCGCTGGCAAACTGCAAAAACGCTCGCATTTGCCGCCGTCACTTCTATGGGTGTTGGCGAATTTTTCTAGCCCAAGCTACTGCTAGAAATATTAGCGCTTGGTGACTCTTTTAACTTACAATGAATTTATGAATGCGCGAAAACTTGTCAAAAAATTGATTCCGGCCGGCTTGTTTCCGGCGGTTGAACCGTATGGGCATTTGGTCGAGGCGGTTTTGTTCAATTTGATTAATGGTTTTCCGGCGCGCGGCTTGAAGATTATTGGCGTAACCGGCACGAACGGCAAAACGACGACGTGCTTTATGATTCATCGGATGCTAAACGACGCCGGCTATAAAGTCGGGCTGATGACGACGGTGGCCTATGGCGTCGGCGACGATATTAAGCCGCAAATTCAGCACATGACCAGCGTGCCGGTGCCGGAACTTATGAAGCGGCTAAAATCGCTGCGCGCGCAGGGCGCCGAATGGTTGGTGCTGGAAACCACCAGTCAGGCGCTGGCGCAAAACCGCGTTTGGGGCGTGCCGTATTCGATTGCCGTCATGACCAATGTTACGCACGAGCATTTGGATTATCACAAAACTTTTGCGCGCTATGTCAATGCCAAACGCAAATTATTCAAACTGGCTGATAAAAATCGTCGCGGTTTGCGGCTCGGGATTATTAACGCTGACGATCCTAGCGCCAAATTGTTCGCCGGCGACATCGCACATCCGCTGCTTTATGGCATCAATAAGGGCGAATTGCGCGCGATGGACGTGAAGTTGTCGGCGGATGGCGTAAGCTACGCGGCGCCCATTGGCCAAGACAAATATTCGATTCGCTGCAAAATTCCCGGTAGCTTTAATGTTTATAATTCGCTGGCGGCCGCGCAAGTTGGCCGAGCGGTTGGACTTTCGCGTGAACAGATAGAGCAGGGAATTGCGGCGCTGGCCGGCGTTGAAGGCCGCATGACGCGGATTGACGAGGGGCAGAAATTCAGTGTGATCGTTGATTACGCGCACACGCCGGATAGCTTCGAGAAATTATTCAAGGATTTGCGGCCGGTCGTCAACGGCAAATTAATCGTCATGTTTGGCTCGGCCGGCCGGCGCGACCAAGCCAAACGGGCAGTGCAGGGCGAACTGGCTGGCAAATATGCCGACGAAGTGATTGTGACCGAAGAAGACGACCGCGACGCCGATGGCCAAAAAATCATGGCCGAAATCGCCGCTGGCGCCGAAAAATCCGGCAAAACGCGTGACCAAAACTTATTCCTAGTCCACGATCGCAGCCAAGCCATCAACTTCGCCATTGGTTGCGCCAAAAATTCCAACGACACAGTTTTACTGCTCGGCAAAGGCCACGAAAAAACCATCGAGCGCCTGGACGGCGAAAACCCCTGGGACGAAATCGCTACCGCTCGCCAGGCGCTGCAAAAATAACTTATGTATGTGGCGGCCGAGGTTTAACCGCGCACCATACTTAGTCTTGCCGGTGTTTGCGGGTTGCTGGCGATCGACAGGTTTACCGACTCGGTGTCTTGATTTGAGCCTATAAACGTTGCCGAGCCATCAGTCGATTTACGCATGGCGTCGATGCGAAATTGGATCGTTTCTGTTTCGGGATCGGGCGAAAACGGCGTGGCTTCAGGTTTGATGTCCAGCTCTGCCTGGCTGTCGGAAACGCCTAAAGCGCCCAAAACGAGTTCGCGCACCTGCCCAGAAGTTGGCGGCTTAATAACTTCGTAATTTATAATGGTTGGCCACTGAGCGCGCTCCATAAATTAACTATAACACTAATTTTTATCTCAGTCAAAGAAAATTATACGGCGACGGGAAGTTTGTCGGAATCAAGCATTTGTTCAATCAGTGCGCCGCGCTCAATGGCTAGTTCTTCTGGCACAACAAAGCGATCGTTTAATTCTTTGTCTAGTAGCAGGGAATAGGTGATAAAGCGGCCGTCTGCTGCTCGAACAAAAAACCCGCGTGACTGCCCGCGGCTCTCGATTTCGCTCAGCGAAGCCTTGACGTCGACAAAGTCTGCGCCCCGACCGTCTGGACGCGCTACCACATAATCGATGCCGCGCAAGTCTTCCGCCACTGTGGCGCCGCGAAATTGCCGGCCGGCCGCCGCCAGTAATTGCCCAAAAGCTAGCTCGTGCTGCGCGCCGCGCACGCAATTGCGAATCAGGCCGGCGGCACTTTGCTTGACAGCCGGATTATTGATACTGGTGTTGGCGACATTCATCAGACTTTTGGCTAGCGTCGAAGCAGGCATGTCTGGCCACTGCTCGGCGGCGGCTCGGATTAAACCATTAAAATAGCTGACGCTTTCTTTGGCGGCGCGGCTTTCGGCTGCGGCGGCCGGCGAAGTTTTGTCGACTGGGTGGCTCAGTTGCTCGCTGTCGTAAATAAAACTGGGCGTGGCGGCGAATAACTCTTTGATAATGAGCTGTTTTGGCTCGACGCCTTGCTCCAGGTCTTCTGCGCAAATATCGTCAGCAAATTGAGCGGCGCATTGCCAATATATCGGCTTATCGCTGTCTCTGGCCGTTAGACCGTTAGCCCGAAGCATTGCGCCAAAGCGCTCATCAAACGGCAAATCGTGAAATGCCTGCTCGGCAGCCGCCAGACTGGCCGGCAATTCTGGTTGTGGTGTTTGTGTTTCGCCGCTGTCAAGCGGAATAGCTTCGCGGAACATAATTAAACATTAGCATTATTTAGCCAATTAGTCAACTAGTTTTTACAAATGCAAGCTATAAAACTGAAGAATTATGCTAAAGCGTCAGCGTGGTGCAGCGGATGGAGCCGCCGCCTTTTCGCAGTTCGGGCAGGTTTAGGGCGATGGTTTTCAGGCCGTCGCTTTCGAGAGCGGCCTGGAAATTTGGTGCGCCGGCGTTCATGACGACGGTCTCGCCGGTCGAGACTAGGTTTAGGGCGAAGGATTCCAAGGCTTCTGTTTTAGAAACGGTGATTTTATCGACTGCGTTTAAATCGGCTAGTAATTTTTGGCTGGCGGGTTTAAAAACTTCCGGGCAATAGGCGATTAGGCCTTTTTGGGTTTTACCTGGCCATTTTAAAATTGCTAGAGCCAGATCGATGTCGTAGGTCGGGCTGTCGGGCCAGCCGGTTACGGCGTTGATTATTGCTTGGCCGCTAGCATCGCGCGCCGGCTCGGTTTCTAGTGCGATGACTTCGCTAAAGCCCAGCCAATCTTTCAGGTATTGATGAGCTTTTATAGTGGTACGGAACGGCGACTGAGTAAAAACAATATCGCCGCAGGGCAGGGAGTCGCCTTGGCCACTGAAGCGCTCGACTTGGCTTGGCAAAATTAGCGGCTCTAAGCCGGCATTTTTAATAGCTTTTAGAGCATAAGCTTCTTCTGGACGCCGTGTGTTTGGTAGCCGAGACATCAGAGCTTTGCCGCTGCGTATCAGCGCCCAATTGGCCACGTAAACGCCGTCTTGCAGTCCGGCTGGTGCATCGATTTTAATAACTTTCAGGCCGGCCGATTCCAGCGCGGACTGAATTTGCGCGTGCTCGGCTTTAGCACTCGCCAAATCCACCGGCAAGCTGGCATCCATCAAAACATTAATGGCCTGGCTATCGCCAAAATAATTGGCGCCGGACATCAGCACAGTTTGGTTTATTTTTGGATTCATTCCAGTTTCCCCAAGTATAAGCGTCTATTGGTTTAACTAGCCAGCATAATTGCGATTTTATTTGAGTGAAGGCCGGGCTTGGTTTTGTTGGGTAAGAAATAAATGGAGGCGAATTGCCTGCGACGATTTATATCTTTTAACTGTAACCAAGCCCGGGTGCCCGACAGGGCTGAACACACGCCGTTCGTGCGTCCAGTCCTGTCGGTGTCCCGACTTCTAAACCTTTGTTGCTAGGCGTGGATCGTTTTTGAAACGATCCTTGTTGGTGCCGGCGCGGCGCTCGAGGCCACGGCCTGGGTTATCTGCCTTGTGCTGGCAGATGCCAATGATTTTGGCCTCTAGCGTGGCTAGAACTTTATCTAGCTTTGGCGACTGGAGTCGTCCGGCTTTTATACGGCATTGCAACCATCCGTCTTTTATTTCAACGGACTTTGAATCTGTGTCGGTCAGGCCACGAATTGTGGCCTGGAGAGATCGCTCGTCACTGGCGGCTACGCCAATGGTTCTCAGGTTGACCTGGATTTCTCCAGTGCCAACGCCTTGCGAAACGTACGGCACATTCACGCCTTTCGGTAGAGTGCTAGGACATTATTAACATAGCACAAAACTTTATCATTGACAATGTTAAACATTTTTGGTGTTATATAGGTCAAGTGAATTCATATGAAACTCCTGATAGCAAATTTGAACAAGAACGAGCAGCCATTAACCAGCGGGCGGCCGAAAAAGTTGGAGAAACGGCCGACTTGCAGCGCCGCGAGTTGATTGACGCGGCTTTTAGCGGCATGCTGGCGTACCTGACGTTTCAGCAAGCGCGCATGGACAAGCTGGCCGATGAGGGCAGATTGGGCGCGGCGGCGTTTGACCGAACCGTGTTGCAGACTTTCGCTCACCTGCCGTTTGGCGATGACGACGAGCCGCATAATGCTTTTTCGCTGTTGCTGCAGCCCGACAAAAATTTGGGCCAGGAGCGCCGCGGCGAAGAAAAAATCATGGTCTATATGCCGGTGCCCGAAGACGTTACCTTGCAGTCCGGCTTTGATCCTAATTCGCTGGAACGCCCTGGTTACATCGTCGTCGAACGTTACGACGAAGCCGGCCAAGCGCGAAGCTACATTATTTCCGACGACAAGGCTGAGGAATTTCAAAGTGCCTATAGCGACAGCGAAGGCGAACAGCTAACCGGCGAAGAGGTTGAAATTATACACATGGGCGAACACTTGTCGCGGCGGGTTAATCCCATCGACGCGGTTATCGGCGAAATCTTTACCGAATTAACCGATTGGACTGTGCAGGTTCAGCGCTCGGATGAAGCCTAAATAATCGCTTGACAGCGAAATTGGCGCTCCGCTATAGTGAGTGCTGAAACGTTGGCACTCGCGGTTGCTTAGTGCTAATGATTATTCAAAAGTTTTAAATTTAATACTAATAAGGAGGGTTTTATGAGTGTACCGATTCAACCTTTGGCAGATTTCGTGGTGGCCGAGGCCGAAGCAGCGGCTAGCAAAACCGCTAGCGGATTGTTTTTGCCGGATAATGCCAAGGAAAAGCCAAAAGTCGCGAAAGTTCTAGCCGTCGGCAAAGACGTCAAGCAAGTCAAAACAGGCGACCGGATTATTTATAAAAGTTACTCTACGACCGACATCAAACTGGGCACGGACGAGTTCATTTTGGTTAAAGAAGAGGACGTGCTGGCAACGGTTAAAAATTAACCTGTAGCTTGTAACCTGTCACGATACATTAGCCATTAACATGTAACCGTTACAGGGTAATCGTTACAGTTTGGTGACATGTGACAGGATAAATGTAAATCAAAGGAGTTAAATTATGGCGAAGAAAGTTTTTTACGACGAAGAGGCGCGCAAGCGGGTGCTGGGCGGCGCGGAAATTTTATATAATGCTGTCAAAACCACAATGGGTCCGAAAGGGCGCAACGTGGTTATCGGCAAAGGCTACGGCGGGCCGACGGTCAGCCACGACGGCGTGAGTGTTGCCAAAGCGGTGGAACTAGCCGATGTTGACGACGAAACTTTGGGGCAAAAAGTCGGCGCCGAACTAATCAAACAAGCGGCCAGCAAAATGAATGATGTGGCTGGCGACGGTACGACCACCGTAACGGTTTTGACGTATCACATTTTGAGCGAAGCCAACAAATTAATTGCCGCTGGGCATAATCCGATGCTGCTGCGCAAGGGCTTGGAAGAGGCGGCTAGCGGCGTGATGGCGCAACTGGCCAAACTCAGCGAAGACATCAAGGGCAAAAATTCGCGCGTCGCGGAAGTTGCCACCATTAGCGCCGGCGACGCCGGAGTTGGCAATTTGATCGCCGACGTCATGGATAAAATAGGCAAAGACGGCGTTGTAACTGTCGAAGAAGGCCAGGGCTTGCAGCTGGAAAGCGAAGTCGTCGAGGGCTTCACCTTTGACCGCGGCTTCGTCAGCCCATACATGGTAACCGACACGGCACGCATGGAAGCGGTTTACGACAAAGCGGCCGTAGTTGTTACTGATAAAAAAATCTCTAGCATTCAGGAGTTTTTGCCGTTGCTAGAAAAACTAGCCCAAGCTGGCAAAAAAGATTTAGTGCTAATTGCCGAAGATGTCGACGGCGAAGCGCTCGGCACATTGATTTTGAACCGCTTGAAAGGCGTGTTTAACTGCGTTGCGATTAAAGCTCCAGCCTTTGGCGATCGTCGCAAAGACGTGCTAAATGATATTGCAATTTTAACCGGTGCAACAGTTATTACCGAAGACCGCGGCTACACATTTGAAAACGCGGAAATCGAAATGGTTGGCTCTGCGCGGCGCGTGATTGTCACCAAAGACGAATCAACAATTATCGAGGGCGGCGGCTCGGCGGCTGAACTAGCTGCAAGAATCAAACAAATTACTGCCCAAGCTGACGCCGCGACCAGTGAATACGACAAAGAAAATCTGGAAAAGCGGCGCGCGGCGCTCAGTGGCAAAGTCGCCGTCATCAAAGTTGGCGGCGCGACCGAAACCGAAATCGAGGAAAAGAAATTCCGGGTTGATGATGCCGTACACGCCGTCAAAGCGGCGCTAGCCGACGGCATCGTGCCTGGCGGCGGCGTAACTTTAGTCAATTTAACTTCTAGCGCCGCCAGTAAAAGCAAAAACGATTCTGTAGTAGCCGGCGCTAGCTTGCTAATAAAAGCTCTAGAACAACCATTTAGAATTTTGCTTGGTAACGCTGGCCTAAACGCCGACGAATGGCTGCCGCAAACCAAATCCGCCAAACCTGGGCAGGGCATCGACGTCAATAATCCTGCCAAACTGGTCGATATGAAAGCTAGCGGCATCGTCGACCCGACCCGCGTTACCAAAGAAGCCATCCAAAATGCCGTCAGCATCGCCGGCACATCCATGACCATGGGTGCGCTGGTCGTCGACGTCCCCGAAAAGGAAAAATCTGCCGCGCCAGACATGAGTGGTATGGGTGGCGGCATGGGGATGATGTAAAACCGAAATGAGGGAACCGAGATAGGTTCCTTGCGTCGCGCAGGGAAAATAAAATATTTTCTCTGGCTGCTCTTTCCTGAATTAGAAAACAAGGCTTCGAAATAAATTCGTAGCCTTGTTTGATTTTAGTATTTTAATCTAAGCTTCTGTGGAACCTGAAGCGGAGAATTGATTGGGAGGACTGTCCTCCCAATATGGAAAAATGTTGCGTAGTATATATAATTAAAGGAACGTCCTCTAACAGGGAAGAATTTGTGCTATTTCTTCATAGCTGAATCGTATAGATGCCAGCTCAAGATATACGTTTATTCTGGCGAGTCGCTATTTGACTGTTTTTGGGTGAAATAGTTTATTTCGTTGACGACGTCTAATAGGGCTTGGCCGCGGGCTTTTTCGTCGGTTATTTGATGGGCGGCTTGGTAGGCTTCGGGGATTAGCGATTGATTGTCGGCGGCTTGAATCATCATCATTGTCGTGCGGAATTTTTCTTCGGGAGTTTGATCGAGCTGGGCTAATAGCGGAGTTAATTCCTGCAGGGCTTGGGTTTTGAGTTGTAATAGTTGCGGGTCGCTGTTGCTGGAGTTGTCGCCGGCTGGTTGGCTTAGTTTGGCAAGTTGTTCGTCTACTTGCTGGCTGGTTGCGTCTGTGGAATTTGTGGCGGCTGAGGCTGGTTGGCTGACGGGATCGTCGGGAGTTAAATCGGCCGGCGTTGACATGCTTGGCGCGCTGGACGTCGGCGGCGGCGGAGTTTGGTCGGAATCGCTGGTCGCGACCGATGGAGCCGTTAAATAACCGCCAGCACTGTTTTTGATAACCGGCGATTTGGGTACGATGCCGGGCAGGCTAAAGCTGGGATTGTCCGCGGCGGACGGCGTGAGATCGTGACCAGATTTTCCGGTTTCGGGACTAGCTTCGTTAGTTTCCGTGCTGCTATCGACTGGGGTTGGCGCCGGCGTGGCCACCGAGTCGTCGCTGGAAGCGTTGCCCGCCGAAGCCGAAAATTGGCTGACATCACTTCCACTGCCGACATCATCTGC
>JBOHNS010000020.1:0-20603 GCA_050730835.1 Saccharimonadales bacterium (SeqCode)
TATTTCTCTTACTCCACACCCTTTACTAAATAACCGTGCGATAGTGTCACGATCCCGCCCTGTTAACTTGGTTGCTCCCATCCGTACATTCTACCTTTCCGGTAGTGTTCGGATTCTAACGAGAACTCAGAAAAATGGCGACGGATGGCAAGAAATGCTATACTGGCGGACAATGGCAAAAGCGAAAAATCCGGCGGCCAAACGGCCGGCCCAACCGCAAACGCCGAGCTGGAATTTTGTGCGGCCGAGTTTGCAGCTGTGGCGCCAGCATTATTCCAGCCTGATTGTGCTGGTTTTGCTGCCGCTGTTTGTGCTGCAGCTGGGCGAAACGCTGGCCCGTGGCCACGCGGCGGGCCGCCAATCCGTGTCGATTTTGTCGTTTAATTCTAATTTAACTTTGGCCAGCAGCCTGATTATTATTATCGGCGCGCTGTGGACAATTATTAACGCGCCGGCCTTGTATTATTTATTAGTCCAGGCGGCCAAAGGCAAAAATCCAGCGCTAGCGGCTTGTTACCGCTACGGATTGAAGCGGTTTTGGCGAATTTTGGGATTAAGAATTGCGGTTTTTGTGATTGTGGCTATCGGCTTTATTCTGCTAATTGTGCCGGGCGTGATTTTGCTGAGGCGCTATTATTTGGCCAATTATTATTTAATCGACCAAGATTTGAGCATCGCCGAATCGATGCGAAAAAGCGCGGATGAAAGTAAGCCGGTCAGCGGCTACGTTTATGGCACCATCGGTGTGACGCTGGTTTTCGCCCTGATCGCCGGAGTTGTCTCGTCCATTTTGGGCGCGGCCGGAATTATCGGCACGCTGATTAGTTATGTTTATTTATTCGCTGCCGCGCTACGCTACCATGAAGTGGCACTTAAGCAACCATCAGCGGCGGTAAAAGCTTAGCTCGGCGTCGCCGTAGGTTTTGGAAGGTAGAAGTTGGAAGCTGGAAGTTGGCAAATGGAACATGGTTTTGGGCGGCAAAGATAAAATTATTAGGCCGGCGGGTTTGGCTCTGGCGGCAATTGTTGCTAGCAGATTATAACCCGGTTTGTCGTAGGGCGGATCGCACAGGATTATATCGAAAAAATCGTTGGGATGAGTTTTTAGCCAGGTGGCAGCTGAAGTTTTAGCTAGCTTGATTTGGGCTTGGAGTTGTAATTTGGCGATACTAGCGGCAATTACGTTGGCGGCGGCGCGATCGTTTTCGATTATTTGGGCGCTAGCCGCGCCGCGGCTGATGGCTTCGAACGCTAGAGCGCCGCTGCCGCCGAAGGCGTCTAAAAAAGTTAAACCCGCAATATCGCCGAGCGCATTGAACAGTCCGCCGCGGGCTTTTTGGCTCATGGGGTGCGTGGCGCGGTTGTCTGGCGCCGCGAAAATCCGGCCGCCCAGAGCGCCGGCGATAATTCTCACGCCGAATTTTCGGCCAGGCCGGCGTCAATACAAGCGCAGTACCAGGCCAGCGCCACAGTTTTGATAATCGCCGGCATTAATTTTTGGTGAATCGTTTTCATGAGCTTTGGCGTCCAGCCCAAACGGTAAAAATCGTCATAAATTTTATAGCCGGCGATGAGCTGGGCTTGCTCATCGAAATATTGCGACAAGCCTTTTTTATAGGCCGCGGCAATTTCGCCAGAGCCAAGGCTCAGGTCGCGAAAACGCGCCGGACTAATAATCACGGCCAGCCCGTCTTCAAACAGCATATGCATAAAAAACAGGCCTTTATCGCCCCAAATTTGCCAGTTGTTGGCCAGCTGGCGGCTGAACGTGGCGCCCGGCATCAGCCATTTGTCCTTGATGGAAGTGCGCTCATCTTTTTTCAGGCCGCTTACTTGGTGCAATTCTTGTTCGTAGGGATAATGATGCGCCGGCGTCAAACCGTCGACCAGGCCGTGCGCCAGCCAGGCCATTTCAAAGGCAGCACGGGTTTTATCGCCGGATTTTAGGGCTTTAATCAGGCTGGTTTTTTGATCTTCGAGCACCTGCAGGATTTGGTCGTCGGCCGGGTCGTAGGGGTCGTAAAAGTGCCACAATTCGTCCTCGGCTGGACTTTTGCGTTTGATGCCATCCGGCCCGTCCAGACCTTCGAAGCGGATAATTTGGTTGATGCCCGGCAACTTGGCTGTTGCGACGTCTAGCGGCATCAGCAGCCGAAAAGCCAGGCGGTCAATTTTTTGGTGCACGCCGAAGTGGGCGTCAAATTTTTTGAGCGGTTTGAGGGTTGTGCCGGAATACATCAGCCAGCCTCGCTCGCTGTAGAAGTTGGAAGTTGGAAGTTGGAAGTTGGCCTAACAACTAAATTCCATATTCTATATTCTATATTCCACATTCTAAATTCCATATTCCATATTCTAATTCAAGTTGGTAACGCTCCGCAGCCGGTTTATGTTTTGGGCTAGCTGATTATATTTTAGCAGATTTTCGTGCCCGGCCACGAATTTTATAGCGCTGTTTCTGGCCGCGGCGATTAATTTGGCATCACTAAGTTTGGCGACGCTTAGGTCCAGCTGGCCGTGCTGCAAGGCGCCGTAAATCGCGCCCGGGCCGCGCAATTCCAGGTCATACTCGGCTAGCTTAAAACCATCATCGCTAGTTTCTAGTGCGCGTAAGCGCCGACTAGGCGCGCTAGAATCACTGGTCATTAAATAGCAAAAGCTTTTATGTTGTCCGCGCCCCACGCGCCCGCGCAATTGGTGGATTTGCGCTAAGCCAAACCTTTCGGCGGCTTCTACTAACATGATGCTAGCATTTGGCACGTCCACGCCGACTTCTATCACGGTCGTGGTAACTAAAATGTCGAATTCATGGTTAACGAATTTTTGCATCACTTGGTTTTTGTCAGCTGGTTTTAACTTGCCGTGCAACAAGCCGATTTTGAATTGTTTAAAATCTTTTTTGGTGAATTGTTCATATATTTTTTCGGCAGAATTAGCATCTAAAATGCTAGAATCCGAAATTAGCGGGCAAACCACAAACATTTGGCGGCCGGCCGATAATTCCTGTTTGATAGCCGCGTTCAATTGTGCCCGCGAATTGGGCGAGCAAATTTTCGTCGTGATTGCTTGCCGGCCGGGCGGTTTGCTATCAAGAATTGAAATATCCAGTTCGCCGAATAAGGTTAGCGCCAAGCTGCGCGGAATCGGCGTAGCGGTCAAACTCAAAACGTGCGGCATGTGGCCGGCTTTGGCCATTAAGGCCTTGCGCTGCTCGACGCCAAAGCGATGCTGCTCGTCGATAATGATTAATTCTAGATTATGGACGTCGACTTTTTCCTGAATTAGCGCGTGCGTGCCGACGATAAATTGGATTTGGCCGGAATTAATGTTTTTATGGGCTGCGGTTTTTTGTTGCGGTTTAAGGCCGCCGACAAGCAAGCCGACTTTGTCGGCTAGCCCGAGCGGTTTTAATAATTCGTATAAAGTTTCGGCATGCTGGCGCGCCAGAATTTCGGTCGGCGCCATCAGCGCAACCTGGTGACCATTATTTATAACCATTAACGCCGCCATGGCCGCGACGGCAGTTTTGCCAGAGCCGACATCGCCTTCGATTAAACGGTTCATCGGCTGCGTCTTTTGCATGTCCTGATAAATTTGCCAAGCCGATTTTCTTTGGGCGTCGGTTAATTGGAATGGCAAATTTTTTACGAAATCTTTTGCGACTTTTTCTATAAACGGCACGGCTGGCGATTTTTCGGTTTTGAGTTCTTGCTTATTTAATAGGCTGGCGAGACTTAATTCGAAAACTTCTTCGAAGCCTAGGCGTTTTTGGGCTTCGGCTAGCTTAGCGCTGGAAGCCGGAAAATGCATGTTTGCTATGGCGTCAGCTCTAGCAATTAATTTTTGGTCTTTGATGAGCCAGCTTGGCAAAGTTTCTTGGGTCGAGCGGATTAGCGGCAAACATTGGCGGATTAATCGTCGAATTTGCTGGCTGGTTAAGCCTTTTGTTTGTCGATAAACCGGCACGATTCTAGCGGTATTGATTGGGAAATCACTGGCTAGTTCGACGCTAGGATTCATGATGGCGTAACGCTGGCGGCTTAGTTCGAATTGCCCGGAAATATAATAATCGACGCCGGATTTTAGCGCCTGCGCGCGGTACGGCTGGTTGAACCAAATCAAGCGCACGCTGGAAGAATCGTCGCTGGCCACGGCTTCCGTGATGTGCAAACCGCGGCGCACGTAGCGGCCATTAGCTTGCTTAATTTTCGCTTTAATCGTAACTGTGCCCGGCCGGATTTTGGCAACCGCCGAAATATTAGAATAATCTTCATAGCGCCTGGGATAAAAATCAATCAAATCAGAAATTTTAAACAGACCAAGCAAAGCTAATTTTTTACTCAGCGCTTCGCCCACGCTCTTTAAATCCGTTAGCGAACTATCGCTAGTCATAGTTTTTTATTATAGGCTAGTCGGCTGTAAAAGTTATTAAAGATTATGATTGACTATGCTTAACTCGTGCCTTATTGGAATAGGGATTCGGCGCGGTAGCTGTGCAGATGTTTGCGCGATGTTCAATGCCAACCCTATTGGCCCGCATGGTTAGCGGCTTCTACTTTATCAACGACCAACTCTGGAGACATGCCGTCGCGCTGCAGTTGGCAAGTCTGCTCTCGCTGCAACATAGCAATTAATTGGCTGCGCATTTCACCGGGCATACCAGGCATAATGTCTAATTCTGCAATAGTCCGGACATGCTGGTAGCGCCGATTCAGATTATCATAGTCTTCAATCAGTTCCGCCATGGCCGGACACTTGCGGCACGGCTCGGGCACGTCAAGCGGCGCTATTGCCAGCCCAGTATCATCAAAACCGGAAATATTCTCGGGATACCCCATAATTTTTATAATAATATCATTTAATAATTATTGCCGCAAGATTATTATGAAGTGGATTTTTGGGCTTGTTTGACCAGAAAAAAGATGCTGGGACCGAAGAAGCTTTTGGCTAGCTTTGGTTGCAAAATTCCTTCTACCGCTAGCATCATGTTTTTGGGCATGACCTTTTTTAGGCCTTGGCTTCTTAAATTAGAGACTGACAGGATGCGTTCTACGTGCAAGTCGGCTTTCTCTAGCTGCTTGATGACCGTGTAGGGATTGTGGTTGACGAACGGGATTTCGTCTTCGCGGCGGTTAATTCGTGAGCGGATGTCGACTGGTTGTTTGGGCATGGGCTGGCCTTTTAGTTTGTGCTTTAGGCGGTTTACGCCGTGCATATAATTGGCTACTTCTATGATTGCTACTCCGTCATCGGACAAGACGCGCTGGATTTCGGCGAATTCCGGCGCTGGATCGGGCAAGTGGTGCATGACGCGGATCATGGTTACAAGATCGATCGAGCCGTCTTTGAATTTCAGGTCGTCGGCCTGCATTAGCAAGCGGTCGATTTCTTTATAGCCTTCCAGGAATTCGCGGGCGATGTCGAGCTGCTGCTGGCTGGGTTCGACCAAACTGACGCGCCGGGCATAATTTAGTAATAAAATACATAACCGGCCGTAGCCGCCGCCAATGTCGGCGGCGTGGCAGAATTTTTGGCCGTCTAATAAACGTTTGATGGCCATAATTTCGGCCTGGTTTTCGTAGTCGCGCCCCTGCCAATATTTTAGATAATTGTGCTCGGGGTCATTATATTGGTCGGCGCGGCGCGGCGCGGTTGCGGTTGATTTATCCATAAAACTTCATTTAGCTTAAACTTATTTTTCGATGATGGCAAAATTATTTTTACCGCATCTTAGCAAATTATCGCCCGGGCGAAAATCGATTTTGTCGCCGGGCACGACTTTTTGATTATTGATATTAACGGCGCCGGATTTGATCAGTCGCACGGCCGCGCTGTTAGACGCCGCCAGGCCGGCGCCGACCATCGTAGCAGCCAAGTCGCTATCGGCTTTGATAACTTTTAATTCGTTTTTTAAGATTTCGATTTCGTTTGTTGCTAGTTCTAGAAAGTTGGCGTCGCCGAATAAAACTTGGCTGGCCTTTTGGACAGAATCGGTTTGAGCTTGGCCGTGAACCAATTTGGTAACTTCATAGGCCAAGGTTTTTTGGGCTTTGCGGGCGCCGCGGTTGGCCTTAAATTCGGCCATGACTTTTTCGATTGCTGGCTTATCTAGTAACGTATAAATTTTTAGGTAATCTGCTACGCCGGCATCATCAAGATTAAGCCAAAACTGGTAAAATTTGTAGACGCTGGTTTTGCCCGAGTCCAGCCAAATGGCGCCATCTTCGCTTTTGCCGAATTTGACGCCAGTGGTTTTGTTGACGACTAGCGGCGCGGACCAGACGTGAGTTTCTTGGTCGGTTAAACGGCGGATTAAATCGACGCCGGCGACAGAATTGCCCCATTGGTCGGCCCCGCAGACTTGCAGCGTAACATTATGTTCTTTATTAAGATGCAAAAAATCGTAGGCTTGAATTAATGAATAGCTGAATTCGGCGTAGCTCAAGCCGGCGCCATCTTCGGCTAGCCGGGTTTGCACGAATTCGCGGGCTAGCATTTGGCGCATCGGCACGTGCTGGCCGACGTCGCGCAAAAATTCCAAATAATTGATAGTCTTAAACCAGTCATAATTATCGACGATTTCGAAATTCTGGCCTTCAAAAATTTTCCGGTATTGAGCGGCGATGGCGTGCTTATTTTTGGCAATTTCGTCTAGGCTTTTCGGGTTGCGTGCTTGGGCTTTACCGTCCGGGTCGCCAATCATGCCGGTGGCGCCACCGACTAATAAAAACGCTTTGTGGCCGTGCCGGATAAAATGTTTGACCATCATGGCGGCCGCAAAATTGCCAATCGTCATAGAATCGGCGCTAGGATCGACGCCCCAATAAAAGCTAATGGCAGCGCCGTCCAAAACCTTAATGTCTTGATAAGTGGTTTGGTTTAAAAAACCGCGCTCAGCCAGCTCTTCGGACAATGTCATAAGGCTAATTATAAACTAGCTTGGGCGGATTCTGAAAGACAGCTTAAAATCGCCCCCAAAAAACGTAGTTGGAGCGCACCAATGTTTGCTATAATAAGCATTATCAACGATACGGAGACAATTAAAGCGCCATGACAGCTTCTAAGCCACGCGGGCGGCAGCGAGCCCGAAAATCGGCTGCCCAGTCAAAGCCCAAGACCAAAAGCGGCAACAGCTTAAAACTCAACCGCAGTTTGAGCGATCGCCGCCGCGCCAAACGCGACCTTAAAAGCCAGCGCCGCGCCACGCGCCTGGCAACTTTGCCGAAATCGCCCGTCAAGCGCTTGCTTTATCGCCTGCACCCGAAACGCCTGGCTGGCTATTGGTTTAGCCGCGAGGGCGTCATTATGGCGCTGAAACTCGGCGGCGTGGCAATTGTTGTAATCTTCATATTATTAATCGGCGCCTTCGCCTATTTTCGCAAGGATTTGCCGCAGCTGAAAAACATTTCCGGCGCCAATCTGGGCGGCAGCATCAGTTATTACGACCGCACTGGCAAAACTTTATTATGGCAAGATTATAAGGCCGTCAAACGGATTCCGGTGAAATCCAACAAAATTGCTAACAACATGAAGCACGCCACCGTGGCCGTCGAAGACAAAAATTTTTACCACGAAGGCGCCTTTAGTTTGAGCAGCTATTTCCGCGCCGCCTTGCATGATGTTTTTGGCAGCGGCAACGTCCAGGGCGCTTCCACCATCACCGAACAAGTTGTTAAATTGAACGAAAACTTGATTGGCAGTCGAACTATCAGCACCAAGGTAAAAGAGTTAATCCTGGCCGTCGATTTGGAGCGCGAATATTCTAAAAAAGACATCCTGAACGGCTACTTGAATGTCGCGCCCTACGGCGGCGTGGAATACGGCGTGCAAGCGGCCGCCCAAGATTATTTCCATACCACGGCCGCCAAACTGTCGCTGGCCCAATCGGCCATGTTGGCGTCAATGCCGCAGGCGCCGAGCATTTATTCGCCGTACTCCAGCGAATTTAGCAAGCAAAAATTGCTCGGTCGCCAGCATTACGTGCTCGACTTAATGGCCAAGCAAGGCTACATCACCAAGGCCCAGGCCAACGCCGCCAAAAAAGTCAATGTTCTGGCCGAAGTCCATCAACTAAAACCGAAATACAGCGGCATCAAAGCGCCGTATTTTGTGCTGGCCGCCAAAGACGAGCTTAATCAAAAATTCGGCAGTAAAACCGTCGACCGCGGCGGCTGGAAAGTGACCACCACGCTAAACATGAAAATCCAAAAAGCCGCCGAAACTGACATCCAGAATAATCTACCGAATGTTAAAGCTTACGGTGGCGACGAAGAAGCGATAGTTTCCGAGCAAGTCAAAACTGGGCAAATTGTGGCGGAAGTTGGCGGCGTGGACTTTTCTAATCCCAACTACGGCCAGATCAATTATGCTCACAGCGCCAAAATCCCACCTGGCTCCAGCTTCAAACCATACGATTACAGTATATTTATTAATGACCACAATAACGTCGGCTCCGGTTCGGTACTATACGACGTCCAGCAACCATTACCGGGCTATCCCTGCACCAACAAAGCCGAGCCGTTGCACGGCGGCAACTGCCTGGAAGATTACGATTTCCGCTTTCCGGGCGCCGAAACTTTGCGCTACGCCCTAGCCGGTTCGCGCAACGTGCCAGCCGTCAAAACCATGCTAACTACAGGCGTTAACAAAACTATTCAAACCGCCGACTCTATGATGAACGCACCCAATGCCTACCAGTGCTACAGCGACGCCAAACTAACCAAAACCACGCAATGCTACGGCTCGGCCGCCATCGGCGACGGCGCCTATTTACATCTGGACCAGCACGTCAATGGCGACGCCACGCTAGCGAGACTAGGCAATTCCATACCAAACACCTACATTCTAGGCATAAAAAACTCCATCGGCAAAACCATTTACAAATGGAAACAACCTAAAGGCAAACAAGTCATCCGCAAAGACGCCGCCTACATTTTAAACAACATGCTAGACGATCCCCGGGCCACTTACCTGCCGGGCAGCTGTAGCGCGACCAATTGCACGCCGCTATCGGCCGGCGGCTATAAATTCCAGCACTATAAGGGATGGGATCTGGCCGTGAAAACCGGTACCACTAACGACAACTTCGACGGCCTAATGACGTCATGGAATACTCAGTACGCCACCGTTAGCTGGGTCGGTTACCACACTCGCAACGTAGCGCTAAGAGCCGGCGGAATGGAATACCTAACAGAGCCGTTAACTCGAAATTTGGCCGAACAAGAACTAAATATGGTTGGCGGCAAACCCGTCAATTGGCAGCAGCCAGCCGACATCAAAACCTTGCCAGCCTATGTTCAGCGCAGCCATGTCGGCCTTGGCTCCGAAGAACCCGGCCCGTCCAAAGATCTTTATCCCGCTTGGTACGTGTCGCCCAAAACCAACAACACCGCCGCAACTATCGACAAAGTCTCTGGCTATTTGGCCACCAGCTGCACGCCGCCGCTGGCCAAACAAACCGCCTACAACGCCAACAGCAATGCCTTTTCGGTTGACATTTTCTACCCGCCGAACCAAAGCCATAATGCCAACGCCACCGCGCCAAGCCAAACCGACAACGTTCATAATTGCAGCGATTCGCCGCCAACGCTTAATATTTCCAGTCCGGCCAACTGCGATTCGGCCACCAAAACCTGCAACTTTACCGTCGCGGTAAGCCAGGGTACGCACCCGCTAGCTGGCGGATCCTACACAGCCTCGCCAGCCGGCACGCTATCGCTAATCGTCAACGGCAAAACCGTAGCCACAACCAACATGAGTGCTGGTAGCCCGTTTAACCACACGTTTAATGGTATAAAAGTTAAAAACGGCGACTCCGTCAGCGCCCAAGCCGTAGGCAGCGTACTCTACACCGGCGGCAGCTCCAATGTAAAGGTAACCGGCCTAAAATCAGCACCGCCACCATCGAAAAACTCAACGATAACCTTGAACCCGGCTATGTCGGTTAAGGGCCAGGCTACTTTTTCTTGGTCTGGCGGCAGCCCCAACTACCAAGTAATCAATCAGGATGGGACTCAAGTCTGTCAAACAAATAGCATGTCCTGCTCCGGAACCGCCCAAAAGGGCGATACAATCACGGCTCAAGACGACAACGGCGATCCGTCGAACACTATAACCGTTAGCTAGTCTTTTTCTAGGAATTGGTTGAGGGCAGTTCTAACGTCTGGTACGGATTTTAGCATTGTCGATTTTTTACCGCTGTTTGAACGGTCGGTTGGGCCGATAGCAGAATCAAAGCCTAGCTTTTTGGCTTCATTTAGGCGCTTTTCCACGAACGGCACACGGCGGACTTCGCCAGATAACCCGACTTCGCCAAAAACCACGGCATTAGCTTTTAGCTGCAAACCTTTAGCGGCCGAACCTATCGCTAGACAAACCGCTAGGTCGGCTGCTGGCTCGCTAAGCCGCAAACCGCCAACGATATTTATATAAATGTCTTTGTCCGATAAATTTAGTTTGGTTCGTCGCTCTAACATGGCTACTAGCAAATTAACGCGGTTCAAATCCATGCCGCTAGCGGCGCGTTTCGGGTAGCCATAAGACGTTTTATTAACTAGCGCCTGGACTTCTACCAATACCGGACGATTGCCTTCTAGCGTAGCTAGCACTATCGAACCATCGCAAACTTGACGCTCGGCTAGCAGCGCCGCCGATGGATTTACTACCGTTTGCAAGCCACTTTCTGTCATTTCAAATATTCCCGCCTCGTTCGTAGATCCAAACCGATTTTTGCTAGAGCGCAAAACCTTAAATCCGCTAGAAGTTTCGCCTTCTAGCTGCAAAACTACGTCCACGACGTGTTCTAGCACTTTCGGCCCGGCAATCATGCCCTCTTTTGTTACGTGCCCGACTAGAATCACAGCAGTATTAGTTTGTTTAGCGGCCGCCATAATTAGCTGCGTACTACCGGAAATTTGGCTGACGCTACCAGCGGGCGAATTTAAATCATTGCAAGTTAGTGTTTGCACGGAATCGACAATTACTAGCTTATAATTGTCTTTTAAAATCGTTAGCGCCACGTCGTCCGCCGAATTACTAGAAGCTAACTGCAAGCTAGAGCGATTAGCTCCTAGTCTTTTCGCCCGCATGCTAACTTGCTGGGCCGACTCTTCGCCGCTAACATACAGCGTCGCCGCCTTGCCAGCCGCCGCGTAGGCTAGCTGCAATAGCAATGTACTTTTACCAATTCCTGGCTGTCCCGCTAGCAGCGTAACGCTACCTGGCACCAAGCCGCCGCCTAGAACATTATCAACGTCTTGAATATCGGTCTTGAGCCGCTCTAGCTTTTTGCTAGCCAAGCTAGTAACATCTTCGGATTTTAGCGCCTGCCCGCTAGCGCCAGATTTAGAAATTGTTAAATTAATTTCTTCGTTTAAACTATTCCACTCGCCGCAGGTAGCGCAGCGCCCAGCCCAAGCCGAACTAACCGCCCCGCAATTCTCGCAAACATACCGTGCCGCTGATTTCTTGGCCATAATTAGTTATAAGTTTAACACGAGCAACTGAAAAGAGTTGAACATTGACCTTTGAACATTGAATATTCCTAGAACATTTTTGATTGATCATTTAAAAAAGATCAAAAGTCTACGTTCAAGGATCAATGATCAAAGCTCAACAAATATTATTTTTTAGATTTGGCGGTTTTGGCTTCGTTGATATTTTCGTAAATCAGCTCGCCTTTGGCGGCGCTGACGCGCAGGATGTCGCCTTTAGCGTAGCGGCCGTCGAGCAAGCCTAGCGCGGCGTCGTCTTCGATGGTGTCTTGGATTAGCCGGCGCATCGGGCGCACGCCATTATGGGCATCGTAGCCATTATCCAATAAATAGCGCTTGGCGCTGGCCGTTAATTCCAGACCCAGGCCACGGCCGGCTAGTCGTTCGCGCAGTTCGTTAATTTGCAAATTGATAATTTTCGAAATGTCCTGGCGGGTTAGCGCGCGGAAAACTATGGTTTTGTCGACGCGGTTTAGAAACTCGGGGCGCACTAGTTTTTTGAGTTCGTCTAGCACGTTTTGCTTGTTTTTTTCGTGCATGGCGTCCAGGTCTTTTAGCTCGCTGGAATTATCGGCCTGGAAACCTAGGTTGGCTTCCTTTTGCAGTTTTTCGGCGCCGATATTGCTAGTCATGATTACAATCGTATTGCTGAAATCTATTTTGCGGCCCTTGGCGTCGGTTAATGTACCGTCTTCTAGAATTTGCAGCAGCATATTGAAAACATCGGGGTGGGCTTTTTCGATTTCATCGAAGAGAACCAGGCTGTAGGGCTGGCGACGGATTTTGTCGGTTAATTGGCCGCCATCATCGTAGCCGACGTAACCGGCTGGCGCGCCAACTAGGCGCGACACGTTGTAGTGTTCGCCAAATTCGCTCATGTCGATTTTGATTAGGCAGTCATCGCTGCCGAAAAATTCTCTAGCTAAAACTCTAGCCAGCTCCGTTTTGCCAACGCCCGTGGGGCCTAGAAAAATAAACGATCCGATGGAGCGCTTTTCGCTAGAAACACCGGAACGGTTGCGCCGCACAGCGCGGGCCACGGCCGAGACGGCTTCCGATTGGCCAATGATATGCCGGCCTAAAGTTTTTTCCAGGCCCAGCAAATATTTGGCTTCAGCGCGGATGACTTTGGTTACCGGCACGCCGGTCATGCGCGAAACGACTTGCGCCACATCTTCGCTCGATAGCCTCAGGCGCTTGGCGCCGGTTTGGTGCACTTCTTGCAGTTTTTTGAGCTCGGCCGCGATTTGGCTGGCGCGAGTTTTGAAGCGCGCCGCGCGTTCGTAATCTTCGGTTTCGACGGCTTCATCAATCCGCAGATTGACTTGTTTCATTTCTTTCTGCAGTTTGCGCGCTTCGGGCGAACTTTTGCCTTTGTCGACGCGCAAATTGGCCGAAGCTTCGTCGAGCAAATCAATGGCTTTATCGGGCATAAAACGGTCGTTAATGTAGCGTTTAGACAGATTGACGATGTCGCCCAAAACTTCGTCGCTGACGGCCACGCCGTGGTATTTTTCATAATGGCTTCTTAAGCCTTTTAGGATGGA
The DNA here is from genome assembly GCA_050730835.1 of Saccharimonadales bacterium (SeqCode). Classification (GTDB taxonomy): domain Bacteria; phylum Patescibacteriota; class Saccharimonadia; order Saccharimonadales; family UBA4665; genus JBOHNS01. The sequence continues at coordinate 13,037 of JBOHNS010000020.1, forward strand.
CAAGGTTTCGGCCGGCGTGGCTTGGCTGACTTTAACGGCCTGGAAACGGCGCTCCAGAGCGGCGTCTTTTTCGATGTATTTGGCGTATTCTGTGGTCGTGGTGGCGCCGATAACTTGGATTTTGCCACGAGACAGCGCCGGCTTCAAAATATTGCCAGCGTCCAAGGCACCTTCGGCCGCGCCGGCACCGACGATCAAATGCAACTCGTCGATAAAAATAATCGTCTTGTTGTCGCTCTCTAGCTCGGTTAAAACTTTTTTCAGCCGTTCTTCGAATTCGCCGCGGTATTTGGTGCCGGCGATCATGCCAGTCAAATCCAGCATGACGATTTTTTTGTCGAGCAGGCTATCGGGCACGTTTTCGGCCACAATCCGCTGCGCCAGACCTTCGGCGATGGCGGTTTTGCCGACGCCCGGTTCGCCGATCAAAACAGCGTTATTTTTTAGCCGTCGATTCAAAATGGTGATGACGCGCCGAATTTGCGGCTCGCGGCCAATCACCGGATCGAGCTTGCCGGCGCGCGCCTGCGCTGTCAAATCGGTACCGTAATAATCCAGCGCCGTTTTGGGCATTTTGCTGCGTCCGCCGCGGCGCACGCCGGGCGCGCCGACAGCCTCGCCACCCGTAAACTGCTGACGGCTTAAAGATTGCTCCAAATTATTTAATAAATCGTCGATATTGACGCTCATGTCGCGCAACAGCACCGTGGCGCGGGCGTTTTTCTGGTTCAAAATGCTAAACAAAATGTGTTCCGTGCCGCAAAATTCTTGGTCATATTCTTGCGCCACGTCGTAGGCCATTCTGAGCGTCAGTTTGGTAGTTTCGCTCAAACCCTTAGAGCCCAAATTTATGGCCAAAGATTTGGGCGTTAAATTGAGCGCCAACCGCGCGCGGTCGAGCGTCACGCCAGCGTCTTCCAGCATTTTCGCGCCAATCGACGAATCTTGCGCCAACAAGCCCAAAAGCAAATGCTCGGTGCCAACATAGGCACTGCCAAAACTGCGCGCGATGGCATCGGCGTGCTTCAAACTACTCAGAGCATTATTAGTCAAATGTCCTAAAAATTCTTGAAAATCCGGTGAATTTGGCATCATAGTTAGCGCCTCCGGCTTATGAGACAAAACCTACGGTTTTTTCTCATCGCTCCGGGCAAAAAATGCGATTTTTGCTCGGGCTGCTCTTTTTCTCTTATAAAACTGGCTGTCTTCGACGTCATAATTCTAATTTACCACCTTTCGCTTTAATATTCCTGTAAGCATTGCCATTTAATTATCAATCACTTTGTGCTAGCGTTTTTTGGTGGTATTTTTGGTGGCATGCAGCACATTTCAATATTAGCCTAATTAGCACTCGGCTGTCAAGAGTGCTAATTAGTAGTTAGTAGATGGCAGATAGCAGTTAGCCTAAAGCGGTTGCACTGCTCAACTAAAACCATCGCGCCAGCGATTGCGTCAGGCTAGCTACTATCTAAAACTATTGTCTGCTGTAATAATTTGCTCCCGCGGAAGCAAATTATTGCTCGCCGTTTTCGTCGATGGCTTCTAATAGCGAGCTTTCCAGTTGTTCTTTTTTCTTGAGTTTGGGGATTTTGGGCGGTTCGGCAGCGGCCGGTTCGGTTTCGGTTTGCGACTCGGCCCTAGCTACCGGTTCGGCGGCGGCGCTAGCGGATTTTTCGGCGGCGATGTCTAGTTCGTAGCCGCTTAGGACGCCGGCTAGGCGCACGTTTTGGCCGGCTTTGCCGATGGCGATGCTGAGCTGGTCTTCAGGCACGATGACTTTGGCTTTTTTGGTTTTATCGTCTAGTTTGACTTGTGTGACTTTGGTCGGGCTGAGGGCGTTTTGAATGTAGCTAACCGGATCGTCGCTCCAGACGATGATGTCGATTTTTTCCTGCTCGCCAACTTCGCTAACGACGGCGTTGACGCGGGTGCCGTGGCCGCCTACGAAAGTGCCGACCGGATCGACATTAGGCACGGTGGAATGCACGGCGATCTTGCTGCGGACGCCGGCTTCGCGGGCGATGCCTTTGATTTCGACGGCGCCGGATTCCATTTCCGGCACTTCGGCGCGGAACAGCCATTTGATAAATTCGTTATTGCCGCGCGACAGAATTAATTGTGGGCCGCGGAAGCCGCGCTCGACGTCTTTTAGAAAAACTTTTAGCCGCTGGCCGGGATAATAGCGCTCGCCCTGGATTTGCTCGGATCTGGGCATAATGCCTTGCGCGCGGCCGAGTTCGATGCGCACCACGTTGCCCTCGACGCGCGACACCATGCCGTTAATCACGCTGCCGATTTGGCCTTCGAATTCGCTCATAATGATTTCGCGCTCGGCTTCGTTTAACCGTTGCAAAATTACCTGCTTGGCCGTCTGCGCAGCCACACGGCCGAAGCTCGTAACCTTTTGATATGTTTCAATTTCGTCGCCAATTTTGGCGTTTTTCTTGATAACCGAAGCATCTTTTAGGCTAATTTCATAAGCCGGCTGCTCCGCTTTATCGACAACCTGTTTGGTAACATAAGCGTCGACGTCACCGGTATTGAGATTCATGCTGACACGCACTTCCTGCTCGCGCTCGCCGTAATCGCGCCGATAAGCCGCCGCCAAAGCCTGCTCGACAACTTCTTGCACCGTGGCTTCCGGCAAGTTTTTTTCCTCAGCAATAGTTTTTAGCGCCAGCGCTAATTGTTTAATATCCAGATCCATAAAGTCACTCCGTTCCATTTAACATTTTACAATTTTGATTGACCATTTTTGGCCAGCCTATCGGCTGATATTTCGATTAATCTAGCCCCTTTCGATGAAAAAAGTCGACCTGCCGGCCGACTAATAATTAACCAGTTACAATTATATGTTCTAATGACAGCGTCTGTCAACTTAAAAATTAAAACAAACTCGGTTATTGCGCTTAATCCGCAGCCTTTTTGAAATTGCTTAAGCTTTAAATTTCCAGGCCAAGCAGAGCGTCGCTGGCAATCTCAAGTTCCATGCCCCTAAATCTATGGCTAGCGTTTGGCACGTCAATAATTTGGCAGGTAGCTAATTCGCCAAGACGACCATATTGATCGGCTTGATCGCCCAGGCGTTCATCGAGGCCTGGTCTAAAAATCTGAGGCTTTGCAAATTTGCCAAGCAAATTACCGATTAAGGCTAATGGCTTAATGTGCGCAGGCGATACGCCCTCGATAAAATCATTCGATACGACCATAGTTTGCGCTTGTCCGTGCCACATCCAGCCCAAGCGGCCATAGGCGCCGCCGAAAGCGCTAGCCTCAATTTGATCATGATCGGTTGGACGGCGCAAATCTTTAATAAACCTGTCGCTTGTGACGTTGAGCGGCGGCGCCAGCAGGCTTAATTGCTGAGCCGATGGCGTGCGATCGCAGCAGGCCAGCGCCAGAATCAAACCACCAAAAGAGTGGCAGATAATTTCATCCGGACCCCGATCGAGATAATTTTTAACTTTTTCAATTTGCTCGTCCAGCGACGGCACAACCACCCGGTCTGGGTCTTGCTGGCGCCGGTTTAATGGCGGAATTTCCAGGGCAATGTCATGCCGATAAGCAGTTTCAGAAGCAGCAGCACACAATTCATCAAAACCAGGATGCGTGCCATAACCATGCAGCCAAAGCGCACTGCCGACTTGCTTCATATTAATATTGTAAAATTTATTAGTTTTTAATGCAAATATTGACCACTTTGCCAGGACGAACTTATCGGCCGGCGTGCTAAAATAGTTTTTATGAGCAAGCAAGTCCGGCGATTATTGGAGCAGTTTGTGCCGGAAAATTATGCGCTGGATTTGACTTTGGACAAAATTAATATGGTTTTTGGCGGCCAGGTCGTAATTAGCGGCCGCAAAGCCGGCCGCCCGGCCGAGCGGCTAACATTCCACCAAAAAGATTTGAAAATTAAATCCGCCAAAATTATTAAACACGATAAAAAGGGCGAGCAAGAAATTGCTGTCAGCCGAATCAATAATCACAAAAGTTTCGACGAAGTGCGCCTGCATTCTGAGGCTATGATTTATCCGGGGAATTATACGGTTACGCTGGAATTTAGCGGCCAAATCACGCGCGATATGAATGGTATTTATCCCTGTCCATTCAAACATAATGGCAAACACAAAATGTTGCTGGCTACCCAGCTTGAAAGTCATTACGCACGCCAGGCTTTTCCTTGCATCGACGAACCCGAAGCCAAAGCTACTTTTGACCTGACGCTAACCACGCCAAAAGGCGAAACCGTGTTATCTAACACGCCGATCGAGAAAGAGCAGGCAGTTGATAGTTTAGAGTTTTTAGTTGATAGAAAGCCAAAACTACAAACTACAAACTACAAACTAACAACTTTCCAAACAACACCCAGAATGTCGACTTATTTGTTGGCTTTTGTGGTCGGCGAAATGCACCACAGAACCAGCAAAACCAAAAATGGCACGGAAGTAAACGTTTGGGCGACGGTGGCGCAGCCAACTGATGCGCTGGATTTCGCGGTCGATACGGCCAAGCGTTCGATAGAATTTTTCGAAGATTATTTTAATGTGGCTTATCCTTTGGCGAAATCCGACCACGTCGCCCTGCCGGATTTTGCCGTTGGCGCTATGGAAAATTGGGGACTTATAACTTACCGCGAGCGCGTGCTACTAGCCTATCCGGACGAAACGTCGCAAAGTACATATGAATCAATCGCGCTAGTTATCGCCCACGAAACCTCGCACCAATGGTTTGGCGATTTGGTGACTATGCGCTGGTGGAATGATTTGTGGCTCAACGAAAGCTTTGCCAATATGATGGAATACCAAGCTGTGGACGCTATGTTTCCGCAGTGGCAAGTTTGGGACACCTTTATTAACCACGAGGGTTTATCAGCCTTGCGACGCGACGCCACGCCTGGCGTACAAGCCGTTAAAACCGCGGTCAATCATCCAGACGAGATCAGCACATTATTCGACCCGTCAATCGTCTATGCCAAAGGCGGCCGGCTACTTTATATGCTAAAAAATTTCATAGGCGAAGCGGCTTTTAAAAAAGGCCTGACAAATTATTTTGCCAGGCATGCTTATAAAAATACGTCTGGCGACGATTTGTGGGCGGCGCTATCGGAAACCAGCAAAACCGACATCGCGGCTTTTATGAATCCGTGGCTAGAACGCTCCGGTTTTCCACTAATCAGCATTACGCAAAACGGCAAAAATGTTAGCTTAAAACAAGAACAATTTTTAGACAATCCTAAAAAGTCAGATCATGACAGATTATGGCCTGTGCCACTTTTTACTCAAAGTTCCGGTCAGCCAGACATTTTTAGCTCACCCGCGAAAGAATTAAAACTTGAAGACGCCAAAACCATGGTTCTAAATTCCGGATCCAAAGGCCATTACTTGGTTCGCTACGCTACGGACGAGCAGAAAAAATCCGTGGTAGACATGGTCGCCAGCCAGCAATTTAACGCGGCCGACAGATTGATGCTGTTAAACGGCGGCAGCATGATGGCCCGCGCCGGCTACGAACCGTACGGCAATATTTTGACAATGCTCGGCGCCTATAAAAACGAAAACAGCCAGCCGGTTTGGGATATGATTTCGTTAATCATCGGCGAAACCAAACGGTTTATAGACTTAGGCGAAAAACTTGAGTCAGCCATAAAAGCCTTAGCGCGTAAATTAATAGCCAATGAATTTAAGCGTCTTGGCTGGCAAGAAAAGTCAGATGAATCCGCCGCCGACCAAAAGTTGCGCGCCACAATTATCGCCCTAGGCACCTACGCCGAAGATCCGGAAATTATCGCCAAAGCCAAGTCTTTGTTTGAAGATTACAAAATGGACTCAAAAGCTATGCCAGCAGAACTGCGTAGCATCGTGTTCGGCGTAGCCGTTAAGCAAAAAGTTCCGAACGCGTTTGAGTATTTAATAAAGCTGCACGATAAGTCGGATAACAGCGAACTAAAATCAGACATTTCAGCCGCTCTAACTTTAACTCATTCCGAAACGCAAGCCAAGGTTCTGCTAGGCAGAATCAAGGACACCAAAATCATCAAACCGCAAGACGCCGACCACTGGCTGGTCTACCTGCTGGTCAACCGCTACACGCGCGAAATTGCCTGGGACTGGCTGGTAGCAAACTGGAGCTGGGTAGAACAAACTTACCGCCAGGAAGCAACTTACGACAGCTGGCCGCGCTACGCCGCCGCAATTTGCAACACCAAAGACTGGGCCGCCAAATACAAAAAATTCTTTGAGCCCAAGACAAACCAACTAGCCCTAAAACGCAACATCCTAATCGGCCTAGAAGAAATCGACAACCGCGTATCGTGGCTAAACCGCGATTTAGAATCGGTCAAGAAATTTTTTAAATCTTAATGTTCCTGTTGCCAGGAACCGAGCAGTATCTTTTTTGCTGCCAAAAAAGATACCTAAAAAACCAAGGGCAGGACTACACATCTTGGTTAGATAGTTGATAAACCGACAACCGACTTTGGCGACTCCTTCCGCCAATATGCCACTGGCATATTTCTGGTCGTCAAACAAGTCGAGCCGCCCATCCCAAGAAGTTGTCGCTTGTTACAACAATTAAGCCAGGACGCTACGTAATGCCCTTTATATTAGGACAAAATTACAAATTGTAATTTTGTCCTTGTTGAATCGGGCTTTAAGTCGCGACCAAGACTTTAAGTTAGTAATTTGACGAATCAAGACGCCGGCTTAGTCTTATTTTTGTTCCAATAGAATTAATAGAAAAATAAGGCCGACCGCAGGGAGTCGTCGCGGCGCGGCAAATTGCTGACTTAAAGTCCTGGCTGGCTGCGTTTTGTCCGGCATTTCTTTGGTAACTTTCTTGTTGCCACAAGAAAGTTACTGGCTTGGTTGTTTAGCCAAGAAAGAACATTAAAAGACATTATCGATAAAACCGGTTACTTCGTAATCTTCGCCGCTAACTTCTACGGCAGCTAAGCAATGCTGACCCTCATAGTTATTTTCTGCCACCCAGATTTTAGCCGCGAAGGCCATTTGCTGTAATTTTTTGCCAGTGATGTATTCCAACCCGCCGCCTTGATCCGCAGACTGGCGATATTTCACTTCCACGAAATAAATTACTTTTGACTTTTGGGCCACTAAATCTATTTCGCAAGCCTTAGTGCGCCAATTTTGATTTAAAATTTTATAGCCTTGGGCTTGCAAGTATTTGGCGGCGGCGGCTTCGGCTTTTCGACCCGTAGCAAAAGTTGTCATTTACTTAGGGCCGTTTCATTAATTAATTTTACAGGCTTAAAACTTTGGCGATGTAATTCGCTAGTGCCATAAATTTTTAACATTTCCAAATGTAGCTTGGTGCCATAGCCGACGTGCTTGTTAAAAAAGTATTCAGGGAACTTTTTATCCGCAGTTTGCGCCATCCAATTATCACGTGCCACTTTGGCGATGATGCTGGCGGCACCGACACACGGAATTAAATCGTCGGCTTTGACTAGCAATTTAACATTTTTAGCATCCGGCAAAAAATTATAATGGCCGTCGATAATGATTTCGTCGTAGTTAATTTCGATGCCGTCTAGCGCTCGGCGCATGGC
>JBOHNS010000021.1:0-41069 GCA_050730835.1 Saccharimonadales bacterium (SeqCode)
GAAATTAGCAGATAGTAGATGGCATATGGAATTTGGAAGTTGACCGTTGACAGCTACTTAAACATTGACCGTTGATCTTTGACCATTGATCATTGCTATACCATTGACCATTGATCGTTTTTAAAAGGTCTAAGGTCAATGATCAAATAAAGATCTAAGGTCTAAGGTCAAAGATCAATGATAGAACTTAGAAGTAATCAATCACTGCTTCTTGACTCGTGCCCACAACTCTTGCCTCTAAATTTATAAGTCCTGGCGGCCAATATGGTGTATATTGAAATGAGCAGAACTTATGAAAGTTATTGTTCAAATCCCTTGCTATAACGAAGAGCAGACGCTGCCGCTGGTGCTCGAATCGATTCCCAAAAAGATAAAAGGCGTCGATAGTTTGGAAGTTTTAATTATTGATGACGGCTCGACTGATAAAACTATTGAAGTGGCCAAAAAATTCGGCGTGCAGCACTTTATTTACCACCGGCGCAATATGGGTTTGGCGCGCGGTTTTCAGGACGGCGCCAATCTGGCGCTGGAGCTTGGCGCCGACATTTTAGTCAGTACCGACGGCGACAATCAATACCCCCAGGAAAAAATCCCAGACCTAATCCAGCCGATCATCGACGGCCGTGCCGAAATCGTGGTGGCCGACCGCCAAACTGCCAAAATCGCCCATTTTTCACCGCTTAAAAAGGCCTTGCAAAAATTCGGTAGCTATATGGTAAATAAAGCTGCCGGCACCGATTTGCCCGACGCCGCCAGCGGCTTTCGCGCCTATTCGCGCCTCAGCTTGCTGCGCCTAAACGTCATCACCAAATTCAGTTATTGCATGGAAACCATCATCCAAGCCGGCAACAAACGGCTGGCGATTACCAGTATTCCAGTCAAAACCAACCTCAAAACCCGCGAATCGCGCCTGTTCAAAAATATGTGGCAGCACGTTTTTATGTCGATGAGCGCCATCGTCCGCGCCTATATTATGTACAAACCGCGCGTAGTTTTTTCGGTTTCGAGCGGGGCGTTTTTGCTTGTCGGCCTGGTGCCATTTATCCGTTTTTTGGTGCTGGCGGGCGAGGGCAATAGCAGCGGGCATTTGCAGTCGCTAATCATTGGCGCGGTGCTGATTTTTATCGCCTTTTTGCTGGCGGTGCTGGGCGTTGTTGCCGACCTCATCCACATCAACCGGATTTTATTAGAAGAAAATCTGGAACACACCAAACGTAACCGTTTAAAAGAGTAGTTTGCAGTGTCACAACCAAACGTAACAATTATCGGCGCCGGCTACGTCGGCCTACCCACGGCCGCGCTGTTAGCCAACTGCGGCTACAAAGTTAATTTACTTGAGATTGACGACAAACGGCTAAGTGCTATCAAACAGGGCAATTCATTTTTCTATGAAGCCGGCCTAAACGAGCTGATAAAAAGCGCCTATAAATCGGGTAATTTTATAGCTACTAGTTCTTACGATGAGGCAATTCCGGGTAGCGATATCGTGTTTTCTTGCGTCGGCACGCCAGATAATCAAGATGGCAGCTCTAACTTGAGCTACGTTTTTGACGCGGCCACTAGTGCCGCCAAACTCATGCGGCCCAAAACAATTTTTGTTCAAAAAAGCACCGTGCCAGTCGGCACCGGCCAAAAAATCGAACAAGTTTTCGATAAACTAGGCAAACAAATTAATTACGTATCAAACCCGGAGTTTTTGCGCGAGGGCAGCGCTATCGCCGATTCGCTGTGGGCCGACCGGATTGTGGCCGGCTGCGACAATTCAACCGCCGGGCAGGTAATTAGCTTATACAAATCTATCGAGCAAAGTCAAAACAGGCTAGCCAAACTAGCCGGAGTCAGCGCGCCTAGCCACCCGCAACCAACAAACTACATTACTACCGCCAGAAATAGCGCCGAGCTGATAAAAGTTAGCGCCAACGCCTTCCTAGCCCTAAAAATTTCCTTTGCCAACTCTATAGCCAAACTAGCCGACCTTGCTAGCGCCGATGTTAATGAAGTAATGGACGGCATCGGCAGCGACAAACGCATAGGCCGCGCGTTTTTGAACGCTGGCCGGGGCTACGGCGGTGGCTGTTTCCCGAAGGACGTCAGCGGCCTAATGCGCAGCGCCGAAGAATACGGCGTCGATATGGAAATCATGAGTGCCGCTACCAAAGTCAACAATTCCATGCCGCACTACATCATCAACAAAGCCGAAAACCGGCTAGGCGGTTCTTGGACTGGTAAAAAAATCTGCGTCCTAGGGCTAGCTTTCAAGGCTGGCACTAGCGACGTGCGCCGCTCGCCAGCCATTATTATCGCCAACACCCTAGCCCAAAAAGGCGCTAGCGTGAGCGCCTACGACCCAGAAGCCATGCCAGAAGCCGCCAGCAAACTAGACCCTAAAATCAAGCTAGCAACATCGTCAACTGAAGCTCTAGCGGCCGCTAGCTATGTTTTTATAGCCACCGACTGGCCTGAGTTCAAAACCATCAAGCCCAAGCAACTCAGCCAAGTAAAATTAATCGTCGATTGTATGAATTGCCTTGATAAAAAGCTTGTGCCGCCGAGTGTAGACTACCTCAGCGTCGGCCGTACGCGATTAGCCTAAAGTTTTTAAAATTTCGCAACCTTTTTCAAACAAGTCGTTTGCCACAAAGGAAATTCGTTTATAATAACGGCAGCCACGGGCTATGAAACATATAGAAACTATCATTAAACTGCTGCGCAAAATTCCGCGGCGCGTTATCAGCCTAATTTTCGTGCTGCTGGTAGTTGCGTTTTTCGCACTGTATTTGCGCAGGGTCGACTGGCAGCGGCTGGCGCATTTGCATTTTGCGTGGGGCTATTTAATCGTCGCGACCATATTTGCGCTGATTACGCGCTACTTTTTTGCCTTGATTTGGCGCGTTATTTTGACCGATCTAGGCGCCAAGAACTTGCCGCGGTTTTGGATTATGGCCGATGTCTACGCCCGAGCCTGGCTCGGGCGCTACATTCCCGGGACCGTTACTTGGATTGCCGGCAAAGTATATCTAGCTAGCAGCCATGGCATTTCCAATAGCCGGCTGAGCGTCTCGTCAATCTTAGAAGGTGGCATGCAAGTGGTCGCCGTTTTGGTGGTCGCCATGGCGCTGCTCGGCTTTGATCCGCGGCTGAGCATCATCCCACTGCAATACAAAATATTGATGATAATTGTTGCCGCCGTGCTGCTGGCCGCACTGACTCCGCCAATCTTTAACCGGATTGTTCGTCTAGCTTTTTTTGTCGCCAAAAAAAAGCAACCGAGTAGCGAATTAAAAGTTAATCAAAAGGCTGTAGCGCGCGCCTTTTTGCTCTACGCCATTGCCAGCTTTATACTGGGAACTTCGGAATTTTTCATCTCGCGCACCATAGTGCCGGGCTTGCCCTGGCGCGAGTTTTTATTCATCGTTGGCTCGTTCAACCTAGCCGGCGCGCTCGGCATTTTGGCCATCGGCCTACCCAGCGGCCTCGGCGTGCGCGAAGGCATATTGTTAGTCTTGCTTAGCCTAATTTTACCCAAAGAACTAGCTCTAGCTATCACCATCACCAGCCGCTTATGGTCGGCCTTGGCCGACGTTTTGTTTTTCCTAACGGCCGCCGGATTGAAGCGCGTCAAGACGGTCAGTAGACAGCAACTACAAAAATAGTTATAATACGGAAAAGATTTGGAGGATAGAATTTGAGCAAACTAAAGAAAACTATTTATAATAATGAGCAAGTTTCCAAAGTTGTTGTGCCGATTTATCACAAACTAAAGCGCACTAGAAACTTTAGCTCGAAGAATTACTGGGAAAGGCGCTACGCCAAGCAGGGTAATTCCGGCGCCGGCTCTTATGGCCGGCTGGCCCAATTTAAGGCCGATGTGCTAAACGAGTTTGCTCGGAAAAATTCAATAAAAACGGTTTTGGAATTCGGTAGTGGCGACGGCGCACAGCTAGGCCTGTTTAACTTTAAAAACTACATCGGCTTCGATGTTTCGCCGACCAGCATCCGCCTGTGCGCCAAAAAATTTGCTAGCGACAAAACCAAATCTTTCTTTTTATACGAGCCGGATTGTTTTTTCGACAACCATAATGTTTTTAGCGCGGACTTAACGCTATCGCTCGACGTTATTTATCATTTAGTTGAGGACGAAGTGTTTGATAAATACATGCGCGACTTGTTTGCCGCGTCGAATAAGTACGTAATAATTTATGCATCCAATATGATTGACGATAAGCTCAGCCGGGCGCAGCACGTCCGCCACCGTAAATTTAGCGACTGGGTCAAGAAAAACGCCAAAGGCTGGAAATTAGACAAGAAATTAGACAATCAGTTTAAACTAAAAGCCGACCAAATCGACGAATCTTTCGCCGACTTTTATATTTATAAAAAAGCTAAATAGTAAAAACTAGTCCGGTTTGTGCAGCACAATTATAAAAGACGGCGCGAAGATAGTTAGCGGTTTGATGGCCGCGGCCGGCAAGCGAGCCGCTAGTTTACTGGCCGAACCGCCGGCGTCCAGATTGTAGCGCCCCGGATTCTTAATTATGTGTGGGGCGATATTTTCGAACTTGAAGCCGCGGTTGTTGGACAATTGGTGTAGCCTGGCGTAAGACACCGGGAAAATATCCCACTGTCTTTTTTTAACAGCTTTTAAATACGCATTAGACGCCGGCCGAGGCAACCAAGAAATTAAGGGCAGTTTGTGGCGTGGGTCGGTTAGCCAAAATTTATTTGGCGTGGCTATATATGAAATGCCGCCTGGCTTTAGCACGCGATAAATTTCTTTGATATGCAAAAGCTGGGCCGGCACGTGCTCAATTACTTGGTTCGACACGACAACGTCAAAGCTATTTTTGGCGTAGGGCAGCGCCGCGTCTTTGACTAATTTGAATTCGTAACCCTTTTTATTGATACGTTCATCGCTCAAATCGACGCTGCAAACTTTGCCGCAGTGCCGGCTTAGTAAATTAGGTATGTCGCCCGAGCCGGTGCCAATATCAAGCACTTGGGCGTCCTCTAATTTTTTAAACTGTTTTATAACGGCCAGTATTTTACGGGCCTTTCGTTCGCGCGAGGCTTGATCTAGTACGGCGTGTGTGGCTTCTGATTTATATGGCATGATTTAATCTCAAGTCTATAGTTTAGCAAATACTTGCTGGTATTTCTTAGTAATTGCGCTCCAGGAAAAATTATCGACTATGTGTTGGCGGGATTTGGCCTGCATTTTTTTAAGCAGTTTTGGGTCGTCGATAAGGCTTTGTAGCCGGTCGGCGATTTGCCTGGAATTTTTTTGGTCAACCAAAAAGCCGTTTTCGCCGTCAATCACAATATCTTTGATACCGCCAGTCTTGGTTCCTATAACAGGTGTGCCGGTAGCCAGGCTTTCGGCAAAAACCAGGCCAAAGGCTTCTTGCCAGCCGTTTTTACTAATCAAAGACGGGCCGACAAAAACATCGGCCGCGGCGTAATATTCGGGCAGCCGGTCGTGATCGACCCAGCCAATTAGTTTGATATATTTTTCGAGCTTGTGGTGCTTAATATATTTTTGCAGCCCGGCTTCTTCCGTGCCGCCGCCAATAATCGTAGCTTCTAAATTGGTTTCGCCTGATCTTACGAGCTGCTCAACGGCTTGGCACAAAAAGATCACACCTTTTGCTTCGACCAGTCGGCCGACGAAAAGTATTTTTAAGCGCCCGTTTTTTGAACTAGACTTTTTGGCCTTAAATTCATCAACATCTATACCCATAGATATAATCTTGTAATCGTCCCGCGGGTATAGCTTTTCACAAACGGCCAAAGTAGCCGAACTATTGCACACAACCGCGTCGGCACGCTTCAAGCCAAAACGCTTTGCCGCACTAGCTACTGCGCCGTTCAACGTAAAAACATCGGCGCCATGAATAGTTATAACCACCTTGCAGCCAAGCAACGGCTTGAGTAATACGGCCACAAAACCCTGTGGAATCAACCAATGAGCGTTCAGTATAAAAGGCCTACACCGTAGGCAGGTAAAAAATGTTGTCGTTAACTCGGAAATAATATAAAGCGCAGCCTTGGCCGGATACAGAAAGTTTTTTCGAAACTCGCCGTAGGCAATATTTTCAAATTTATATGGATAGGCGTAGTGGAAGCGCCGGACAGACGTTCCGTTTTGGGTTTTTTCTATATGGGCAGCGCCTTTGTGGTGTGGTGCTATTACTTTAACTTGCTTAAAATTAGCAGATTGCCAATTAACAAAATCCTGCACAAAGGTAGGTACCTTATCGTGAGGCCAGCGTGGGTAGGTGGAGGCCAGCGCGACCAATGTCGTATTACTGAGATTTTTCATCGTACATAAATAATAACAGACGAATTGGCCGGCGTAATTATAGTCACCGTTTAGCGAAACCAAAAACTCAAAAAATATTTTCCAGATTTAACCCAATTTCTCAAAAATCCATGCGGCAAAAAGGGCTAGGTTCTTCTTGTTATTGTGCTAAATTGTCGTATGAAATTACCGAGCCATAACAAACACCAATCAAAAACATTCTCGAGTGAAAATTATGTTGTTGGTCGGGTTAGATGGCGTAATTTTCGGCCGAAAACTTTGCTTGGTCTATAAACACTTGCTTGGCGTTACCGAGGATACTAAGCTCGTAAAATGCAAGTATAGCTAACTTGTAGGTATTTACATCAACTGCACGGAGTGAAAGCGGGAATGAATCGTGTGCGTATAATATGGCATTTGCTAAAATACGCCCAGTTCGCTTGTTGCCATCATTGAAGGGCTGGAGGTAGCAAATATACGTGAATGCCAAGACAGCCTTTTCGTACACATTTTGCTTGGCATTAATGACGCCACAGAGACGCTTTAGTTCGTCTTCGATTTGAAATTTGTTAGCAAGCGGTTTATACACGCTGCCCGTGATGCCGACCAATCGCTCGCGCAAGCCATAGTCAAATAATCCCTCGCCGAGTAGTTTGTGAAGCTCGACAATTGATTGCGGACGCAAATCGTGAACAAACACTTCTCTATGTTGTTCTGAAAAATCCAAAGCTTTTTTATGATTGAGCACCATGATAGTTTCTTCTTGGGTTTTGCCGCGAGCGGGTATGCCTTCCTTAAGGAGGGTTTCTGTTTCTAGGAGTGAATATGTATTGCCTTCAAATTGCGACGATTTCCAAGACAGTTCAATGGTAATTCGTTGACGTTCCCGTCGGACGATGTCCTTTGGCGCTGTCTGCAATTTTTCCTGGAACACAGCGTTATAATTGTTGAGTCGTTTTTGCTCTTCGTTAGTGAACAAGGAGGTTGAGCCTAAAACGTCTAGACGGTTAAAGTCGTAGTGCAGATCGGGACGCTCTTCACCCGCGAACAGCTGTTCGAGTTGTTGCGTGGCAAGTGAAAGGTTTAACCTACCGGCAGAGGTAACACTATAGGCGACAGCCCTAGCCTCGCCCCACCTGCCAACCAACCCAGCTTCAATGAGTTCATTCAGATCGCGTTGTAGGGTGCGTTCAGTCACACCTCCAAACACAGATAATTGCCTGAGATGTGGCAAGGTGCTGCTGCCGGTAAGAAGCGCAGCCATAAGTTGTTGTTGGCGATTGGATAAGCCCATGCTTTAAGTATAACAAATCCCGACAAAAAATGATAGTATCCCGACAATTTGTCGAGATACTATAACTAGGCATGATTCGCCGGCCCTATAAATATCGTGCGGGGGCATAAAAGATGGCGTTCAGAAGATTTTTTGACACATAATGTTGACTAGCTCTAAGTTAGCAATAATCGTTTGCTGACTTCGCCGACTTTTTGTGATTGGTCTTTGCGGGCGACCAGCATGCCGTGCGCCGTGTTTATTACCACTACATTGTCTAGGCCGATTATTGCTATGGGCTTTTTCTCGGCGTTGTGTACGAATGAGTTATTTACGGCTTCTAATTCTATACTTTTGCCGTGGGCGTAGTTGCCGCTTTCATCGCCGCTAACGGCTTTTGATAAATCGTCGAACGAGCCTAAATCCATCCAGTCAAAGCTGGCGGGAACGACTAGCAGGTTTTTGACTTTTTCGATTAGCGCGTAGTCGATGGCCTGATTTTCCAAGCCTAAATAAACGTTTTGATAATCTTCTGGCGGGGCATCGGCTAGCTTTTGATAATTTTGATACAAATCTGGCGCGTACTGCTGCATAGAATCTATAAATGTGTTTAGCGAGCCGACAAAGTAGCCGCAATTCCACAAGTATTTGCCGCTGCGCAAATAGCGCCGCGCTATTTCGAAATCCGGCTTTTCTTTGAAAGAACTAACGTTAAAAACAAATGATTGCTCGCTAATAACTTGGCCCTTTTCGATGTAGCCAAACCCGGTAGCCGCGTAATCTGGTTCTACGCCCACAAGCACTAGGCGTTTTTGCTCGGCAGAAGTTTCGGTAGCCGTTTCGAAACTATGCATAAATCCGTCAATGTCTCGGATATAATGATCGGCGTGGATACTAGCAATTGGCTCGTTGCCGTCGTGCTTTTTGGCAATGTGACTTAGCGCCGCCAAAATGCAATTCGCCGTGCCTCGCCGCCCTGGCTCGACAATAAACGCGTCTTCTGGCAATTCGCTTAATTGCTCTTTGACGTGCTGAATGTGACCAGCCTCGCTAACCACGTAAACCTTATCCGTGAGCTTTTTAGCACGCGCATAAGTCTGCTGCAAAAGCGACAGACTATCACCATTAACCTTTAGCAAATGCTTAGGATAATCCGGCGTAGACAGCGGCCAAAGCCGCGTACCTGAACCTCCGGCAACAATCACGATAATCATAAACTAACCCAGTAAGTAGTTTTATTAAAACGCACTAAATACATAATAAACCAGTGTCCGCTGCTAGCAAAACGCGGAAGGTTTTTGCGAGCCAAACGTGCTAAAATGAATTTATGAGTGACGACCAATTCACAAAACTATTCAAATACATGCAAGGCGAATTCCAGAAAGTTAACGAGCGTTTTGACGAAACGGACGCAAAGATTGATAGTTATGCCGGTGCCGTGGACACCTACGCCAAACAGACCGAAACTTATATGCAAGAAATGCTGGCTTTAGCCCATAAAGTCGATCGCCTAGAACAATGGATATACAAAATCGCCGAAGCCACCGGCGTAAAATTATCCACGTAGCCATCGCCAATTTTTAGAAAACAACACTTTTCGTTAGCCAACCAAATAGTTATAATTTTCTGGAGTAGACAGCGGCCAAAGCCGAGTACCCGAACCACCGGCGATTATAGCTATTATCACTTGCTTATCGTAGCAGAGAAATCAGCACGCTAAAACTGCTATACTGGATTTATGAGTATTCTAGTTACTGGCGGGGCTGGATTTATTGGTTCAAACTTTGTGCGTTATTTGTATCGAGAGCGGCCGGAGTGGCAAATTACGGTTTTTGATAAGTTAACTTATGCTGGTAATTTAAAAAACCTAGACGGTCTGGATAAATCGCGCGTTAAATTTATAAAAGGCGATATTTGTGACGAGTCAGCGATTGGCCAGGCGGTAAAAAACTGCGACGCAGTTGTGCATTTTGCTGCCGAAAGCCACAACGATAATTCGCTCCACTCGCCCTGGCCGTTCGTTAACACAAATTTAATTGGTACGTATCAAATTCTAGAAGCCGTGCGCAGCCACAATAAACGCCTACACCATATTTCAACTGACGAAGTTTATGGCGACTTAGAACTAGACGATCCGAACAAATTCACCGCCGAAACAGCCTACAATCCATCCAGTCCATATTCCAGCACAAAAGCTGGCTCCGACATGCTGGTCCGCGCCTGGGTGCGTAGTTTTGGCGTGCAAGTAACCATTAGCAATTGCTCCAACAACTACGGTCCGTATCAGCACGTCGAAAAATTTATCCCACGGCAAATTACAGAAATTATTGAAGGCCGCAAACCCAAACTATATGGCACCGGCGAAAACGTGCGCGACTGGATTCATACCGAAGATCATTCCTCAGCGGTGCTGGCAATATTAGAAAAAGGCAAAATTGGCGAAACATATTTAATTGGTGCCGACGGCGAAAAAAATAACAAACAAGTCGTGGAGCTAATACTTGAACTTTCCGGCAAAGAATCTAAAGATTACGAACACGTCAACGATCGCCCGGGCCATGACATGCGCTACGCAATTGACGCCAGCAAGCTGAAAAACGAGCTTGGCTGGCAGCCGAAATTTACAGATTTTGGCGATGGGCTAAAAGCCACGATTGATTGGTACAAAAATAACCAGGATTGGTGGCAGCCGCAAAAAGCCGCAACCGAAGCCAAATACCAGGAGCTAGGCCGATGAAAGAGGCCGGGAAAAGCAGCCCGACAAAATGTCTTCCATTTTGTCGGCGCGATGAGAAACCTGCTTGCAGGTGTCTCATAAATAATTACCAGGAGCTAGGCCGGTAATGGCAGTCGCGACAACAGAAATAATAGGACATAAAACGGAGATCCCAGGGTTATTGATTTTTGACGTTACGCAAGTTGGCGATGAGCGCGGCTATTTTCAGGAAAAGTTCCAAAAAGCCAAGCTTGTAGCCGCCGGCATGCCCGAATCATTTCAAGTTGTGCAGAATTCTCTAAGCTACAACAAACAGCCGGGTGTAACGCGTGGCTTTCACGCTGAACCATGGGATAAATATATTTCTGTCGTAACTGGTAAGGTTTTTGCAGCTTACGTTGATTTGCGCGCGGGAGTAACTTTTGGCAAAGTCGTAACAGTTGAAATAACGCCCACGAAGGCTGTATTTTTGCCACAAGGCGTAGCCAATTCGTTTCAAACCGCAGTACCTAACACGTACTATTTATATAGTGTAAACAAACATTGGAGCGCTGATAATTACGACGAATATTGTTTCGTAAATTTGGCCGATCCAGACTTAAATGTACAATGGCCAATCCCGCTCGAGAGCGCCATAATGTCCGATCGCGACAAAACCCATCCAGCGCTAAATGAAATTACGCCAATGGAGGTTGAATGATGGACGATTCAAGATTTGTCATAATTGGTTCTAAAGGACAATTAGGAACCGCTCTGCGCGAAAAATATCCAAACGCCCGGGCGGTTGACGCCGACGAACTAGACATCACAAATTCGGAAGCTGTAAATAACTTTGACTGGGAAAATGTAACGACAATTTTAAATGCTGCGGCCTATACCAATGTCGACGGCGCCGAAACAAACGACGGCCGGGTGGCCGCATGGCGAGTGAACGCAATTGGTCCGCGCAACTTATCCAAAATAGCATCGCAAAAAGATATCACACTAGTTCATATTTCAACCGAATACGTTTTTGACGGCATGGCAATCGAGCCACACAAAGAAGACGAAACACCAAGCCCATTATCGGCTTACGGCAGCGCCAAAGCCGCTGGTGATTTAGCTGTTAGCTTGAGTCCCAAACATTATATTTGTCGCACTACTTGGCTTATCGGCGAAGGCAAAAACTTTGTTCGCACCATGCTCGGCCTTGGTAAAAAGGGGGTGGCGCCAACAGTCGTTGCCGACCAGATCGGCCACCTAACATTTACATCCGAACTAGTGCGCGCAATCGACCATTTACTAAAAACTTCGCCGGCATACGGCACATACAACGTCACCAATTCTGGCGATCCAGCCAGCTGGGCAGACGTTACGCGCGCAATTTTTCAGCTTGGTAATTTTAATCTAGCCGTTACCGGCACTACTACCGCAGAATATTACGCCGGCAAGCCGGAAGCTGCGGCTCGCCCCCTAAACGGCGTTATGAACTTAGAAAAACTACAGCAAGCTGGTTTTTCGCCAAACGACTGGCATGATGACTTGAAAGCCTACATAGGGAAAGAATTGGCAGGCAGCAGATGACGGAGAGCAGAAATTTAGCAGATAACAGGACACAGACGAAGAACGAACTACTCGAGCGACGCATGCTAGTTTTTGCGGCAGATGTCATTCGCACACTTGGAAAACACAAAACTTTACCGCGTTCGGTTGTCGACCAGCTGACGCGGTCATCCGCCAGTATTGGTGCAAATTATGCAGAGGCCTGCAACGCGGCTTCGAAACCAGATTTTAGGAACAAGATATTCATAGCAAAAAAGGAAGCGGCAGAGACACGGTATTGGATCGATCTGTGTGTAGAGCTAACGGTTCCGGCAGATTGGGCTTCTTCGCGCCGGGAGGCTCACGAACTTCTGGTTATCCTACAAACTATTATCAACACATTAAACGGTAAGTCTGCAAAATGATGTCTGCCAAGTATCTGTTATCTGCTACCTGTTCTCTGATAAATAAGAACTCAAGGAGGTTCGTGTGAAAGGAATAATTTTAGCCGGCGGTTCTGGCACACGCCTATACCCAATCACTTTAGCCGTCAGTAAGCAGCTGATGCCGATTTATGACAAGCCGATGATTTATTATCCGCTGTCTACGCTTATGAGCGCCGGCATTAGCGAGATACTAATAATTTCTACACCTACGGATCTGCCTCGTTTTGAGCAATTACTCGGGGATGGTTCTAGAATTGGCTGCAAGTTTAGCTACAAAGTACAGGAAAGTCCGCGTGGACTGGCAGACGCTTTCATTGTCGGCGCGGATTTTATTGGTAACGATAAAGTAGCTATGATTTTGGGCGATAATATTTTTTATGGCGCTAGTTTGGACGAGAATTTAAAATCGCTGACGGATATTGATGGGGCGGTTGGGTTTGCGGCGCAAGTCACCGATCCGGAGCGCTACGGCGTTTACGAATTCGATGAAAACATGAAAGTATTATCGATTGAGGAGAAGCCGGAGCATCCAAAATCAAACTACGCCAATGCCGGATTATACTTTTGCGATAACGAAGTCTTAGAAATCGCCAGGAACGTGCAGCCAAGCCCGCGCGGCGAAATAGAAATTACTTCCGTGCTAGACGCGTATTTGCAAAAAGGCAAACTAAAAGTCTCGTTATTCGACCGCGGCACAGCCTGGCTAGATACGGGCACTTTTGGATCGATGAACGACGCATCAGAGTACATCCGGGTAATCGAAAAACGCACCGGCATAAAAATCGGCTGCATAGAAGAAGTCGCCTGGCGCCAAGGCTTTATAAATGACGACCAGTTAGCTAGTCTAGCCGAACCCTTGCAAAAATCCGGCTACGGCAAATATCTTTTGAACTTGCTCTAAAATTTTAATATCAAAGCTAGTTATACGCCGTATTTTGTGTAGCCTTGTTTGATTACCGGGGCTAGGACTTTTTTGGCGGCGTGGTTGGCCTTAATAACTTTTGGCCCTTGCCAGTACCAATTGTCTTGGCTTAGTAATATATGCGTGCTTAGGCCGGCGCCGCCTAGGATGAATACGACAAAAACAACCGCTAGAAAACCTAGTTTCAGGTAGCGGATCCTACGCATAGCGGAATTAAATGCTAGCACGATGAACACCATAATTATGGGTAGGACTGGCAAAAGATAGCGCGCCTGGATGGCGACTGGTTGATTGTACTTGTAGTTCGACATCATATTTACTAGAAATTCTACTAGCACTAGAAAGAACGCAATTGTTGCTAGAAAATAATACGATCGGTTTTTAGAAATAGACCGCCAAGCATAAAGTAATATGGCTAGACCGCCGATTGTAAAAGCAAACAGCATAAAGTAAACAATTGGTAATGGCCCAGAAGTAGTTAGCGCGCCATTAGTTTGTACGGCGGCAGACCAGCCTGTGTAGCTTTCCATATCTTCTGACCATGTTAAAAAATAATTAGGTAGCGCTACTACAGGCCTTTGATTTTTTGTGGCGGCCAGTCTGTTATAGATTCCAATAACTGCTACATCCTTATCGCACCTTTTTTGTCCCAAAGTTTTCGCGCAGCTAGGTTGTGGCGTGCCATATTTTACAGTATCGGCTATATAAACTTGTGAGAATAATCCGACAAAAATTATTAATAGTACCGCGGCGGCAGCTAGGCTTAGTTTTTTAGATTTTTTAATAGATTGTTTTAGCTTAGCGAAAAAGCTTTTGCCGTAGCCGCGCCAGGCTAGTACTATCAAATATATTACGGCGGCGGCGAAAATCGGCAGAAACTCAAACTGTACTAGGCTAGCAAAACAGCCAAAGATTATCACCCCGGCGTAGTCGCGCCAGTTTAGCGACTTCACCATAACTATCCGTACGCAATATATTAAGAATATGGCGGTTAGCGGGAACAACATATTGTCGTAGTTGATAGTCGCCGCCACTTCACTAGTCATCGGCAGTAGTACTAGGAAAAGTAGGGCAATATTGATATATATTCGCTTGATGCCGATTTTTCTAAATAGCCGGCTGAATAAATATAATCCGCTAGCAAATAATGCTATGTTGATGACCCTTAGCGCTAGGATTTGTTTGACTTGATCGCCGGTAAAAGCCGATATTAGCTGGTAGGGAAAAGCCATAATGTAGTGGTATAAATGTGATCCTCCGTGAAACAGATCACGGTAAGCGTCATAAGCGTGCGGCTGGTTGGCAATAATAGGCGAATATAGATGGTGGCTAAATATTTTTATCAAGCCAAAATGGTAGCCCTCGTCGTAAGGCAGCGGATAGCGGAACGAAAACGCCACCCATAGCGCCTGCAACGCGAACAAAACGACTACTAGCCAGAAAAACAATCTAGAACCTAAGACACTAATGGTTTTTTGGTAAGCCTTTTTCATAAGCGATTTCTCTTAAAGCTAGTATAGCACTTTGGTTTGAAAATTTATTAGTGTTTATGCTATAATTAAAAGCGAAATAAGTTAAAATAAAAACTATGGCACAAAGATACGTAGATAGAAAAACTAGGCCGGCTTTTAGGTCATTCGCGCTACCTATTATTGCGGTACTGGTAATAGCCGGCGGGCTAGCATATTATTTTATCGGCTATAATTCCGGAGCGGGTCAAAATTCAAACGATACTACTAGCCATAACGCCAAGCCAACTAATACGATAAATTACGGTCCATCAAAAGCTAGTGACAACACCGCTAACAACCAGCGAAAATCCAACCCGTCTAGCGCGGCGCCCACGCTCGGTAACGGCCCGACAAAATCAGCCCCACAAAACCCCGGTAATATAGGAGTTACGGTTAGTTACGCGGGAGTAAATGGCTCTAATTTGCAAGTTACTACGCACATAAGCGGTACTACCGGCGGTATTTGCACGCTTACAGCTAGCCAAACTGGCCAGCAATCGGTAACGGCTACAGAAAACGTAACGAATGCGCACACTAATTACTATAATTGCCCGCCTTTTAGCGTACCGCTAAGTCAGTTCCCAAACCAGGGCAAATGGAATGTCCAAGTAACATTAACTAGCGGCGATTCCACCGCTTCGGGTGTTTGGAGCGGTAATCCGGTGAACTTATCGAGTTAAATTATGAAACATAGCGCCAAAATTTTTGTTAGCAAAAAACTACCCAAAGTAATCTTGGGTAGTTTAGTCTTTGCCCTATTGCTCGTCAGCTATCAAAACTGGCGGCCAGCTCGCGCTTCAGCTATTTCGACGAGCGGGTTTAAGGCCGGACACATAATTGACGACAATATTTTTACTAACTCTAGCGCTATGACTGTTGGCCAGATCCAGGCGTTTTTAAATGCCAAAGTCGGAACCTGCGACACAAACGGCACGCAGCCAAGCAATCACCCAAACGGCTCAGGCGGGTATTATACTCACGCCCGGTGGGGAGCGATGTATGGTAATCCGGCGCCGTTTACTTGTGTAAATGAGTACGTCGAAAACCCATCAAACGGCCAGAATAATTTTCGCGGTGGTGGTGTATCGCCAAATACTGTCAATGCTCAAAATCTAGCCAGCTTGCAGCAAAAAGGCCAATACAAAGGCTGGCAATCCGCCGCCGCCATCATATATAACACGGCCCAAAAGTACAATATTAATCCAGAAGTTTTGATAACAACAATGCAAAAAGAGCAGGGGCTGGTTACCGACAATTGGCCGTGGCTTTCCGAATACCAAAAAGCTTTGGGCGCTGGCTGTCCGGATACCGCGCCGTGCGATCCGAGCCAAGCTGGATTTTATAATCAAATCGATGCCGGCGCAGGTGATTTTCGTTATTATTTAGATCATGGGGGCTACAACTATCATGTTGGCAACAACACGATTTTATATAATCCCAGCAGTAGCTGTGGCAGCTCGACTGTTAATATTCAAGATTTGGCTACAGCCGCGCTATACAGCTACACGCCATACCAACCCAACGCGGCAACTCTAGCTGCGCCTCAAGGCCAGACAGTCACTTGCGGCGCATACGGCAACCTTAACTTCTGGCGCTATTTTAACGAATGGTTCGGCTCCAGCACCAATCCGCTATTTAGAATAAAAGGCGACCCAACCACTTATCTTAATTTTGGCGATACTTATTATCCGATTCCGTCGATGAAAGTTTTTAGGGCTTTCGGCCTGGGCGGATTACCAATTTCAATCGTAACTACCGCTCAGCTACAAGATTCTACAAGAGGACCGATACTAAGCCAAGTAGTAAAATTTGGCAATAACGCCACAGTCTATTTAGTTGATAGTGGTAAGTTGTTTTCAGTGCCGAGCTTGGATACGCTAGCAAGATACGGCTATAGCAGCGGTGAAGTGGTCGACTACTCTGACGCTAACTTACAAAATATCCTAAGCTCGGGTGGTGGACTCACCTATTTCATCAGACAGCCCAACGGCGCCATATATTATATGGATTCTGGCAAGAAGCATGTTTTTCCTGACGGCAAGACATTCAACACTCTTGGCCCAAACTTATCTAGAGACGGTACGCTAAATTATGCTAACTTTTCAGCAGAGTTTATTAATGACATACCAAACGGTGGCCCAGAACTACTTGACAGCTCCATAGTCAAGGCAACTGATTCGGCCACTGTATATTTATATGATAGTGGAAAACTATGGACATTCACGCCTGATAGCTGGCAAGACTGGGGACATAAACTCGACTACAGCAACTTCACTAGCTCTAGTTTGACACAAATTCCTAGCGGGGGGACGGCTCCATTGCTGATTACTGACGGCAGCACCAACTATTATTTGGTTAGCGGTGGCCAAAAACACAGCTTTACAACTGCAACACAAACCGAATGGGGTCTGAATGACAGCAGATTCCAGCAGGTTTCGACTAGTTCACTAGCTCGGCTATCTAGCGGCGACGCGGTCGGCGACTTAATTCGCAATCCGGCCGGCGGCGTTTACATTATAAGCGGTGGCAAAAGCTATCCGATACCTTCTATGCGAGATTTCCATGGCCTTGGGCTAAGCTGGAGCAATGTTCAAAACGTCGACAATAGCACCATAAATCTGGTTCCTGCTAGTGGCACCTATGCCTTCGCTCCGAACAGCCTGATTCGCACGCCAAACGGCGCGGTTTCGCTAGTAGGCAAAAACTACACGACTTACGGTATTCCGTCGATGGCAAGCTTCGATAGTTTCGGCTTTCAGTGGAAAAACGTCCGAAATTACGGACAAAATATACTTAATGGCTACACCGCGCAAACACTCCAGACCTTAGTTAAGACCTCGGATGGCAAATACTACCTAGCCGATAAAGGCAACCTACTATCAATTAGCGCCAATGCCTACGGCGCTAGTGAATATAATTTCGCTAACATACCAAACAGTACTTTAGATGCAACAATACTCAATTATGTTCCACATTCCGGCAGCCTTAACCAATTCATCCAAGGCAGCGGCTATACCGTCTACAAAGTCGCGAACGGCCAAAAACGACCTTTACCAAACCCAGACACATTTTACGCCCAAGGCGGCAGCTGGAATAGCGTAAGCCATGTCTCCGACGACTTCTTAAATACAATCCCTAAGGGTGCGAGTTACTAGGCCGCTAGCCTGTAGCAAAAAACTAATAGCCGCGGCGCATGAGTTGCCACAAATAGTCTTCGTCGATTACGCGATATCTTTTTAGCTGATGCCGCTTCCATAAGAATATCGGCACATACTTCAGGCTGGCGAGTCTGCCTTTTATTACGGCGGGCACGGCGGCGACTTTGCCAACTCTTTTTAGATGTTTAATAGCCGCTCTATCGGCCTTTGGGGTGCGCAATAACAAGACAAATAGAGTTCTGAATGGTAGGTTTTTTATCATTAAGCCTGTGTTGTTTCGGAATGTCATATAAAGTGAAAAACTTGGATCTTTTTTGGCTGAGCTAAATGAGCCCATATGGTAGGCGCGCGTACCAGGAATAACGAAATTATCCCATCCCATAACCGTTGCCCGAGACGCAACATCGACATCTTCCAGATACATAAACATAGTTTCATCAAAGAATTGCTTGAATGGCTGGGATTCTATAAAATTACGCGTTATTAGCATAGCGGCGGCGTTACAACCAAATACTTTTTGTGGAGCAACATCGTTATGATAGGCTATTGGCGATCTCCAGGATCCCTGAGTGCCCTGACCAATTCTAGATATATATATATGAGTTGAGTCAATAATCCCCGGATCGTAATAATCCAGTGTTATGCTTTGCATGGTCGCAGCGCGAGGACGCAAACAGGCAGCGTCAACAAGCGTCTTGGTCCAGTTCGGATCCAGTCTGGCGTCAGTATTGAGTAAGACAATGTGGCCAATTTTTTCGTCTTCCAGCGCTTTAGTAATGCCAATATTGTTGCCACGTGCGAAACCGTGGTTTTTAACCTCCGCTATAACTTCAACTTGCGGAAAATGCTCCGACATGTATTCTACCGTGTTGTCGCTAGAGGCATTATCTACTAAGATTATGCGTTTTCTGTGCGTGTAGTTTTGCGCTAGGATTGATTCAATGCAGTCGTTTATAATATCTTTGTTGTTCCAAGCAACAATCACATAAGCTACGTCCAGCCTTCTAGTTTTCGCATTGCTGGAGTGCTTGGTCATAAAATTTTCTCCTGGTCTGCAATCTGCATAAGGATATTTGTTGCTATAGATTCTGGCGTGTACGGCTCAAAATCCATGCCGACTATTAGAATACTGGACGAAAAATGTGTCGATATTATGTCGTCTTTGGGGGCAAAACGTATTGAATAATTATCCAGGGTAACTTTGGCGTTGAGCACGTTATGCCTGCTTCTAGCTTTATTAGCCTTTGTAAAGCCTGTAATAAGTGAAGCCGATGTGATCTTTGGATTAGCATTAATAAATTCTCTTAGTTCTTTAGTGCGAGCCGCCGTCACGCCGCCGCTTAGCGCGTCAACGTCTCTAACCCAGTCAGTGTTGCCAAAGTAAGTCTGAACATTGCAAGCTCCGTGGTTTCTGAAAAGCGGCAAATACTCGTTTGGCGCAGCGAGCACAAGTCCACAATCTTCTATAACCATGCCGTCGCGCACAATCAGTGGGGCAACGGCGCCAACGTGTTTTAGCCGAAGCGGTGCGCAAAGACCTTGAAGCCAGTCTTTGCTAATGGGTAGTGCTATTTGGTTAATGATTACCGTTTCGGCGCTTGTCGACGCCGCTAGCGAGTTACCTAAATACTTAGGGTTATTGTCTATAGCTTTGACTGTGATGTTGCTATACTCCGATCTAGGCTGAACGCCATTGGGTACAAAAAGCTCAATACTTAATCCCGTCAGCTTGCTGCGCTTTATTAGCAGCTCGACGAAAAGCCTAAGCAGAGCATCGGAGGCAAATGGCATGATAACTACGCTTACCTTTTTGATAGGCTCAAACCGTACCTCATAAAAGCCGGGCTTTTGATTTTCTGGCACTACTTTGGCTATGACGCCTACGCGCCTGAAGTGGTCTTCCAGGTTCTGTCGCCCAGCATTAGTTATATGCTTTTTTGATGAAAAATCTTGAGCCGTAGAATTTCGCGCAGCGCGCCAGTGATAGAGAACTTTTGGGACGTGGACAATTTTAGGCTCAAGATCGGTTACGCGTAGCAATAGGTCATAATCCTGAGCGCCATCGCGAGCCGGGTTTAATAATCCAGCCTTTATAATTAATTCTTTTTTAATGACGCTCAGATGGTTGATGTAGTTTAGGTGAGTCAGTAGGTCGGGTGACCAGTCGGGTTTGAAGTGCGGGTCAAAATATATTTCACCGTTGTCTGATATTTTATCCTCATCGCTATACACTAAGTCCGCGCCTTGGTTCACGATAGCGTTTGCCATTTCTTGGAGCGCGAATGGATCTAGCGTATCGTCATGATCAGCAAAAGCTATATAATTACCGCTCGACTCCTTAATGCCGACATTAGTGTTTGTAGATATGCCGCCATTTTCTATTTCTATAACTTTAATGCGCTTGTCTATGTCGGCGCACTTATTGATTGTGTCTCTGCTCCCTGGCTGGTCTGATGCGTTTACTAAAACTAGCTCCCAATTGTGATACGCCTGAGATACGATCGAATAGACGAGAGGATAAAGGTAGCGTTTGGGTGTATTAAAGGCAGGCACTACAATCGAAATGTTAGGCTCTTCGGCGCTGTTATAAGCTGGCTGTTCACGAAGCGGTGGATGTTCAAGCTGCTGATGAGCCCATACATTATAATATCCCGGAACCACCCCGCTTCGCAGATGAAGTTTAACAAGCAACCTCTTTACCGACTTTCGCCGGAAGCTGGTTGGGGGCAAAAATAGATCTATTAGCTGGCGCTTCATTTTCTTCCAGAACCGATTGATTTAGTAAACATTATTTAATCTTGAAATTTTGAGCCTTATTTTTGACTATCTTTTTGCCAACACGGAGCGGCTTAGTAATCTTCCACGAGGAAGACTTCTCAATGCCTTCAAGCGATGCTCTGAGCGTAGCTATAGTCTGAGATTTTTCTTTAGATACCTTAGCAATCTCGGATTTAAGTTGTTTAATTGCGGCTGCCTGCTCGTCTAAAGTCTTTTTGGTGCAAGTAGCTTCAGAGATGGCGCGTCGATCACTATAGTGTTCGGCAATTGCCCCGATTGGCTGGACCGTTTCTTTTATTTGCCGGTTGCTACACAGAAGGAAAAAGTACAGATACTTTTCTCTAGGCAATGGAGCTAAATTTAGAGTGTTAATATCAGATTCTGGTGCTTTACTCATAAAGGACTCGTCACCGACTGCAACATACTTCCAGGTTGCCTGATAGTAGGACTTAATATTTTTAAACCTTTTGGCTAGCAGGTTTTTTAGCTCGTCGTACTTGAACTCGTGAAGATGAAAATGGTTTCCCTCGGCGAACTCCAAATCATTGGGTGTAGAGATTATCGCTAGACCATCTGGCCGCAGAACACGCCTTACTTCGTCTAGGAATTTGTTATAGTCTTTGATGTGCTCAATGGTCTCAAAAGTGACTACGATGTCAACAGAGCTATCGTCAAGCGGAATTGATTCACCGTCACCTATTTTATATTCGATATTTTTAGCACCGTAGTTTTCTTTGGCATAAGCAATAGTTGTGCTATCAACATCTACTCCGTATACTTTGCTCGCATGTTCAGCCAACATTTTTGTCCCGTATCCAGAGCCGCAGGCAATATCGAGAACAGTCTTATTAACGGCAAGTTTTTGGGCGCATATATAGCGAGTGAGGTGCTCGGCATATAAAAGTAAACCTTTGTGGAATTCTGGCACCATTCGCTCGCCAGTATCTTTTAATTTAATTTCTTTGCCCATGTTCGACTCCTTATTATGGCTAGAGCAATATTTTCTAGCTTACAGAATTTATACTTGCTTATTCTGCTAATCTTAGACGGCTCTTTACTTGACGAAAAAACGTAGTTTTGTCTTTTCCAATCGCTCAATACTACATTCACCCCTATTTTTTTATCGATATCTTGCCCATACTCAAAATACACTAGATAATCATCAGTTTTATAGCCATGGTGCGAAGCCGGCAATAGCTTAACAATTCTTCCTTCCTCAATTTTCGCTCGTTGTCTAGTTTTACGATTCCATATAATTGGGATTGTGAGCAGCACTACGCCGTCGCTATTTATCACTCTCCTACATTCTTTCATGGCTTGGCTTGGATCACTTACGTGTTCAAGCGTCTCACTGTGCAAAACAATGTCGAACGAGTTTTTGGCATATGATAAATTCTCAATATCTTCTTCGGACGATGTCCCGTATTCAGAATACGTGAGATTTTTTAATCCCGATAGTGTTTTGTGCAAATTATGGCAACTATTTAATTCACAGACCTTGAGTTTGTTCTCGTTCGCGGATCTTACCCATTCCTGTAAATTTGCTGCACCATACCCAAATTTAGATCGCACGATGGCTTTAGCGAGACCTTGGGCTCTAGCGTTTACACCACATCCTCTACATATGGAGCCTTCTCTTATGTTAAAAATACCCGTAAGACTAGTGTTCAATTCCCAAGTTTCTTGAAGTGATTGGTCGATTGGGTATATGTAATCGTATCCTTCTTTTACTCCACAATTAAAGCAATACATCTACATCATCCTTTCTCTATGGTTAGAGCTTTTCTGCTGGCAATCAAAGATATAGAGTTATTACTCCCACTAATATAAAACTTTGTTGCATTTTGTATTCGATCATAGAAGATTGACCCCGCTTCATTAGCTATAGCTGGTTCGACCGAGTATTCTCCATTATTTAGGCCTTTTGGTAGCGCTACTTTGCACGAGATCGCTTCTCCCGACTTTAATACACCTAGCGGCGTCATCTCTTCCATTAAGGAGTTTGTTGCGTAAACAGCTTTATTAACGCCATTTTGCCATATCGTAACTCCGAAAATAGGGTTCGTAACAGCAGCGGTTATGCGGATAGAGAATTCCACAAATACACTATCGCCATATTTAAATCTTCTAGATGTATGGCCAGAATCATCTGTTGTAACTACTGACTCGATTTGCGCATTTTTTGATTTATTCTTGTTTTCTAGGCTCTGGTTGGCTGCAGCCTTTGTTGTCTTTGTTGTGTTGTCAAGCCCTTCAAGAACAATGTCACTATAGCTGTCCAGCACGTCTTTCATGCTTCCAGAGCGCACCAACTTACCGTTGTTAATCAATATTCCTTTGTTGCAAAACCGCTCTAGTGATGTTCTGTCGTGAGAAACAAAAACGACAGTTGTTTTGGATTTTTTCAATTCATTGAAATACTCATAACATTTAGACTGAAAAGCGGAGTCCCCGACCGCCAATACTTCGTCCAGCAGTAAAATGGGGCTTTGGGCGCGGATTGCGATGGAAAAGGCGAGGCGGACTTGCATTCCGGATGAGTAATTCTTTAGTTTCTGGTCCATGAATTTTTCTAGCTCGGCGAATTCTACTATTTCGCTATACATGGCTGTCATTTCTTTGCGGTTAAAGCCTAGCAGGGCGCCGTTTAGGAAAATGTTTTCGCGGCCAGTTAGCTCTGGGCTAAAGCCCACACCTAGTTCTATAAAAGGCGTCAGTTTACCATTGATTTGAATATTGCCGCTATCGGGCGTATAAATTCCTGCCAGTAGTTTTAGTAGTGTGCTTTTGCCGCTGCCATTGCGACCGACTATGCCAAAGAACTCGCCTTTTTTAACTTCAAAGTTAATGTCTTTTAGGGCTTTTTGCAATTCGTAGCCCTTTTTCCGGCTAGCGAAATTGATAATCGCGCCTTTGAGAGAGCTATTTTTATCGAGTGGCAGCCTAAACGTTTTATTGACGTGCTGTACGCTGATGGCGATTTCTTCATTCATTTTTGCTTACCTTTATGCTTGACTTTAGGCTTGTGGCGTGTTACATTAGAACTATCACCATGACCAGATAAGCCTAAGGTTTCGACCGACCGCCGATACTGGTCTTTTTTATTTGAGCACTTTACATTTTGGTAAGCCTGTGCTAATATTGGATTATCACCAATGGAAGATTTCCCCTGTAAGGTTACGTCCTTATGGGGGTTCTTCTTTTTGCGGCTATTGTTGCCTGAGTATGCTAGTTTTTCGCGCAAATCATTCATGTCGCGCGTGTAGGGCTTAATCTCTTTTAGTTTTAATAGAGCGGAATATTTATGTCGGTTGGGAACGATTAGCGCCTTGAGTTTGTTGCTCGCCAGCAAGTGATTAACCAAGCAGTAAAAGTCCCCATCACCGGTAACAATTACGGCTTGGCTGTAGTTTTGATAGTCGATCATGGCTTGTAATATTAGCTCGGCGTCGCAATTGCCTTTTGTCTTGCCATCTTTATAAGTGAGCGTCGGGCGAAAAATGCAGTGGAAGCCGGCGTCTTGAAGATAGGAATAAAGCTTACGATTGCTGGGCATATAGCCTATGAAAATGTAAGCTTTTTCTACTAAAAATTTATCTTTTAAATAAACGCGGAAACGCGCGAAATCCAGCTTCCAGCCCATTTCGCGAATTGCCAGGTTTAGATTTTGGCTGTCGATGAAGGCGTAGTTTGGCTTTTTGTTGGCTGGCATCTAGATATTCTCCGCGAAAAATTTGGATTCTTTTTTGTAATACATAATTCCGCCAATTAAAAATATTACTACTATTACAAAAGGAATAAATATATAGTAACCGCCCTGGAATAAACGATAGATGGTAACCGTTTGGTGTGTAACGGCCGCGTAGCGCGCGTCTTGTATGCCTTGCGCCATGGGGTTTAGCATGATTACTTTTTGAAAGGTTAGGTTCGGAATGCGCGACAGTGGGTACAGAATTGGCGTGGCGTAAAAGCCGGCCTGCAACAGAACTTCCCAGATGTAGCCAATGTCGCGAAACTTTACGAAAAGCGCCGACAGTAGAAATGATAAGCCTAAGGCTAGCAAGTAGATTTCGAAAAATATCGGTACGACTAATAGTAGCTCAACAGATACGCCAACGTGGCCAAAAATCATAAAAACGGCGATTACGACAATGTTTAAACCTAGGTTTATCAGCGCAGAGAGACTAGTACTGAAAACAATCATCCAGCGCGGAATGCTGATTTTGCGAATCAGGTCGCCGCGGCCGACGATTGCCGTGGTGCTTTGCATGGTCATCTCTTGAAAAAAGTTCCAGATAACTATGCCTAGCAGCAGATATACTGGATAATGTGGCACAGCGTTGCCAATCTTCAGGAACTTAGCAAAGACGATATATAAAATTATGAAAATCAGTAAAGGCCGCAACAATGACCAGGCGTAGCCTAGCGTCGAGCCTTGATAACGAAGCTTGAAATCGGTCCGCACCAACTCGCTGAGCAAAGCCCGTTTCTGCTTAGAAAAAAATCGGTTCATGTTTTAGGGTATTATAGAGGAATATGGCTACAAAGTCGACGGTCAAAGCAAGCGTGGTGGTGCCGAATTGGAATGGTAAAGATAGTTTGGGCGCCTGCCTTGATTCGTTGCTTGCGCAGTCTTTGCGGCCGCATATTATTGTGGTTGAGAATGGTTCACGCGATGGGTCTTTGGAATTTTTAGAGAAAAATTATCCTAGCGCTGAAGTTCTATCTAACAAGAAAAACTTAGGTTTTACCGGTGGTGTGAATGTGGGCATTCGGCGCGCTATTGAACTTGGCGACGAATTTGTAGCTTTATTAAATAATGACGCGGTAGCGGGCAGTGATTGGCTAAAATATTTATTGGCCGAGTTGGAAAGTGAAAGGAATGTTGGAATCGCGACTTGTAAAATTCTAAGTGCCGACGGCAAAAGCCTGGATAGCACGGGCGATTATTATACAAATTGGGGGTTGCCATATCCGCGCGGCCGCGGCGAAACCGAACTCGATAAATACGACAAACAAACAGAAATTTTTGCTGCTAGTGGCGGCGCCAGTTTGTACCGCGTCAAAATGCTCAAGGAAATTGGGCTTTTTGACGAAGATTTTTTTGCCTATTACGAAGACGTTGATATTAGTTTTCGTGCCCAGTTGGCCGGCTGGAAAGTGCGCTACGTTCCACAAGCCAAAGTGTTTCATAAAATTGGTGCCACGAGCAGTAAACTTAAAGGCTTTACGACTTATCAAACCATGAAAAACTTGCCAGTTTTGCTATGGAAAAACGTGCCACGGCGCTATTTATTTACAATTGGCTCACGATTTTTTATAGCTCACATTTTGTTTTTTGGCCGGGCCGTCACGCGCGGACTAGGCTGGACTGCGCTAAAAGGCGATGCGGCTAGCACATATTTGTTAATTAAAAAATCTGGCGAACGGCGCCGAATCCAATCATCGAAAAAAGTATCCGACCAATATATTTGGAATATGACGGTTCACGATTTGCCGCCAAATGCCGGGGCGCTTAGGAATTTAAGAGCCAAATGGCGTAAAATAATTGGTAACAGCCTATGAAAAAAATTGTTATCGATGCGCGGGAATCGGGGACTAGCACTGGCAGGTATGTTGATAAATTGATTGAGTATTTGCATGATCTCAGGCCGGGGTTTCAGATTATTATTTTGACGAAAAGGCACCGGATGGATTTTATCAAAGATATTGCGCCGCATTTTAAGATTGTTGAAACTGGCTACCGAGAATTTAGTTTTGGCGAGCAAATTGGATTTTTGCGCCAAATTAAAAGTCTGAAGCCAGATCTAGTGCATTTTGCCATGGTGCAGCAGCCGGTCCGCTACCACGGCAAAGTGGTTACGACTATGCATGATTTGACGACGACGCGGTTTAATAATCCTAGCAAAAATGCCTCGAGTTTTATGGCCAAACAAAAAGTTTATACTTGGTTGAACAAAAAAGCTGCCCATAAATCGGCGGCGATTATCACTCCGTCAGAATTTGTCAAAGATGATGTAGCGCAATTTGCCGGCATTGATCCGCGCAAAATTATCGTCACTTATGAGGCGGCCGACATAATTAGTGACGCGGCGGAAGTTATTAATGGTCTGGAGGGCAAAAAATTTATCATTTATGTCGGCCGACCGCAGCCGCACAAAAATTTGGGCAGGCTAGTCGAGGCGTTTAAGCTTTTGCAAAAAACTCATCCGGACTTGTGCTTGGTTTTAGCCGGCAAAAAAGATATTTTGTACGAGCGAATTGAGCAGCAAGCCCACCAAAAACGAATTAAAAATATTATCTTTACGGATTTTATCAGCGAAGGCCAGTTGCGCTGGCTGTACGAAAATTGCCAGGCCTACATCTTCCCGAGTTTGAGCGAAGGCTTCGGCTTGCCAGGACTAGAAGCGATGATGCATGGCGCGCCGGTGGTTAGCTCAAACGCCACTTGCTTGCCAGAAATTTACCAGGGCGCGGCGCACTATTTTGACCCATTAAACGCCCAAGAAATGGCCGCCAAAATCGCCGAAGTTTTGGATGACGACCATTTACGCGCCGAATTAATCAACGCCGGCAAAATGCACGCGGCCAGCTTTTCGTGGAAGCGCACCGCCTGGCAGACACTAGCGATTTATCAAAAATTATTTGACTGATTTGGGCTGATAAGTTGTCGATTGCAGGATTTTCAGGCTGGTCGCGGCTTCAGAAGTTTTGAACCAGGCTTTGGCGACGCCGGCGCCCTGGAATTTGCCGGTGGCCACGGCTTGCAGCGAGCCGGCGTTGCTGCCGTTGCTGGCGATATCGACGAAGGTCGGGTTGATGGCAAACTTGCCGGATTGACCCATTTTGGGCGCTTTTGCGAAACTCAGCGGGTCGGCCACGCTGTAGCTTGGCGTAAAAGTATCGGTCGCAAAACCGCCGACTACCGTAAACGGCACATTGGACTGGTATAATTTGCTAGTCGAAACGGTTGTGAATTTTTGCGTATTGGTAGACTTTTGCGGATTGGTGTAATTTATGGTTGCGCTTTTTGCGGAGTTGGTTAGCGTGGCGTCGCCGGCTGAACTGCTGAGTTGCCAGCCGCTCGGTGGGTATTTGAAGCAAAAATGAAACTTAGCCCCGCAAAATTGCTGCCAGCCCTTGTATGGATTGGCCGGTGCTTGGCTGGCGCTAGCCGTTTGTGGGCTGGGCGCGCCGGAATTCGCGGCCTTAGACGCCACAGGCCTTTGGTTGTGGTCGCTATGATACCAATAGGCTAAGCCGGCAGCGATTGCCAAAATAATAATTACAGCTAGCGGCAGACCCAGCTTAAAAAATTTAGAACGAGGTTTTTTGGTAGCTTGGGAATCAGGGTTTTTGGATTTTTTGAACATGATTATGGTTTTATTTTAGCATGAAGCTTGTAAACAGCAATTCACTAGGTATTTTTATCTATAAACGCGCGCATTTTTTTGGTGAACTGGCTGGCAGAAAACTGCCGCGCCGATTCGGCTACCGAGCTAGCATCAAATTCGCTTTTTTGGAATTTTTGGATGGCAGACTCTAGGCTTTGGCTAGTTTGTGGTTCGAAAAACAAACCGTTTTCGCCCGGAATAATATAATCTAGCGCGCCGCCAGCTTTATAGGCGATTACCGGCGTGCCGGCCGCCAGCGCTTCGACTGGCGCGACGCCGAAATCTTCGTGGGCGGCGAATAGAAAAGCTTCGGCGCTAGCGAGTTGCGCTGGCATCGCTTCGTCGCTAACGTTAGTCAAAAATTCTACGCTTGCTCCGGCCATTTTTACTAGCCGTTCGTGGTCTGGTCCGTGGCCGATAACTTTAAGCGGCACATTTAAATTGGTGCAGGCTTCGACAATAATATCGACCCTTTTATAAGTTGCTTGCCGGCCCATTGTTACAAAACCGTGGTGTTTGTGGCCTAGCGGATTTTGGAATCTTTCAATGTCGACTGGCGGATAAATTACGACTGAATCGCGGCCATAGTATTTTTTGATATCGGCTTGAATGTGCGTGGAATTGGCGATGAAATAATCTGGCCGTTTGGAAGCTTTTAAATCCCATCGGCGCAGCGGGCCGACCAAAATTTTTAATCCAATTCTAGCTAGCGGGTCGAAAAATCCAAAGCCGGGACGGCTCATATAATGATCGTAATGTCGCCAATAATAATGCGTTGGCGAGTGGCAATAGCAAATGTGCTTTGTAGTTTTGGGTACACGGATGCCTTTGGCTTCGCCGTTGCCAGAGCTGGAAATTACTAAATCGTAACCGGATAAATCCAAATGCGTAAACCACCAAATCCGTCCTAGAACCAAAAATTTCCGAAGCTTACCAAAATACTGCAGCCAGCCAGTAACCACTTTGCCGTCTAATTTTTTACGCCATTCGTCGCTGCAATATGACGTATAAATCGGCGCCTCCGGATACATTTTGTGCAGTTCTAGAACAACTCGTTCGGCGCCGCCGCCAATCAGCCAATCATGAACAATCGCAACCCTTAAGGGCTGCTTATTTTTCATTTTCCAATTCTCATTTTTCATTTATTTGCCATTTTTTATTGTGGCTATTACTTTTTGGAAGATTAAATTAAATTCCAAACTTTCTTGTATTAACGCTGTAAAATCTTTTTCTGGAACAAGTTGGGCCAGAACTTTTAGCCAATAGCGGGTCTCGGCGGCTTCTTTCTTGGCTATGAATATTTTATTTTTGAAGTCGGCCTTAGAGCTGGCGTTGTTTGCTTCTGCGTAGTTTGCGCCAATGCTCGTGGCGGAACGAATGACTTGGTTTACTAGTGGAGCTAAACTGGGATTTTTACTCAAAGCGCCGCACTGACTAACTATAGCCACGCTGAAAGCTATAGTCCGTTTTTCAAATTCTTCTGTCTTAGCCTGTGAAACTGTCATTACAAAAGTAATTGTGAGTTAAAATCGGGTAAATGTAAAATAGACATCTTCTGTTTAATAAATGAAAATTGAAAAATAATTGTGAATTGGGAAATGATAAATGTGAAATTGAGCTCTAAGAGCCTTCTAATATCACCCGCAGCGTCTTCGCTAGAATCGTGAGGTCGAGCCAAAAGCTCCAGTTTTGCACGTAGTAAATGTCTAGTTTGCGGCGTTCTTCGAAGCTGATGTTTTTGCGGCCGGAAACCTGGGCTAAACCAGTAACTCCGGATTTTACGCTCAAAATTGTGTGGCGCTTTTCGTAAACTGATAATTCTTCGGCTACTAGCGCGCGCGGTCCGACCAGGCTAATATCGCCGCGTAAAATATTAAAAAGTTGCGGCAATTCGTCCAAGCTGGTGCGGCGCAAAAAATTGCCAAGCCCGCTGAAGCGCGGATCATTGGCTATTTGGTCGCCGCCCAAGCGGTATTTTTTAATTAGTTCCGGTTGGCCCATTTTGGTAAAGGCGACTTCCGGCGACAAGCCGTTATAAAGCTTTTTAAGGGTCCGGAATTTGAACACGGTAAATTCATTATTAAACCTAGTTAGTCTAGTTTGGCGAAATATCGATTCGCCGCCGTTAAAGATTTGCGCTATTAAAATTATTAGCAAAAACGGCGCGGCGATTATTAATAACAGGCTGCCAATAATGATGTCGAAGGCGCGCTTGACAATCCGTCCCCAGCCGAGCAGCGGTGTTTGATTGACGGTAATTACTGGCACGGAATTCCGGAATAAGCCTACCTCTAAATTGCCGACGAAAAGCTCGGTATTGCCCGGCACAAAACGATAATCGATGTGATGCGTTTGGGCGTATTCCAGGATTTCGCGGTTGCGGTATTCATTGGCGTAAAGTTCGGTTTGAACGATGGTGTGAATTGGCTGATTGATGCGTCCCAGAGCTTCATTAAAACGATGAAACAGACGAACATTGTTGTGGTTTTTAATAACTTGCTGGCCGCCGACGACGGCCAAAACTTTGTAGCCTGACTGCCGGCTATAGAATAAATCATCGACAAGTTCCCGCGACATATCGGTGTTGCCGACAATCAAAACATGGCTTAAGCCGATTTTGTAGCTAAACAAAGTTGTGCGCGTAAACCGGATTAGCGTGCGAAAAATTAGCAAAAATATAAAGCCTAATATAAAGCCGTAAATCGGCACCAATTTAGCCGGAAAAATCGGATTAACCGACACAAAATTCCAGAAAATGACGAACAATAATCCGATAAACGAGCCGATCAATAATCGTCCGGCTTCTTTGAAACGCTTTTCATAAATATTGCTGGTATAAAGTCCGAGCAGGGCAAAAATCAAAATCCAAAACGGCAACAAGCTCAAGAAAACCGTAAAATAAGTTATGACGTGAATCGGGTGCGCCACCGGCGCGCTAGAAAATTTGCCGCGAATTAAATAAGCGCCGATAAAGGCCGCGACCAGCGCCAAAAAATCGCCGATGACGAGCGCAAAATTATAAACCAGCGAGGCGCTAGATTTCATGCCGTGGTTTTACGATTAAGTTTAGGTTTGCAATTTCCAAAAGCCATAAAAATATTTTTATCAAACTATAAGCTATATAATGATTATAGCATTTATGAAAAATCCAGACCTAAATCCAGCCATTAAAAATTTTTTGACAATTGTTGCTACGATCATTTTGGTTTTAGTACCGTTGTATGGTTTTATCACAGTTTATTTTGCTAGTTTGACGGGTCATTATACGGCTTGGCGGCTGGGCTTCGCGGGTTTGCTAATTATTGGCTTAATTTTATCGGCGTATTTTTTATTAAAAGATAAAAATTTGCTGATTAAATTGCGCCGTCTGCCGCTAGTTTGGCTGATTGGCGGCTACATTTTGCTGGAAATTATTAGCGGCGTAGTTGCGATGTTTGACCACGATGTTACGCAAAAGGCGCTGGGCTACGGGCTGATTGTTGATCTGCGGTTTGTGATTTTCTTTTTGGTGGCTCTGATTGCGGCGCGTCAATCGCCGTGGCTGAAAAAGCACTGGCGCTATTTATTGCTAATTCCGGCTGGCGTCGTGGTGATTTTTGGTTTATTGCAGCATTTTGTTTTGCCGGCGGATTTTTTGCAGCATTTTGGTTACGGCGCCAGCACAATTATGCCCTATGAAACTATCAATCATAATTTACATTATTTGCGCATCATGTCCAGCTTGCGCGGCGCCAATCCGCTGGGCGCGTATCTGGTGATAATTGTGCCGGCTATAACTTTGCTTTGGATAAAGAGTACTTCCGCATTTTGCACATTTTGGGCGAAAACTTCCGCTCCTCACTCCGACGTACGATTTGTACGTCTGCGTTTCGGTGCTCGGCCTTCATCCCAAACTGCACTAAAATGCGAAAGTCCTGCTAAATCTCGCGAGCTTAAGGAGTGCCTTGGCTACGCGGTATTTTGGCTGGCGAGCGTGGCGGCATTATATTTTAGCGGCTCGCGCAGCGCCTGGATTGGCGCGGCGCTAGCGGTTTTGATTGTCGGGCCCTTAAGTATTAACAGTAAAAAGACTAAAAAATATTTGAGTTTTGGCCTGGTTGTGATAATTTTAGCGGCGGTTTTGGTTGGATTCAGTTTGCATGGCAACCACAAATTCCAAAACGAAATTTTGCACACGCAGAATAATAGCGCCATAAAATCTACATCGGATCAAGGCCATATTTCAGCTCTTAAAAAGGGTGCACGGGACATAATTAATCAGCCGTTTGGCCGCGGCGTCGGCACGGCCGGGCCGGCATCGGTGTATAATAAATCGCATAAGGCTCGGATTGCCGAAAATTACTTTATCCAGATTGGGCAAGAAACGGGCTGGATCGGGCTGATAATTTTTATCATGATTAATTTATTAGTAGCTAAATTTTTGTGGCGCGGGCGATCGCAACCGCTGGCGCTAGTTTTGCTAGCGGCGCTGGCCGGCATCACCATTGTCAATCTTTTGTCGCACGCCTGGAGCGATCCGACGCTGGCCTATGTTTGGTGGGGTTTGGCCGGCGTGGCGCTGGCGCCGCAAATCTTGCCGGAAAAAATTACAATCAAGCACAAGGCGCGGACTTGAAACGCGTCAAAAACGCTGTCGTTTTGCAGATCGGGGAATACGCTACCGGCAGTTTTGCCTTTTTCTCGTTGGCCTACGGTATATTTTCGCTTTGCCAGGGCGTGCTGGGCTGGTCGTGGTTTTATGCCAACATGTCGGCCGACATCATCGGCTGGTCGGGCAACTATATTGCCCAGCGCTACTGGGTGTTTAATAACAAGTCGTTGCGCCACCACGAACTGCGGCACACCTTGCGCTACACGCTTTTGATGCTGGTTAATTTTGTGGTCGATAATGTGATTATCGCTTTTATAATCCATTTGGGCGTGACGCCCTATCTTGCTTATTTATTTTCGGCGGCGTTTTTCACAATTTGGAATTACATGTGGTTTCGATTTGTCATTTTTCCGGGTAGCGGTGGTAAAATGAGACGCAAGGATGACGCAAAACACGCAACCAAATCAAAAAGCGAAGCAGAAGACAGCTCAAAATTTGAGACCGACAAAAAAACAGTATGAGCTGTTAAAGTTTATCGAAGGTTTCATCGCCACCAACGGCTACAGCCCGAGTTACCGCGAAATTATGACGGCGCTTAGCTACAATTCCGTAGCCACCGTGGCGCTGCACGTCAACAGTTTGATTGCTCGCGGGCATTTGCAAAAACGCGGCGCTAGCGCTAGGTCGCTGGAAGTTATTAAATCCGCGCAACCAGAATTAGGCGCAACCAAACCAGCTGATGACGGCCAAAAATGGCTGGAAGCCAAAATTGACCAAATTTTTGCTGAAGCCGAGAACTCCGAAAATCTAGACCAAGCGGCACTGGCCAAACCGGGGGCGCTCTTAGAAACTTTGAAAATTTTGCGTCTTGATTCGGCGGCCGAAGCCTATGGCGCCAGGCTCAAGCGGCTGCGCGGCAGGCTAGAATAACCATATTTTAGTCATAAGCTTTATAATAAATACCCAAGCGCTATGGCCAAAAAATACCACCACAACAAAGGTCTGCGCGGCAAACACCGATTGGCCTTAGCTACGGCCATTATCGCGGCCGCGGTTATTATTGGTGGCGGACTTGGCGCTGTGATTTGGCTCAATCAGCGTCGTCCTAAAAGCCAAGTCAGCCAAGGCCAAACCATTAGCCTGCCGCAAACCAAAACCAAAATTTCAAAACTCAATATTAACGAGCCGACTTTTACCATGCAGCTGCCGGCCGATTGGAAGCTGTCGCCTTCGCCACCGCACGATCCCTACCATCCGCGAATTTGGCACGGCACTAATAAAACCGATAATGCCCGCAGTCTAGCCGTTTACATCGATAATTTGCCAAGCGCGATGCCGGTCAACGCCGAGCTGCCGCTAAGCGTCCACGGCAACCAGCTGATTTACGGCCAGCTATCCGATAATTGCTCCAGCTTTACGCCCGGCGGCACCAAAAACGTGGCCGTTGCCGAAAAACTAGCGGCCCGAAAATCCGTCTGGCAAGGTGTCAATTTCATCTGCGATTTGCCGCGGGTTATCGATAATCAGGTTGGCACCGGCGTACCTGGCCAGCCGATTAATTCCATAGCCATTCGCGGCCCAAAATCCGGCCCGCATCATTACTTTTTTCTATACACCGATCGCAGCATCGCGCCCGATTACAGCCCGTTTTACCTGGCCCTGAACAGCTTCCGGGCCAAGTAAAATTAGTTTTGCGAGGCATAGCGACTTGGTGCTAAACTATTAATACTTGGGCAATTAATGCTGGAATCCCGTGAAAATCGGGAACTGTGCCGCAACGGTAAGAGGTAGCGAGGGAAAAGAGCAGCCGGAAAAAATGTATTTCATTTTTCCCGCGCGATGAGAAAAACCGCAGGTTTGTCTCATTACCCCAAGTCCGATACAGCTTTTGATTAAAGTCTTCCGAGCAGGAGCATGATTATTAAGATTTTGCCTTTGCTCTTAAAATGGATGGAGTGAGGGTATTTTTTTGGGTTTAATTGAATCAGCGCCGGAAGTTGACGGGCTAGAAGCTCTTTACGCACGCCCGGCTTTTGGCGAAAATCCGGTAGAATCAATTCGCTCGGCTAGCTATGAAGCGCAAGTCCAGCGCAATTTTGCTGACTGGCTGGGCGAAATTGGACTGAAGGGCGCGGCCGAAACTTCGGAGCCTAAAAGACAAGACACAGAAACCAATTTGCTAGGCAATCTGCGTCGCGCTCGAAACGGCTCGCCCGAAGCGCTGAACATGATTAAAGCTAACGTCGCGACGGCCGTGGCCGAAGCCTGCTTCAAAAAAGATCACATTACCAAAATATTGACTTTGGCAAACGAAGCCGGTGAATTAATGCAATTTGGCCAAACCATGACGAATGTGCACAAAAACGCATTGACTATGCGACCAAATCGCCACCCAATTTTGCGCGAAATTACCAAACTCGAGGCGCTCAACGGCCAGCGCATCCAGACGGCTCTAGCCGCCGGCGACCTGGACGATTATTATTTTGTCGTGCCATCGATTGTGCCAGACAATGTGCCCGAAGCCGAGCTTGGCTACAAGGGCGACGGTTACTTTTTGAGCGGCTTAACTTTTGTCGTTCAAGCTACCACCAGGCAAAAAAATGGCGAAGTTACCACCGAATCAGCTTTTATTGAAGGCGTCGAAAATGGCGAAACTAAAACTTTCAACCAGCGTTTGGCGAGCCGCCACGACATCCAGGCGCTCGCCAAAATTTATGACTATTTTGGTCTCGAGTCGCCGCAAACGGCCGCGGAGTTCTTGAATAACGGGCTGAAAATTCCCAAAAGTTTAATGCCAAATGGCATGGCCGATTTTATGCGTTGGTGCGACCAAGCCAAAGACGATATTTTCGGCCGGCAAATTACCAGAAATCCGCAAGATTATATAAAAATTATTTATGAATCGCGGCGGCGCGAAGCTAGCCTATTGGGAACTCGCCAAAAAGTCCTGGACGAATTATTAGAATCCGCTTATGACTTAAACGAACCGATGCAAGCCGTCAAACAAATGTGGAAAATTATCAAAAATTTTGCAGTTGAAGCCTCGTTCAAAAATAATTATATCGATCCGCTCGTGTTTGGCGCGGAAGCCGCCGGCCACATCCACCAAATCCGTAATTTTATCGCGGACGGCCAGGAACACATGGCCCGGGAATCGATGGAAAAAGCTCAAAAAACGGCTGTCGCCGGGGGCTGTGGCGGCGGCTCGGAAGACGATGAATCCGGCGGAACATTCGGCAAAAACCCGGGTTCGAATTCATCAAACAACGAAAATTATAAATTCGACAAAAAAATGTATTGCGTTGTTTGTCAGGCGCTGCCAAAATCTAATGAAGCCAAAAAATGGTGCGGGCCGTGCGGACTTTGCCGGCCGTGCGATAATCGGATTTCGAAAAAATCAAAAAATTCATAGCCAGGTAATAATTAATGGGTTAATATTAGACAAATGCCAACCAAGACTAATAATTTTCAGTGGCACAGAATCGGTATTTATGCCGGAGGATTTGATCCAGTTCATTTGGGGCATATAACTTTCGCGTTGCAGGCGGCGGAAACCGCGCGGCTCGATAAAGTGATTTTTCTGCCTGAGCGGCGGCCGCTAGGCGGCGAAATTTTGGCGCATTTCGGCCACCGCGCGGCGATGATTGCCCGCGCTATTCGGCCGTATCCGCGTTTTAATTTGCTGGAATTGCCGGACATGTATTTTAGCGCCGCCAAAACTTTGCCCAAACTGCAGAAGATTTTCGCGGGCGACGAGCTGGTTTTTATGAAAAGTTCCGCCGATTACGGAGATCTGACGCTGCGGCCGGAAATTTTGGATTTAGGCCGAGATTTTGAGCTGGCCATCGGTTTTGCGCCTGGCGTGAGGCCGCCAGAATCGCTCAAAAACTCGCAAATTCATCTCATTGAAGAAATCTGGCCGCCGCTCAATCCGGAAATTATCCGCCGCGCCATGCTGGCCGGCGTGTCCGCCGAAGGCTTGCTCAAAAGCGTCCGCGCCTATGCCGCCGAAAATTGGCTGTACGCCTCGCTAGCTTGATAGGACTTACGCATTTTGCACATTCCCAAGCGAAAACTTCTGCTCTTGCGTTCCGCCGTATTTTAATACGGCTTTCGTTCCGGTGCTCGGTTTGAACGCGAACTGATAAAGTTATACCAGTTCTCTACCTGGTCAAGCCGCAAGGGCTTGACTGGCGTCATCCCAAACTGCGCTTGAAATGCGAAAGTCCTATTGAAAAAAATTTTCGTTGACAGGCTTAGGCTAGTCGTGCCATAATTAAACCACGATCTGCAGAATGCGAGGTTCTGCCAGATACAAAAATTACAAAAATCAAAAAAGAAGTTTAAAGCCAGGGGAT
This sequence comes from Saccharimonadales bacterium (SeqCode), assembly GCA_050730835.1. Lineage (GTDB taxonomy): Bacteria > Patescibacteriota > Saccharimonadia > Saccharimonadales > UBA4665 > JBOHNS01. The sequence goes on from JBOHNS010000021.1 coordinate 36,967, forward strand.
TTGGCCTTAGTCTTCGAGGAGCAAACAAAAATGCCAGTAAAAATAAAGTTTTTCAAAAGCCGCGACACCAAAGTATTGGTCGAAGTGCGGCGGCCGAAGTGGCAGCAGTTTATCACTTATTAGTAGATAGTAGCTGGTAAAACTAGATTGATTGTTGTCTGTTGGCAGCTACTTGAACATTGACCTTTGACCATTGATCATTCCTATACCATTGACCATTTTTTAAAAGGTCTATGATCAAGGTTCAAATAATGATCTATGATCTATGATCAAAGATCAATGTTTCAAATCAAGCCTACTTTTTGCTTTTCGGCTGCGTCGATTGTGGCGCGCCGAGGCTTTTGGATGATGAGCTTGGCGCTTTGGCCGGATTGGCGGCGGCTGGGGGCGTAAGGCCCTTGTTTTTGACGGCTTTGTTGATGATTTTTTCGAAGCTGGCTAGGCTGATATTGGGTTTAATTGCCCGGCCGCTTAGATAAAAAGTCGGCGTGCCTTGGACGCCTAATTTGTCGCCCTCGGACTTGTCGGCGTTAATTAAATTATTGACTTTGTTGCCCGAAAAAGCCTGTTTGAACTGGCTGATATTAAGGCCGATTTGTTTGGCGTCTTGCACAAAATACGGCTCAGGATTGGAGGCGCCGACCCAATTGGACAGCTTTTCGTTGCTTTGGTAATACTCGGCGCTTTGCTGATATAGCAAATCGTGCATTTGCCAGAATTTGCCTTGCAGCGCGGCGGCTTCGGCGGCGCGGGCGCCGGCAAAAGCGTTGGGGTGGATTTCAGTTAGCGGATAGTTGCGGAACTGGAAGGTGATTTGTTGGTTGTAGATGCTGGCGACTTGCTTGACTATCGGGTCATATTCGCCGCAGTAAGGGCACTGGTAATCGCCGTATTCGACTAGTTTGATGCCGGCTTTGCCCTGGCCTTCGATGTGTTGGGTTAGCGTACCGACTTTACCGCCAGAGCCATTATTACCTTTTTGATTGTTATTTGTGAACACCACGATTCCGGCAATAACAATAATTATCACCACAATAATTCCCAAGAACCGCTTGTCCATTTAAAAAGCTCCTTTATTATTAAAGATAAATTATAGCAGACGGCTAGGCACTTTTGAAATCCGGAGTTAAATTAAGCCATGATTTAGCGTAGAATAACTTTATGCTTAGCTTTGTTTTTGGCTTGATTTTGGCCGCCGTGATGTACGTTTTTATCGCGTTGGATAAAACTTATAATCACGTTACGGCTAAAGAATTAAAGCGGCGGGCCCGCGACGGCGATGATTTGGCCAGCCTGTTGTTCAAAGCCGTGGCGCACGGGCAGAATTTGCAGCTGGTGCTTCTGGCTGGCATAGTTTTGAGCGCTGCCGCGGCAGCCTTGTTTTTCGCCACTGCCGGGCCCAGCATTTTGGGATTTATTCTGGTGGTATTGCTCATTGGGCTGGGTTTTTTGTGGTTGCCGTCGCGTCGCTTGACGCCGCTTGCCAGCCGGCTGACCATTTGGTCGACGCCGCCGCTCGCCAAATTTTTGTATTATTGCCATCGCCCACTGCATTTTATAAACACGCGGCTGCTTAAACCTTCCGGCAAAACCCGGCACACGCGAATTTATACACCCGAAGATTTAATCGAATTTCTGGATCGCCAAAAAAGCCAAGGCAACAGCCGCATCATGCATGACGATTTAGCGGCCGCTGAACTAGCCCTAAAATTCAACGACAAAAAGGTGAGCCATATAAAATTGCCGCCCGCACAGTTAAAAACTTTAAACTTTAGCGAAAAACTAACACCGCGCGTAATCGACGAATTGCACTTGAGCGGTCAAACCGAATATTTAGTCTATGACGGAAAAAAATCCAATATCGTCGGGCTGGTTAGTTTGGCAGATTTAGTAGCCAATGTTGCGAGAGACCGCAAAATTTCGGAGCTAATGCACGCCGATTTAGCCTACATTCACGAAGATTTCGCGCTAGGCCAAGCGCTGCAAGCCTTTTACAAAACCAAACAAACGGCCTTCGTGGTAATTAATTCTAGCGAAAAATATTGCGGCTTAATCACGCTACAATCAATCGTCGCCGAACTAGCCGGTCCGCTGGCCAAATCTAGCTTCGAAAATTACGAAGACAAATCCGCGGTCGCCCACGCCCTGGACGCTAAAGCCGAGATTCAGGAAATGCTAGATTACCAAGACCAAGACACAAGTTTCGAATCTGTAGAAGTGGTAGAATAACAGTCATGGAACGAGTTTTGAGCGGAGATGTGGCTGCCAAAGTGGGCGAAAATGTTTTAGTCAAAGGCTGGGTTCAGTCGCGGCGCGACCACGGCGGACTGATTTTTATTGATGTGCGTGATCACACTGGCATCGCGCAATTAGTCATTCAGCCGGAAACGGCCGAGGCTTTTAGTATTGCCGAGCAGTTGCGCGACGAATTTGTAATTTCGGCTAGCGGCACCGTGAGCGAACGCGACGAAAATTTAAAAAACCCGAATATCGCTAGTGGCAGCGTGGAAATAAAAATCGAATCGCTAGAGATTCTAAACCGCTCCCAGCCGCTGCCGATTCAAATTAGTGGCGAGGCAATGGCAGGCGAAGACATGCGCCTAAAATATCGCTACCTAGATTTGCGCCGCCCGAAAATGCAAGAGACTTTGAAAAAGCGCGCGACATATTACAAGTTCATCCGCGATTATATGGAATCGAAAGATTTTATAGAAGTAACTACGCCAATCCTAGCCAACTCTAGCCCAGAAGGCGCGCGCGATTTTTTAGTGCCTAGCCGTGTGCATCCTGGCAAATTCTACGCTTTGCCCCAGGCGCCGCAGCAATTCAAACAGCTTTTGATGGTTGGCGGCGTGCCGCGTTATTACCAAATCGCCACGTGTTTTCGCGACGAAGATCCGCGCGCCGATCGCCTGTACGGCGACTTTTACCAGCTGGATTTAGAAATGTCATTTGTCGAAGACGGCGAAGAAGTGCGCTCGACAATAGAGCCGCTAGTCAAAAAATTAGTTACAGATTTTGCCGGCAAAAAATTATTGAGCGAAGAAGTTCTACGGCTCAGCTACGCCGAAGCGATGGAAAACTACGGTTCCGACAAGCCAGATTTGCGCTATGAAATGAAGCTAGTCGAAATCACGGACGAATTAAAAGACACCGAATTTGGCGTGTTCGCTAGCGCTGAATGCGTAAAAGCCATTTGCGTAAAAAACGGCGCTAGTTTGAGCCGCTCGCAAATCGACAACTTTACCGAAATCGCCAAAAGCGAAGGCGCTGGCGGGCTAGCTTATTTAACATTTGAAAATGGCGAAATAAAATCGCCAATCGCTAAGTTTTTGAAGCCAGAAGAACTAGAATCTATCAAACAAAAAACCGGCGCGGCCGACGGCGACATAGTATTTTTCGGTGCCGACAAGCGGCAAGTAGTAAACAAAGTTCTGGGCCGATTACGCGGCGAATTTGCCGAACACTTCAAACTAAAAGATCCAAATGTCGTAGCCGCCGCTTGGATTGTAGATTTTCCGTTCTACGAATGGGACGAAAAGTCCAACAAAATGGACTTCGGCCACAACCCATTCAGCATGCCAAAAGGCGGCTTGGACGCGCTAAAAACAGATGACAAATTAGCAATAGTCGCCGACCAATACGACCTAGTAATGAACGGCTACGAAGTTTGCAGCGGCGCCGTGCGAAACCACAACCCGGAAATTATGTTTGAAGTTTTCGGCGCGCTAGGCTATGACGAAAAATATGTCGAAGAAAAATTCGGCGCGTTGCTTTGCGCCTTCAAATACGGCGCGCCACCCCACGCCGGCTGCGCCTTCGGCATCGACCGAATGTTCATGGTCCTGCTAAATGAGTCCAACATCCGCGAAGTAGTAGCCTTCCCCAAAAACGGCTCCGGCATAGACACAATGATGAACAGTCCATCTCCAGTAGAAGAATCCCAACTAAAAGAACTCCAAACCCAACCTTTCTTAGTTCTCGTTAGAATCCGAACACTACCGGAAAGGTAGAATGTACGGATGGGAGCAACCAAGTTAACAGGGCGGGATCGTGACACTATCGCACGGTTATTTAGTAAAGGGTGTGGAGTAAGAGAAATA
>JBOHNS010000022.1:0-13341 GCA_050730835.1 Saccharimonadales bacterium (SeqCode)
AAACAGTCGGTTCATGGACGTACTGGATTACAAAACGCCAGCTGAGTGCCTGGAAAAGCATCGCCAAAAGCCTAAAAACAAAACAACCCGCTAGGTGCGGGTGTTCGGCTTGAGGGCTACCGGTAGGTTTCTTTCTTTGGTTGTACCTAATTCAGTGCAAGAGATTGGCAGCCTTGTTTACGATAACGTTAGATTATGGCGTGTCAAAAATCAGGTAAATGTACTGGAAAAAGCTAGTAAGTTAGTAAAAGCACATAACCTTGATGTAGATTCGATTAACTTAAAGATCCTTGTGCCGCTCTTGCAAAATGCTTCACTAGAGGAAGATGATGCGCTGCAAGATAAATGGGCCGCTATGCTAGCCAACGCAGCAACAAAGAATCTGCCTATCGAGATAGCATTTCCTAAGATACTAGCTGAATTATCAAGTCTAGAAGTAAAGGTACTCGACTGGTTGTATGTTAATAAACAAACTACAAGTATAGATTTGAACACCATAGAACGGCATTTTGAACTAGAAGAAGGTAAGTTAGAAGTACCGGCCGATAATTTTCTGCGGCTCGGTATATGGGAAAGATTTGCTCAATATTCGGGCTATCCAGAAGGAGAGGCTGTGGTTGGGCGCAAAGGAGAGACTTTAGGCTATAACATGATTGAAAATGTCGTTATCGAACCATTTGATGATGAGATATCATTCACTATTCTGGGTCGCGCCTTTGTCCGTGCTTGTACATTTCCTAAGTTAGAAACCAAAAATGAGTAAATATCTTTTGTTTTTGGATGAGTCGGGGGATCATGGGCTTAAAACGATTGATCAAAATTTTCCAGTTTTTGCCTTAACCGGGGTCTTATTTTCTGAGGCAAGTTATAACGATGTTTGCAAAAAGATTGATGATTTTAAGCAAAAGTTTTTTCACACGACAGGAGTTATCTTACACAGACGTGATATGCGAAAGTATGAAAGAGGCTTTGAGATCTTGTTCGATTCGAATGTTAAAAAAAGATTTTATGTTGAGCTTAACAAAATTCTGCAAAGCGCAGACTATAAAATTATTACATCAATTATTAATAAACAAAAACACATCGAGCAGTACGGCAAGCTGGCGGACGATCCGTACGAAATAGCCCTTACTTTTGTGCTCGAGCGAACACTTTTTGAAGCGGATGAACGACAGGATGCAACAAATATTCATGTAACAATTGAAGGTCGTGGCCACAAAGAAGACGCAAAATTAGCCAAACGCTACAATGAATTGCTTTATCGTGGAACCGGAAAAGTGCCAGCAGATAGGCTGCTAAATGTTTACGATAAAGAACTGGGGGTGCGCTTAAAAAGAGACAACGATTGTGGCTTACAATTAGCTGATCTTTGTGCTTATCCTATAGCAAGGTTTGTTATGAATAATACTGAACCAAATCCAGCTTATGAAGTTATAAAAGATAAGATTAGAAAGGGGCCAAAAGGTGTTATTGGTTACGGCGTTAAGATATTTCCTAGATAAAACAAAAAGCCTCCTAACGGAGACCTTATGCCGATCGGGGACACCCCGGTCCGCATACATAATAACATTATTCTTATACAATTTTCAATATATATCTGTCAATAGACACGGACAAGCATAAACATTATGGAACTTAAAGTTAATAAAAACTACTATGGCCCGAAACATCCTCTAACAAAAGGTAATAAAATAGTATGAAGATGCAAAAAGACCCATATTATTCTAAGAAGGATACCCTTCCATGGCATGAAGCCAGCTTTCAAATAATACAGGTCTTTGTGCAGAAAAACATTGTAAATGTTCTACGTACAATTATATTTATTGAGGTAAATAAGTCAATACTTTTTAATAGATTAGCTGTACGCGCGACAGGGGTGGCAGGATAGCATTATGGAGCTTAAAGATTATCAGCAAACGGCGTTAACTCGAGTTAAAAGTTATTTGGAACTTTTGGCTACGGAAAAAGATTCTGGAAATGTGCGGCACGCTAGCGAAGATGCTTGGGAGCAACTTTTTGGTGCGCGGAGTTACCAGGAAAAGCGCAATGGGCTTGGGCGGGATTTGCCGGCATTTTGTTTGAAGATTCCTACTGGCGGCGGCAAAACCTTGCTAGCGGTTAAGACGATTGATCTTATCAATACTTATTATGTTAAGAAACAGACTGGTTTGGTGTTGTGGATTGTGCCGACTAAGCAGATTTATCAGCAAACTTTGCAAAATTTGCGTAACCGCGAGCATGCGTATCGGCAGCAGCTGGATATTGCCAGCGCTGGCAAAACTATTATTATGGAGCGGACCGATCGGCTGGCGCCAGAAGACGTGGCGGAAAATCTGGTGGTTATGATTTTGATGTTGCCGGCCGCGAACCGCGTTACCAAAGATCAGCTGCGTATGTTTCGCGACAATGGAGCTTTTCAGGATTTCTTTCCGGACGATGACCATTTGCAAGATCACGTCAACTTGCTGGAAAAAGTGCCGAATCTTGATACGTTTAGCGACCAGGGAAGTTTGTTTGATAAGCAAGTTAAAACATCACTCGGTAACGTTTTGATGCTACTTCAGCCAGTTGTGATTCTTGATGAAAGCCACAAAGCCTATAGCGAAGGCGCTAAACAGACGCTGTACGGATTTAACCCGTCAATTATTTGCGAGCTAAGCGCCACGCCGCCAGCCGAGAGTAACGTGCTGGTAGACATTTCCGGTCGGCAACTCTGGGACGAAGACATGATAAAGCTGGATTTGCATCTCATAAACAAAGACGAGTTGGACTGGAAGCCGACTCTGCTGGAATCTGTCGAAAAGCTTAATCAACTAGACGCAAAAGCTAAAGATTATGAGGCCGAAACCAACATTTACATTCGCCCGATTATGGTGATTCAGGTGGAACGAACTGGCAAAGACCAGCGCGACGGTTTGCACATTCATTCCGAAGACGTGCGCGAGCATCTGATAAATATTGTTGGTATTCCGGCCGATCAAGTGGCCGTAAAAACCAGCGAAACAGACGAGCTGAAACATTTAGCAAACGACGAGCTGCTTTCGAAAGATTGCCCGATCCGGTTTATCATCACCAAGCAGGCACTGCAAGAAGGCTGGGATTGCCCGTTCGCCTACGTGTTGACGATTTTGAATAATCCGCGTTCGCAAACCGCCTTAACGCAATTAGTCGGACGGATTTTGCGCCAGCCATTTGCCAGAAAAACTGGCGTAACTGAACTCGACGAAAGTTATGTTTACGCCTATCAGCGAACAACTGGCGAGCTAGTACAGTCCATTACGCAAGGTTTTGAAAAAGAAGGTTTGGGTGATTTGAAAAATAAAGTCGTCGCTAGTGACGGCAAAGACACGCCAGAAGCCACCGCGCAAAAAGTATCCGTGCGGCCGGCATTTCAAAAAGCCGCAAGTGAAATTTTGCTGCCAATGTTTGTAGTTGATCATCCAAAATGGCGGCCCGTAAACTACGAAATAGACATCGCTGCAAATATTACCTGGGATGACGTCGATTTGTCGCCGTTATACGATTTGGCGCTTGTCAAACAACAAGACACCGGCAAAGACGTATCAATAGGTTTTAGCGAAGATGGCGAGCGTCTTTTTGGTAGTCATGGTTTTGAACTCATTCAAAAAGGTGGATTCGAGCCAAAGCCGGAATTCATGGCCCGGCATTTATTGGAAACTGTACCGAACCCGTGGCAAGCGTATGAAATCAGCCAGGACATTCTTGATAAATTACTTGCCAAAAGCTCAAAAGAAAAAGTGATTGATAATTTTGTGTACATAATCCAAAAAACCTTGGATCATCTGGAGAATGAGCGTGATAGATTAGCCCAAAAAGTTTTCAATGACATGATTGCCAGCGATACAATGCGATTTATCGTAGCGAAAAAAGCTGCCTATAAATTTCCGAAAACGAGGGAAATAGAAACCAGCAATCCGCTGATGAAATCGGACCGATCTAACTTTGTCCAGAAAAGTTTGTTTGAGCGCGAGCCAGCAGATGAGTTTGACGGCACGGAAAAATCTGTTGCCTGGTTTCTGGACGACCAGCAGAAGCTTTTCTTTTGGCTAAGAAACATTGATCGCAAAAAAGAAAGTTATTATTTACAAGGCTGGCGCAAAAATAAGGTTTACCCGGACTTTTTGTTTACGGTGGACGATGACGGGGACAGTAAAATTGATAAAGTTTATGTAGCAGAAGTAAAGGGCGAGCAGCTAAAAGGCTCGGATGACACGGAATATAAGGAGCACCTTTTGGAATTATGTAACAACCTAGCTGAACAAAAAGAATTTAACGAGCTAGCGCTAGAAATGAAGGGCAGGAAAGTAAAATTTCAGATGCTATATCAAAGTGAATGGCGACAGAAACTTAGTGAAATACTTTCATAATTGCTTAAATTCTAGCCGACGCGGAACGTAAACTTCCGCTATGAACCTCCGATAATCCCCACCATATACGTCTTTGGCGGCTCGCTAGCTTTATTATAACTAAGGGCTGTTAAATATCAAGGTCATTTTTGTAATATTTTTTACCACGAGTTGTTTGATTTTGGAGTTTAATAGGAGTATACTTGGCAGTAAGTTGAAAGGATTAAAAGATGAATAATATTGGTAAAAATTTGGAGCGGGCGCGGTTGGCACGGGGTTATAGTTTGGAGCAGGTGGCTAAGGTGGCTCATTTGAGCCGGCAAACTTATGCTTTGGTAGAGGCTGGTAAGCGCGATATTACGCTTACCCAGGCGGAGGCTTTGGCGGCTATGTTGCGCACTAGTATTGACGAATTGCGGGGCGCGCCAGACGGTGTGTCGTCTTTTTCTGACGCGCAGTCTTCACTGGAAAAGTATAAGCAAATGATATTGAACGCCATACAATTTGGCGCCGACAAAGACGGTAAAATTACTAAAACCAAGCTGGCGAAACTTATTTATTTGTCGGATTTTACCTGGTATTACAACCAATTAAAACCTATGAGCGGCATGAGTTACCGCAAGTTGCCGCGCGGGCCGGTGCCGGACATTTATTTCCGCGCGCTTGACGAGCTGGAAGAGGACGGAGCTGTCAACCGGGCCGAAAAAGGCCGGTCGATTCTGCTGCAACTGGCCGAATCGGGCGAGGCGCCGGCTAGCCGGCTTTCCAAACAAGAAAAAGCCACGATTGGCCGGATCGCGAAAGCTTGGCGCGGCAAGCAAACCCAGGAGATTGTCGATTTTACGCATACGCAGCTGCCGTGGCAAATCTGCCGGGAAGGCGAAATTATACCTTACGGCTTGATTACCCAGGAAGAACCTGACCACGTCGATGGAACAAAACTATAGCATTGAATTTGATATTTTTTGCGAACGGCATTACGTAAAATCGTTCGAAAAGAAGTATAAGTCGGCCTGGCCGCCGACCCGGCAAGATATCGAGGATGTTTGCAGGCGCATAGACAAAATGCTGGAGTATCAGCGAGCCGACTTAATTTATAGCGTCGGAAATTATAAACTCGTGAAATTGGATTTTGCGGTCGAGGGCACCAAACTGTCGCCAAAAAGCTCTGGCAACCGCTGCATTTTATTGGTTGATGAAGATTTTCGTACAATTAAAATCCTGCTGGTTTATTCCAAAAACGACATTGCCAGCCCTAACAAAACTCAAAAATGGCAGGCGATTATCAAGAAACAATTTCCTGAACTCAGCGGAATTTTTAATTTGTAAAAGATAGAAAATTGTGCGGATTTATACGGCATAATAGTTTGTTTGGCGTGTATAATTGGCGGGATTAAGTAGGAGGATTTTATGCTGGCTAATGATTTGTTGATTGATGTTTTTGGGCGGGTTAGAGATGGCGTGAATCGGTCGGTGGAGGGTTTGAGTGAGGATGATTTGGCTTTTCGGCCGGATGACAAGGCTAATTCTATTGCCTGGTTGGTTTGGCATTTGGCGCGGGTGCAGGACAATCATATTGCCGGCGCGGCTCAAGCCGAGCAAGTTTGGGTGAAAGATGGATGGAGCGAAAAGTTTGGCTTGCCGTTTGAGCGAATGGCTACGGGCTATGGGCAGGCTAGCGATGATGTGGCGGCGGTTAGGGCTAGTGAGGAACTGCTAGGCGGTTATTACGACGCGGTTTATGACCAAACGCAAGAATATTTAAAATCGCTCAACGAAGACGATTACTCAAAAGTGATTGACGAAAATTGGGATCCGCCGGTTATGCTCGCCGTGCGTTTGGTTAGCGTGGCTAGCGATACTTTGCAACACGCTGGCCAAGCTGGCTATGTGCGCGGGCTTTTTAGTCGATAATTTTTGGCTTATTAATTTTTGGCTAATATTTTTTGGCGCTGAAACGCGCTATAATTATTATTAATGACGGTTTTCGAGCATTATGTAGTGGCCTTTGCTTTGTTTCTGATTATCGACGGGCTTTGGATAAAATTTAGCGTTGATAAATTTTATAAAAGCCAGTTGGGCGGTTTGATGCGGGCTAAGCCGGACTATCTGGCTGGCGGGATATTTTATTTGCTATATATTTTGGCGCTCGAGATTTTCGTTGTCAATCCGGCGCTGGGCCAGAATTCTTACAGTTATTTAATTGGCCACGCCGCGCTGCTGGGAGTTGCCATGTATGGCACTTATGATTTAACGGCTCGGGCGACCATCAAAAATTGGCCGCTAAAAGTTACCATTATTGATATGATTTGGGGCACTTTGGCGACGATCGTCGTGTCCTTGCTGGCGTTTGTGATTTTTCGTTAGTTTTTAGATATAAAAAATCCCGCCGGTTTGTGTCTGCCGTCGGGATCTTTAGTTTAAAAACTGTTAGCTTAATATGGCTGCCAAGTTTGACAATTGGCAGTAGTTGCTGGTTGGCTAAACGCCGGCTTGATGTGAACAGACTGGCCAGGCGCCCCAGCCTTGGCGGGCTTGCAGAATTTTGGCGCGCGCAATTTGCTGGGCACGGTTGGCTTGGTTGGGATAGCCGCGGCCGCCGACGGCGTGCCAGCTGCCGAGTGAAAATTGCAAGCCGCCGTAATAGCCGTTGCCGGTGTCGGCGTTCCAGTTGCCGCCTGATTCGCAACCGGCGATGCGCTGCCAAACGCCGGCGCCAGCAACCGGCGCTGCCAGCGCTTGACTAGGTTGACTAGGCGCTGGCGCCGGGTTTTGCGCGAGCGTTGGCGCGACCGATGGTTGCGGCGTAGCGCTGCTGGCTTTGGCAGCGGGCCAGGGTCGCTGGACTAGCTTTTGGTCGGCTGGCGCTATATTTAAAATTTCGCCCGGGTAAATTAAATTAGGGTTTTTGATTGACGTGTTGGCGTCAAATAGCCGCCGCCAGGTCGTTTTTTGTTGGGCGGCAATGACTGACAACGTGTCGCCGCGCTTAACTTGAACTATTTTTGGTTTGGCGGCTGATTTTATGGTGTTTTGGCTGTTATGATTTGTTGGATTATTGTGTTTTGGGATTTGCGCGTGCGCCTGCGTTTTGTGCAGGGCCAGCAAACTTGCGGCAGTCAGCGAGACTGCCGCCAGGGACTTCATCGTTCCCATTAATTAACCTCCTGATACTTTTCGCAAAAATACCCAAAAACCCCCCAAACAAACTTTTAGTTAAAAGCTGCTTCAAAGGCAAAAACGTTAAATTGTATTTAAAAAGCTAACAAATTTGGATATTAGCGGTAAAGTATTTCTCGCGCGATTCACCTCACAAAGTAAAAAGCACAAATAACAAGTTATAGGATTTAAATATTTATGTCAAATATATTTTCAAAAATCTTGATTTTAACAGGTTAATAATTCATTATAAGCATAAAGGTTATAAGTTTAATCATCAGCCTGCAAAAAAGCCGCGCGAAAAATGTTATTATTTTAAAGCATAAGTTTATGAAAATTTATTACACCGATGGCAGCGCTAGTCCCAATCCTGGTCCGGGCGGATTTGCCGTGATTTGTGATAACCAGCCGGTGGTTCTGGGCGGCGAGCCTAGCGGCCAAGCAACCACCAATATACGCATGGAGGGTTTGGCGCTGATCGCGGCCTTGCAGCACGCTAGCGGCCAGCCTTGCCAGATTTATAGCGACAGTGAATTTTGGATTAACGTCATCACCAAATGGTCGCTAGCCTGGGAAAAGAACGGCTGGCGCAAAAAAGGCGGCATCAAAAATCTCGATATTGTACAAAAATTGTGTTCACTTTATGGCAGCTCGCAAGCTAAATTAATTTGGGTACGCGGCCACGAAGGCGACGCCGGCAACGAGCTAGCCGACCACTGGGCAAACCAGGCGCGCAAACAAAATTTGGCCAAATTATGATAGGCTATTATGACTAGCAAAGGCTTTTACAGTCAAACTTTTGGACCGGGCAATAATCAACGCATCATGGCTTTGGTAACTGGTTTTAACGGCCAATTGGCCGACCTGGAAAAGGCTGCGCACGGACTGGTAGCCGCCGGCTATGACGTGGTAACTTATGCTTACGATAACGACGTTTTTTTGAGCGGCGACGGGCAGGTGCTATTGGGCCGGATTGATGCTATGAGCCGTGATTTTGAAGCGCGGGCCCAAAATCACGCTATGCGCCAATACGCTGGCATCAGCCTGGGCTCTGGCATCGCCTGGAATATGCAAAAACTTAGCTGTGCCAGCACGGTTTTGCCGGGAATTTATGCGGCGGGCGGCGCCGATGCTGCCAAATTGGTGATGCATAATCGACTGTTTCGCGCCAGCGTGCGGCATGCGCATAAGGTAGATTTCAAAAAGCAATTCCTCAAAAATGATTACGACGAGGCTGCTTTGCAGCAGCTGTGGTCAGATAGTTCCAGGCCGCCGGACAATGGCTTTGTCTTGGTGCTTGGCGGCCGAGATATTGTGGTGCGCCCGCAAGCAATCAAGCAGCAGATGCAAGTTTGGCGATCTCAGGGCTTAAAATTTACAACCATCCATCAAGCAAAACTTGGCCACCGCGCCGTCGCCATTTGGTTTTTAAATAATATGCCGATGATGTTGGCTGCGGCCGATGATTTAAAAGCACAGCTTGATAGCCAGGTCTTTTAAGTAGACTTAAAAATTTTCTAGCGGTTTTTAAAATATAATGTTTGATAGTAAAAAATTAATCCATTAAAAGGTATAATTAGATTGTATGCCCAAACCTAAGGCGGAAGCACCTCAACCAAAAGCCAGCCGTTCCGAACGAACCAGTCGGTTTTTGAGAAACGCGCATTGGCTGGGCGCTGTGGCGCTGGCCGGTGCAGCTGTAGTAATTCCGCCGGCCGCCGCCGGTCTGGAAATTTTTTCAGCGGTCGAAGTTGCCCACGGCGGCGCCTGGGAAGCTGCGCGCCGGCACTTTAAGAAAAGCGGCGCCAAAAAATCTTGAAATCGTTTTTGAGTAATTTATTAATGTTAAAGCCGCTAAGTCGCCGGCCGCGCTGATATCCAGCTCAAGAAAAATTAGCGCTGGGCGGCTTAAGTGCTAGACTAGATTGTATGGCTACAGCTAAAAAACCGCGCGTGTTCGCCTTTATCGACAGTCAAAATCTAAATGTCAGCGTTCAAAAATTCGGCTGGAAAATGGATTGGCGCAAATTCCGGCAATTTTTGGAAAAACAATACGGCGTCAGCCAGGCCTATATGTTCATCGGCTATTTGCCGGAAAACGAAAATTTGTACGAGCAAATGCATGCTTATGGCTATATGGTGGTGCTCAAACCAACGTTTGATTTGACTCGGCCGCAGCCGGACATGATGACTCCGGCCGAAGCGGCGCAGTTCGCCAAAAATAATCCGGCGGAAGACAAAAAACCGGTCAAGGGCAACATTGATGCCGAGCTGGTGCTGTGGGCCATGAAAGAAATCAGCAATTATGACCAAGCCGTGATCGTTTCCGGTGACGGCGATTTTTATTGCCTGGTGGAATATTTGGCTGGCAAAAACCGGCTGAAGGCGCTGCTGGCGCCGAATGCCCATTATTCTAGTCTGTATAACGCTTACGAAAAATACGTCGTGCGGCTGGACAGTTTTCGTAGCCAGCTGGCCTACCACGACCGCTTCCCACGAAAACGTAATAAATCTGGGTCAGACTCTGGCCGAAAAGCGCCTCCCAAAAATTAAAGCAAAATTTAAGCGGCGGTAATTTGTCTAAACATGGTTTATAATATTTTAAGTTATGAAAATTACGAAATTGCCGCAGAGCTGTTTGATTATCGAAAAGGCTGGCTATCGGGTGGTGATTGATCCGGGCTCGCTGGTTACCAAATCGTATTACGCGCGTGATTTGCTGCCGCTGGCCGGTGTCTTGCTGACGCACGAGCACGCCGATCATGTTGATCCGGAATTAATCCGGGCGCTCAATCAAGGCGCCAACGATTTAGAGGTAATTGGCAACGAAGATACGGCTGGGGCGTACAATGGCTTGCTGACAAAAGTTGTCAAAGACGGCGAAAAATTTAAGCTGGCGGAATTTAATATTCAGGCACGCGAGTTGCCGCATTGCCCGATGATCGACGGCAGCGACGGACCGCAAAATACTGGCTATTTGATTGACGGCGTGTTTTTCGATCCAGGCGATGGCATTAATATCGAAGGTTTGAGCGCCGCCGCGGCGGCTGTGCCGATTGCCGGACCAGACATTAGTCCGCGCGATTTTGTCAGCTTCATCAAGCAAATTAATTGCCAGACGGTCATTCCCATGCACTATGATTATTTTCCGTCCGACCCAAAATTTTATCAGCAGTTGCTAAGCGGCATAGATGGAACGCTGAATGTCGCAGTTTTGGCCGACGGCCAGACGACGCAAATTGATTAAACTTCATAAATCAATCCGGCCAGCATAAATTTGACAAAGTAATGCCATACTGTTAAAATACTAATAATTAATTATGAAATTTGGCAAAGAATTACAATCTGAGCTTGCGTCACTATCGCCGGAAGACCGGCACAGTCGCATTAGCTTACGCCGCCATGTAGCTGTCGGGATCGCTGCCACGGTTGCGGCGGCTGGCAGTTGGGTGGGCGTCACAGCAGCCAGCAATAACGCTAATTATCAGCTTGGCCAGGAGCTTAGTCAGCCGTTTAATAGACTTAGTAATGAAATTCAAGCTGGTGAAATCGTTAATTCTAACGAGCTGGTTGTAATAGGCGAAGTTAAAGTGGGCGAGTCAACCGCCTACCAAACGGCTCTTAGAGTGGCTAAACCTAGCGACACAGCCATTGTCGCCGGGATAATTCATGACCAATATCCGGAAGGTGTTTCCGGCGGCGATGATTATTATTTGCCAAGAGCGGACAGCCAAAGCACAGATTCAAAACCAGCTTCTTGAAAAGCCATAAATTCCAACTCTTACTAAAACATTTCTGGCAAACAGTAAGCCCAAGCTTTTAAAGTTGGCGCGCGGCGGCTGATGGGCTAAAATAAAGTTTAAGTTATGAATTTAGGTTTGCAAACTGCGCATCGGCTGGTTCGCGGTTTGATGCGGCGCGCGGCGGCTGTTTTGAACAGATTGAGCCGCGGAAAATTAAGGCCGGATATGGTGACGCTCGCCGGCTTTGCCGTGCATTTGCCGATAGCTTTTTTGATTGCCACTAGTCATAATATTTTGGCGGCAATTTTGCTGATAATTTTTGGCTTGTTCGATACTTTGGACGGGGAATTGGCGCGGCTGCAAAACAAAGCTTCGCCGCGCGGCATGTTGCTGGATGCGGCCACCGATCGCATGAAAGAGGTTTTGCTCTACACTGGCGCGGCTTATGCTTTGGCGCTTGGCCGGCATCCGGCTACGGCAGCTTGGGCCGCCGCGGCAGTTGGCGCCAGTTTGTGTGTCAGCTACGTCAAAGCCAAAGGCGAAGCGGCCGTGGTGTCGAGCGGGCGAAAAATTTCGCATGCCAAATTGAACCATTTGTTTGGCGGCGGAATTTTGAGTTTTGAAATTCGCATGGTGATTTTGATAATTGGCTTGTTTGCGGGCGAACTGGTTTATGCCGTGGCGATTATTGCGGTTTTGGCGAGCCTTACGGCCGTGCAAAGACTTATAAAAACACTCAAGCAAATTGATTAAAAATGTATAAAGTCGATTTGCATACGCATTCTATCGCTTCGCCAGACGGCGGTTTGCGGCTGGCTAATTACCAGCGGATGCTGGCTTCCGGCCGGCTGGATATTATTGCCATAACCGATCATGGCCGGATTGATTTTGGGCTGAGTGCTCAAGACGCAATCGGCGCGGATAAAATTATTGTCGGCCAAGAAATTATGACGGCCAGCGGCGAAATCATTGGTTTGTATTTGCAAAAATCTGTGCCGGCCGGTTTGTCGATCGAAGAAACTGTAGCCGCCATCCGCGCCCAAAACGGCTTGGTCTACGTGCCGCATCCGTTTGAAACTGCTCGCCGCGGACTGCAAATGGCGGACCTAGAAAAAATTGCCAGCAATATCAATATTATAGAAATTTATAACGGCCGGGCTGTGTTTCAAAATTATAGCCAGCAGGCTTTAGCCTGGGCAGCAGAGCACAAAATTGCTGGCGCCTCGTCCAGCGACGCGCACGGCCGAATCGGCTGGGGCCGAACCGGCAGTTGGCTGGCAGATTGGCCGACGTCTGGCTCGTTGGCGCGGCTTTTGCAGGCAGCAAAGTACGATTGTCAAACGGTCGGCTGTGGTATTATTTATCCGAAATTTAATCGGCTAAAACAGCATTTGAGCCGCCGTGTCTAAGGATTTATTTTTTGCACTGTGGTTTTTTCTGCCGGCCGGCGCGGCTAATATGGTGCCGGTTTTGGTGGCCAAAATTAGCTGGCTGAAGCAATATAACGCGCCGATAGATTTTGGCAGGAAGTTCCGCGGCCAGCGGCTACTTGGGCCGCACAAAACCTTGCGCGGACTAATTAGTGGCATCCTGGCAGCGACTTTTGTGGTATTTTTGCAGCAGCTTTTGGCGCAGCATTACGGCGCCATTAATCATTGGACCTCCGGGGTTGATTATAAAACTTTGAACGTGTTGATTGTGGGACCGCTTTTGGGTTTTGGCGCGCTGGCCGGCGACGCCATTGAAAGTTTTTTCAAACGCCAGCGTAAAATGCCGGCCGGCAAGGGCTGGTTTCCGTTCGACCAAACCGATTACATAATCGGCGGCGCGCTGGCCGTGGCGCCGTTTATTCATTTGACGCTGCGGCAATACGTGATATTAATTATTTTATGGCTGATCGTGCACATTGTCGTCAACTACATCGGCTATTTATTAAAAATAAAAGATGGTTCAAGACTAGTTTAGCAGCCCTGTAGTACACTGCTAACAGATGAAAAACAAATATGTCTTTCGTTGCCACATTTCTGACAAGAAATTCCGGCAAGTTGTCCGGCTGTTTTGTGCCGATATAA
>JBOHNS010000023.1:0-34884 GCA_050730835.1 Saccharimonadales bacterium (SeqCode)
AGCGATAATTGGCACGATGACTGGCAATTATATGCCGAACCCGATTCGTTCCATCATTTAAAAAACAAAGAATGAACCGGCGTGAAGCTATATGAGCGGAAGTTTTCGCCCAAAATGTGCAAAATGCCTAAGTCCTACATTAATTAAAACCTAAGGAGGATTTTTATGGACAAGACACCAAAAATTTCGTTGAATGACGGCCGAGCGATTCCACAGCTCGGCTTTGGCGTATTCCAAATCGAGCCGGAAAATACGGTCGAAGCCGTGGCTAAAGCGCTAGCCACAGGCTACCGGCACATCGATACCGCCGAAATGTATGGCAATGAAGTCGAGGTCGGCGAGGCCGTACGCCAATCCGGCATTAATCGCAGCGAAATTTTCATCACCAGCAAACTTAATAATGGCTTCCATAAACCAGAGGACGCTAGAAAAGCGTTCGACGCAACGCTCGCCAAGCTCGGCAGCGATTACATCGACCTATTTCTGATTCATTGGCCGCTACCAAAAATATACGATGGCGATTTCGTTTCAACCTGGAAGACCCTGCAAGAATTCCAAAAAGACGGCAGCGCTCGAAGCATCGGCGTATCGAATTTTCAAGTCGAGCATTTACAAAAACTGGCTAACGAATCCGATCAGTTGCCAGCCGTCAACCAAATCGAACTGCAGCCGTATTTCCAAAACCGGCAAGTTGCCGCCTACTGCCAAGCACACAATATCGGCATCGAAGCCTGGTCGCCAATCGCCCAAGGCGACGTGCTGGACGACGAAGTTGTCGCGAGCATCGCCAAAGAAATCGGCAAAACAGAGGCCCAAGCCGTACTACGCTGGCACATCCAAAAAGGCCATATTGTTTTTCCAAAGTCTGTGACTCCCAGTAGAATCGAAGAAAATTTTCAAATATTCGACTTCGAACTTAATAACGAGCAAATGCAGAAAATCAACGCTCTAGACAAGGGCGAATCCGGCCGCCACGGCCCCAATCCCGATAATTTCAACCACATCCCTTGACACTATTATAGGCCGTTCCTTGGTGTGTTAGAATAAATCCATGGTAGACTCATTATCGTCGCGCAGAATCATCGAAAACCAATCCTATTTCCGCAAATCTAACGAACAAATCCAAGCCGGATTTGACTAACTGGATAAGTTAGCGACCGAAGAAGGTTTAGTAAAAAATACTTTTAACCTCAACCAGCCGCTGCATTTTTACTGCGAATGTTCTGATGAAAACTGCCAGCGACGCATAAAAATAAGCCTCAACAATTACAATAATATTCACAAAGACCGTGATACTTTCACTATTATTTGCGGCCACGAAGTCGTTGAAGTCGAAAAAACCATATTACAAGATCCTGAATATTGCGTAGTCCGCAAATACGACAAGCCGCCAGAAAATGTCAACGAACCGCATAAAACCGACGTTAATAACACTTAAAATCTAGGCTTACAAATTATGGATTTGCTCGATTATCGGCGCGGCTTTCGAGTAGGCGGACATGTCGTCCTCGTTGCCGATACTTAAAATAGCGTGACTGAAGCCTAGCTGCTGCATAGCGCGCATAGTTTCCAGGGCTTTTTCGGGATTGTTCGCTACTTGGGCGATGGAAATTCCGGCGAGCGCAGTTTTTTCGATTTCGTCGTAATCGCGACCTACATCTTGGCAATGTTTTTTCAGTACATCCAGTTTGTGCTGGGCCACTTCGCCGCCAGCCGCGTAAAATAGATTGCAGGCGTCGCCGTATTGCGCGACCAGTTTTAGCGTTTTTTGCTCGCCGCCGCCGCCGATTAGGATTGGCGGATGTGGTTTTGCGATAGAATTTGGATGATTAATTGGTTCTGGCAAATTGTAGAGTTTGCCTTTAAATTCGCTAGTGTCATCTGCCCACATTTGCTTGGCTAATTGGAGCGTGTCTTCTAGCCGGTCGAACCTTTGGCTAGTTAGCGGATTAGGCAGCGCTAGCGCCGTGGCTTCTTGCTCGTTCCAGCCGGCACCAATGCCAAAATAGGCCCGGCCGTCAGACAAAACGTCTAGCGCTGTTACAGCTTTTATTAACAAAGCTGGCTCGCGGTAAATTACGCCGGTAACCATTGTGCCTAGCGTAACACGTTCAGTAACTCCGGCCAGAAATCCTAGCGTCGTGTAGGCTTCCATCATCGGATCTTGTTTTGGCCCAAGCATTTCTGGCCGGATTTGGAAAAAGTGATCCATCACCCACAGGCTGTCGATGCCGGCTTTTTCGGATTCCTGCGCTACTTGCCGCAAAGTTTCGCGAATTGATTTGTCGCCGCCCGGGAAATTAAAACGGTTAATTTGTAGTCCTAGTTTCATAAAAACTCCTTTATTTAATTTAACTTGCGTAGCTCGGGCAAAACTTTGTTGCCGACCATGGCAATTAGCGCTTCTTGGTCGACGGCCGTCGCTTGAAAACCGACGATATCGGCATGTAAAGCTTTGACTAGCAGCGCATAACAATTGATGTAAGCTTGCGCCGATTGCAAAATATCGTAGCGCGATAAAATATCTTCACGCGGCATTTTGTCAGCCTCTTGTTGCAAAACTAGCGGATCGGTCGCTTCATTTCGGCTCGGCGCGCGCAAACCGCGCCAGGCTTTTAGCGCTTGCCAAGCTTCGTCATTGTTTTGGGCGTAAACCGACCAATGCGTCGTGATTATTGTAAAAGCTTTTGGGCCAGCCGCTGCTTTAGCCGGATTTATAACTTGCTCCAATGTTTGGCTTGGGCTTTTGACGCTAGCGATTAAACCGTCGGCCATGCGGCCGGTTAAGCTAGCGGTTTGCGGGCCGCCGGCTGCTACAAAAATGGGAACTTTTGCTATTGGCGGGCTATAAAGTTTAGCATCTTTCGTTTGATAATATTCGCCGTCATAGCTTAGTTTTTCGCCGGCTAGCAATGGCCCCATAATTTCTATGGCTTCGGTTAGCCTAGCGGCGCGTTCTTTGTAGGCTGGAAAATTAAGCCCCAGCGGCGCTTCATTAATCTTTTCGCCGTTGCCAATGCCGAGCGCAAATCGCCCGCCGCTTAAGCGATCAATTGTCGCCGCAGCTTGCGCCACAACTGCTGGATGATAGCGGTAAAGCGGCGTTGTAACGGCCGTCATCAACTCAACTTTTTTGGTAGCTTGAGCAATGGCGCCCAATGTCGAAAACGCGAAACCGCTAGCGCCAACGTCCGCCACCCACGGCTGAAAATGCTCCGAAACCATGACACCGTCAAAGCCAGCTTTTTCTGCTTTCGCCGCGTGCCGCACTAGAACCTCCGGCTGAAACGCTTCATGCCCCAAAAACCAATAGAACTTACTCAAAAACTAAAAACTCCAATCGCCGCCGATTTTATTTGACGGCCAGCAAGTCAACCTTTTGAATATTTGGCGGCTCACTCAGCAGTTCGTCCGATTTCGCCATCAAGGCTTTAGCAATATCGCCGTTCAAATGCGCCTCACGGCCGGCTTCATCATCAAACGTATCAAAAATACCAAACTGCGCTTCGTTAATTTGCAGCGCGTACCAGCTGTTCGTGGCCGGCTCGGCCTGGGCCATCGGCAGCGCACTTTTCAAAAATTCAGCCACTTGCCCTTCCAACCCAGGCTTGGCCGTGACAATTACTAATAGTCCTAATTTTGGCATATAATCCCCTTCCTTGAAATTATTCTAATTATTAGTTAAGCATGCTTGGCGCGAGCGGCGATGTATAAAATTCCACAACCTGGTAGACTTTTTAAGTTTTTTAGGCTTAATATTTGGTAATTTAGCCAAAAATACTTATGCTATAAATTAAGTCTATGGAACAAAAATTTTCTGAGCCAGCCCAGGATGCGCTACCAGCCAATGCGCCGCCGGATTTGCCAATTTATACCGATGTTGACAAAGTGCCGCTGACGCTGCTGGAGCAAATGAGCGGGCATTGGCGAGCCATGTATTTGGCCAAAAAACGCCGTCACGACGTGTCGATCAAACAGATTGTTTGGGGACAATTATTGACAGTTGTGATAATTGGCGGCGCCAGCTTTTTCGTGCAGCGCGATGCTCAGTCGCTGCTTTTGGTCGGCGGGGCGTTGATTATTTATCCGGCGATTGCTAGTTTGTTTTCGTCGAATGCCACGGCGCTGAGCGCCAGTTTGCACCACGAGCTGGCCGATAGCGACAGCATTTTTAGCCGGCAGGCTTTGGCATTATTAGCGCGCAGTCTAGCGCAAGCTTTAGCGGTTAGTTTGCTAGCTAGTATTGTGATTGGATTATTAAGCGGCTTGCTGGGTGCAGTGCTGTTTAGCGCCGGGTTTTGGCCGACTTTCGAACTAGCTGTTTTGGTGGCCGGCGCTACTGGCTTAGTTGGTTTTCCGCTAGCGCTTGGTCTAGTGTTTCTAATTCGCAAATTGCAATCCAATCCGGATGATGTCGCCGCGCCGGCCGCTAATACAATTTTTAGCTTGCTGCCATTACTATTTATCGTGATTATTTCGAGGCTAATAACATGAAGCCGAAATTATTAGCCCACCGCAGCTTCTGGTTTGCGGCCGGACTTAGCGCGGCTTCAGCGTCAATTGGTTTGCTGGGCGGTTTGGGTTTGCAGGAAACTCAAAATAGCTTGGTGTCTTTCGCGCCGCTTTTGATTGCCCTGCCGGCATTGCATGCCGCGGCCGGCAATTACGCGGCCATAATTTCCGCCCATTTGAGCGACCCACAACTTTATCCGCAGCGCCTAAAACGCCTCATCAAAGCTCTAGGCATTTCGCTGCCAGTTAGCGTAATAGGCGTTAGCGCTATAAGCTTATTGGTGACCCATTTGCAAGGCTATAGATTCGGCCTACACCAAGCTTTGGGCTACATTATTTTTTACGCCTCCGCATTAATTGGCGTAGTTTTAATAATTTTTTTGGCCAGTTTTATAACCAACAAAACCCTGCAAAAACACCAAATCAATAGCGACGACATATTAGTCTCGGTCATGAATAATGCCGCTTCGGTGCTGATGCTGCTGTGCTTTGCGCTGGTCGCCCGCTTTTATTTTTAAACTTTGGCCCTGCCAGGAACCAGCTTTAAAAGGCTTTAAGTGTCAGTTAATTAGAGTTTGGCGGCTCGCGATATATGTTCGATTTGGCTGACGCCCGGTTCATTTAATTTAGTTTTAAATAAGGCGGATTTATTGGCCGAAAATGGTTCTAAATTCGGGCTTGAGCTGTAAAAATTTATGACTTGGCCGGTCAAAATTTTCAACCTCAGCCAAGCCTTAGCTTGAGCTTTTTCGCCTTCCAGCCAAAGCAGCATAAAAGCCAAACCCAGCGGCACAATTACGAAAAAATCAACGTGCGACAAACCATCCAACAAGCCGCCAGGATTAATCATCCTAGCAACCGTCAAAGCCAGCAGCGCCAGGCCGAAAAAGCGATAAATTATGCCAAAAATCCGCTCGCAGCAAATATCGATTAATTGACCAACTAACAAACCGGCAACCAAAATCAGACCAATCGCCGCCACATAAAAGTGCGGAAACAAAAAGCTTAAGTCAAAGCTCGCCGGCAGCCAAATGCCAAAACCGCAAATAACGCCAACAAACACCGCCAAAAATGTAGTAATCCTAGCCACAGCTTTAAAAACCTTTAATTTATATTAATCATATCATAAATTGTTAACCTGGCAAATAGCTGTAAAAATAATCAACAGCCTCAAGAGCTATGTTGGAAATTCGCTAGCCGCCCAAGCTCTTAGCCCGTCGATGCGCTAGCGCGGCATAAAGGTTTTAGCGCGAATTATAAAATGTTTGACACTAATCCAAAGTTTTTACTTATTTAATATAAAATGTTATAATCCATTATGACGTCAACTAAATCAGGAGATTTGATGATGGATGAATACGAAACGCATAGCCACACTGGCGTTTATATCGCCAGCGGGCTGATTATTTTGGCTTTGGTGGTGATTGGTTTGGGGCTTTACTTTTATTTTAGTTCCGGCTCGAGCAAGATTGCCGGCAATTGCAGCGTCAAAACCGCTGCCGCGGCCAAGTCCAACTGCCATAAAGCAAGCCAAACCCCAGCTACTAAAAGTCCGCAAACCAAACCAAAACCCGCTAAGCCTAGTCACGCAAACCCGCCCCAAGCAACTCCAAAATCCGGCTCAAACGCTGCAACCAAGCCAAACGCTAGCAGCGGCGGCAGCCCAAAAAGCGGCCCAACCGCCAGCGGCAGCAACCAGCCATCGAAGCAACTGAGCAACACCGGCCCAGGCGATATTATCGCGCTATTTATCGGCACGACTTTACTCGGCAGTGCTGGCTACGAAATTTACAGACGGACAAGCTTTAAAAAATCGTAAAGCTTTAAGAAACTAAAACTTTAAAAATTGTCTACTAAATGCTCAAAGATTCAGCGGTGGCTGATTCTTTGGTCGAATCTTTGAGCGGCGCTTCGCGCAGAAATAGCGCAATCACGAAGGCTATAAACACAAACGGAATAGCGTACAAAAACAAATCATGAAAAGCGTGCGTGAAAGCGATTAAAACTTGATGCTGGGCCGCCACCGGCAAGTTTTTGATGGCCGCTTTGCCGCCTTGCAAACTGGCAGCATTGATGTGGGTGTGGACGCCGGCCGGCAAAACCTGACGCAAATAATGGCTAAACCGGGTGATCAAAAGTGAGCCAAAAATGGCCGCGCCAAAGGCGCTGCCCATGCTGCGCAAGAATGTCACGGTCGAGGTGGCCGTGCCCATTTCCGACCTTTTAACAGAATTTTGCACCGCCAGCGTCATCACCTGCATGAACGAGCCGATGCCAATACCGACGACTACCATCCAAAGCGACAAAGTCACCTGGCCAGTAGCCACGCCGACATGCGTAAACAACCACAAACCAATAATCGTAATTATGGTGCCGAGAATTGGAAAAATGCGATATTTGCCGATTTTGGTAATCAACTGGCCAGACACAATTGAAGCAATAAATAATCCCACAATCAGCGGCAATAGCAGCAAGCCGGACTTGGTCGGCGAATATCCGCGCACGATTTGCTGATATTCCGGCAAATAAATAATCGTAGCAAACATGGCCGTGCCGGCAAAAAACGACAATAAACTAGCGACGCTAAAAATATCATTTTTAAATAAGCGCATCGGGATGATTGGTTCAGGCGCGTGTTTTTCGGCCACCACAAATAATCCGGCCAGAAAAACGCCGCCGGCAATTAGCCCGTAAATCGGCGCACTTGCCCAAGCGTAAGTTGTGCCGCCCAGCGACGTCGCCAGCAGCAAACAAACCACGCTGGCGGCCAGCAGACTGGCGCCCAAATAATCAATTTTATGCTCGATTTTGCGCACCGGCAAATGCAGCCGCGTGGCCGTGGCAAACAACGCCAAAATACCAATCGGAATATTGATGTAAAAAATCCAACGCCAAGACAAACTGCCAGTAAAAAACCCGCCCAGCAACGGCCCGGCCACGCTCGCCAGCCCAAAAACCGCGCCAAAATAGCCCTGATATTTGCCTCTTTGCCGCGGCGGAATGACGTCGCCAATAATCGCTAGCACCAGGCTAATCAAACCGCCGGCGCCAATGCCCTGCAGCGCGCGAAAGGCCACCAACTGGTCGATATTTTGCGACAAGCCAGACAAAATTGAGCCAATCAAAAATATCACAATCGCCGATTGGAAAATCTTTTTGCGGCCGAACAAATCGCTGATTTTGCCGTACAGCGGCGTCGAAACAGCACTGGTGAGCAGATAGGCCGTAACCACCCACGACAATTTGCTAAGCCCGTGCAAATCGCCGGCGATGACCGGCAAGGCCGTGGCCACAATCGTCTGATCGAGCGCCGCCAGCAGCAAAACTAGCATCAGCGCGCCCATAATCACCAGAATTTCGGCGTGCGTGCGCTCGCCTTCGTGTTCGGCCTGGACTGGCGGCTGAACGGCTGCGGCTTTTGACGGCAATTTGGCGCGTCTAAACATGCGCCCCGCTGGCAGTTTTTGTGGCTTTAGCCTGGCTGCGATCGGACTGATGATATTCGGCCATAGCCTCGGCAAAACGCTGAAACGATTTAATAAATTGCTGACGCTCGGAATCCGGCCAAGATTGCAAAATATCAGTTATAATCTTGCGTTTAGCGGCTTGAATCCGCGCTAGCACGCGCCGGCCGGACGGGGTTAATTCCACTATGTGAACTCGGCGATCGTGAGCATCCGTCAAATGCGTCACCAAACCAGCTTGCTCCAGCTGCTGCAATTTGCGGCTGACCGATGGCATTTCAACGCCTAATCGACGCGCCAAATCCTTGACCGGGCAACCGCTTTTTGGCGCTTGAGCCAAATAATACAACAGCTGGCAGCCGGCCATATCGATCGAGACTTTGGCAATTGCCAAAATATTTTGCCAAGCCTGCGCCCGGCTCATGGCCCGCCGAAAGCGCGTCATAGCGGCGTCTAAATTGTCTAAATCTTGCGCAAAATTATTAGTCATTTAATCTAATAATAGCATAGTTACTTAGCCTAAGTAAATAGTTTTTTATAAATTCCATAATAAAAACGCCGCCTGGCGCAAGCACTAGCCCGAGCAGCGCATTTCGTCAAACCGATTATGGTAATTTTAGTAAATAGATTTTAGCCGCTGTTTGGCTTCCGAGCGCTTCATGAATTGCCGGCGGCGGCGCAGTTTTTCCGGCTGCTCGTCAACTATTTGGTAATAATTTGTAAATTGCTTCGACATTTTTAGTGCCTCCAATTATTTTATTGTAAAGCATTATTAGTATTGCGCTTGTGGCTTAAGTTTTTCTGTAAAAATTCCGACATAATTATCGGCACAAGTCTTAAAAACGGCTCTAAATCTTCCAGTCAATCCCAAGCGCCCGCTGCCATACTGGCCTTTTGACGGATGTTCATTCATAATAGTATTTACGCTTTAAAATCCAACCTAGCTTTTTAAGAAACTGCTTTTATTTATGGCCAAAAAATATTTTGATATCAAGCCGCCCGCCAAAGTTACGCGCCGCTCAGTTAAAAAACAGCAAAACGCCGAGGCCAGGCGGCTGGCCGGCGAAAAGGCCAGCTTTCCGGGCTATGGCCGAACTTTGTCGGCTTATAATGACGATTATTTTGCCAAGGCCCAGCCAAAGCCCGGCCGGCTGAAACGCTTCCGAGCCAAAATCACCAAAAAGCGCGTCGTGCTATTTATCGTTGCCATAATTTTGGTCATCATCGGCTATTTGGCTTTCAAATTTTATCATGATTTTTCGCGAGCGTTTGGCGGCAGCATTTTCGGCATTTTCCACAGCACGACGCTAAAGGGCGAAAGCACTGGCCGCGTCAACATACTGCTGGCCGGCGATTCGGCCGACGATCCGGGGCATAACGGCGCTAATTTGACAGATTCGATTATGGTTATTAGCATCGACACCAAAGATAAAACCAAAAGCGCTTTATTATTAAGCGTGCCGCGCGATTTGTACCTGCACATTCCAAATTACGGCTATTCCAAAATCAATGCCGCCTACCAAGACGGCAAGCAAGACCATTTTAGCGGCTACGGCTATCCAAACGGCGGGATGGGCCAGCTAGAGCAAATTGTTAGCCAAAAGCTGGGCATTCCAATTGATTATTACGCCTTGATTGATTACGGCGCGCTAAGAGACGCTGTCAATGCCGTAGGGGGCATAACTATAAATATTCATAGCCCGGATCCGCGCGGCTTGTACGATCCCAGCATTGATTATGCGACCGGCGGCCCATTAGTCGATTTGTCGAACGGCCAACATACGCTGAACGGCGAACAAGCACTTGATCTAGCCCGCGCCCGCGGCGACGCCTACGACTCATACGGTTTTCCGCAAGCTGATTTTAACCGCACCGAGCACCAACGCCAAATGATCGTCGCCCTCAAAAGTAAAGCCACGACCGTCGGCGTGCTAGCCAATCCCATAAAAGTCGGCCAACTATTCGACAGCGTCGGCAAAAACGTCAAAAGCGATTTAACCCTGAGCGATCTGCGCCGCCTGTACACGCTCACCAAACCAATCGGCGGCAACCACGTTGTCTCGGCCAACGTAAACGGGCCTACTAAAAATCCGCTACTAACCAGCTACACCACCACCAGCGGTCAAGACGCCCTGGTGCCCGCCGCCGGCCTGAATAATTACAGCCAAATCCAAAACTACGTAAATCAGCTAACCAAATTCACAAATAATTAAGCAATAAGATAATACATAAATCAAAAATTCACATTTGCCCAATCTGTCTCAAGGTCCGTCCTCAGACAGCCTCAGACAGATCTCAAGATACAATTATCCGTACAGCTGGCTGTGCGTGCCAACCGCATCAAAAACCGCTTTATCCGCTTGCGGCAAATACAGGGCGCGGATGTCGCCGGTAATATTTATGCTTCGGTAATCTTTAAACTTGCCTTTTAGCTGATGATTGTGCAGGCTGGGCTGGAGCGGATCTTCGGTGAATTCACGGATAGCTATTTGCAATTTTTGTTTTATATTCGGGTCAAGTTTTTTGGCCTGCTTAATAAAATGTTTGGAATATGCAACCATCATTTAAGTTGCCGCGCCAGAAAGTCCAGTGCCTGGCCGTTGTCATCAAACTTATGGTAATCGCCGGCTGCAATTTGCTTGCGCGATGCCGTCAGCTGTTTGGCGGTTTGGCTATTGGGCACTTCCGGTATATCAAAAACCACACTTTGCTCCACAGCAAATCGCCGCAATTCATTATTCAAAACCGCGCTCAAACTAACACCTAGCCGGCTGGCAGTTTTGGCCGCCTGAGCCTTAAGCTTTGGATCGGTTTTTAAATTAATAACGCTGTATTTATTCATACCAATAGTATATACAATTGGTACCCTGATTGTCAACGGCCACAAACCGCCGCCATATTTTCTATCTGTCAACAAATAGCCAATTCACGTTTTTCTAATCTATCTCAAGCACTGGCCTCGGGTAAATCTCAGCTAAGCCAAAATCAGCCTGCTAAATGTGATATAATTTTATAGTTATGGCTAATGCTGAATTAATGCTACCGGTGCCAATCGATGAATTGCGCCGGCTTTTACGCAAAAACGGCGTCAAAAAGGCGTCAGTTTTTGGCAGTTACGCCCGCGGAGAAGCAACTAATGGCAGCGATCTTGGCCTGCTCGTGGAGCTGCAAGACGGCAAAAATTATCTGGATTTAGGCAATCTGCAATACGAAATCGAGCAAAAATTTTCCATAAAAGCCGATATCGCCACCAAGCTTAACCGTCATTTTGAACCATACATAACTCCCGAACTAATCAGCATTTTGTAAATGAACCAGCCGGAGCCAAATCTCAATTTTATTTTAGATACCTTGGCGAGCATCACAGATAATACGCCAAAAACCCGCGAAGTTTTTATGAGCGGCGCCAACGCCCAGGATGCGACTTTGATGCGCCTGCAAGATATCGGCCAGTAATTAATTCGTATCCGCGACAAATTCCCCGCTTACTACGAGCAAAATCACACCGATGAATGGCCGAAGCTTATCGGCCTGCGCAACATCATCTCGCGACGGCTACCGCGAAGTTGACTTTGCAATTATCTGGGACATCGTCGAAAATCACCTGACTGATTTTACAAAAAGCATAACCCGCCTGATCAACTAGCTTTGTGGAAATATTTTATAAAATCCATAAAGCTTGCTGGCTTGCTGAGGTCCGTCCTCAGACA
This sequence comes from Saccharimonadales bacterium (SeqCode), assembly GCA_050730835.1. GTDB lineage: Bacteria > Patescibacteriota > Saccharimonadia > Saccharimonadales > UBA4665 > JBOHNS01. Next base: position 11,687 of record JBOHNS010000023.1, read on the forward strand.
GAAAAAGTTTTTGTGAATTGTGTCCAAGACCTGGTCTTGGAAATCTAAAAATGTTTTATAATAGGTTTAATCGGATAAATTATACAGCGTCTGGACTTCAGCCGGGTTCAGGGCGCGGTTGTAGACGCGGATGTCGGACAGGCTGCCGGAAAAGTAGTTGCCAGTTGAGTCGTCGTGGCCGATTTCAAACGTAGCGCTGGTGCTATCGGTGGTTTGGCTAATGACTTTATCCGCTACGCCGTCGACGTAAAAGGTTGTCGTGGTGCCAGTCATGGTTACAGTAGCAAGGTGCCAGTTGCCGTCGACTATATTGGCAGTACCAATGGCCGATGATGGCGAGCCTCCATTATGAAATAAGAATAGGTGGCCATCATTCAGCGTGCCAAAATAAATTGATCCGCTTGGCGAGCCTTGGCGGTTAGAAACAAATGGTTGCTAACTGTAGCCATAAGTCGTTTTAAACCACAAGCTAATAGAACTGTTGCTACCGAGCGTTACAGGTTTTGGAGTTGTAATATCGTCGCTGCTTCCGTTGAAACTATAGGCGCTATCGGCTTGGCCTTTGCGGTCAGTGGTTAGCGTGGCGCCATTGACTGTGCCGTTGTTGGCGTACGGCGTGGCGTCTTTGGCGTTGCCGTTGAAGGGATAGGCTACTAGGCCGCGGCCGACAGAGAAATCCCGCGGGGGATGCAGCTTAATTTGGGAATTGTAATCGTTATACAGGTTTTTGATTTCGCTGGGCGACAAAATGCGGTTATAAAGCCGCGCGTCGTCCATCGTGCCGGCAAATTGTTGCGCACTACTGTTTTGGCCGATTGTTAGCGGGTAGCCTTGAATAACAGTAGTGTAGCTCGTCGTATAAACCAACTGCCCATCAACATATAGTTTAGTGCCGTTATTTACGCCGCTTTGAAACGTCTCAACCACATTGTGCCACTGATTATCGGGTAAATTTATGCCGCTGTCTCTCAGGGCGCTGCTACTCCAATCATAAATTGATAGCTGATTATTATACAAAAAGATGCTGTAGACCTCCGTCTTATCGAAAACCGCGCGGTAGTTTGAACCGGCGTCTGCCGTTTTAAACCAAATCGACAGACTGCCGGTATTGAGTTGCGCCGTGCTGGGGTTGCCTAAATCAATATAATTACTGGTGCCATTGAAGCTATAGGCGCTGTTGGGCGTGCCTTTGCGATCATCGGTTAGCGTGGCGCCATTGATTGTGCCATTATCGGCGTAAGGCGTGCTGTCTTTGGCGTTGCCGTTTAGTGGCCAGTAGCCGACTAGACCTTTTTCGGCGCTATCAATGTTTACGCCTGGCGGGGTTGGTTGGTTGGTTGTTGCTGGCGGATGACGTGGTTAGATTTATGGCGGCGTAGGTGGTGCCGCCTAGCACTAAGACGACCGAGGCAATGCCCGCGGCTAGGACTAGGCTGGTCTGGACCAACGCCAGAAACATAGCCTGGTAAAATTTGAGTATTGATTCGGCTGTTGTTGGTTGGCGGCCGGCCGATAATTTGGCTTATTTTTGTCTGGCATTTTGATGACTTTTTATGGCTAATTTTAGTTTTTTATCCTAAGTTGATTTTAATTATAGCATAAAGCAAAAAATTAAAGCTTCGGCCGTTACTACTTTACTACAAATCGTAACTCCCCGCCTCTGACTAAAGTCGCTTGCCGGGGATTTTGGCTTTTAGTTTTTCTCTGGCCAGCGCGAATTCGTGGCGCCATTCGTAAAAGCCATAGCCGGCGGCAGCAACAATGGCGCCAACGAGCAAGATTATTTTCCAGTGCGTTTGGCTGTTTGAGGACGGAGATTTTACATCTTGAATTTTGCCGGCAGCGGCGGCCAGCGTTTTCCGGCAGCGGTTGGTGGCCGGGTTTCTGGTTTGGTCCGATGCGCAAGGTTTGAGCTGGCTGGTTGAGGCCCCGATTTTGCGACAACGATTGGTGGCTGGATTGCGTTGGTCGCCAGCTTGGCACGGTTTTAGCGAGCTGCTCGCCAAACTAATATCGCGGCAGCGATTGGTCGCCGGATTTCGAGCTTGATTTGGATTGCACGGTCTTAGTGAAGAACCAGAGGCGATGTCGCGGCAGCGATGCGTCGCGGGATTTCGGTATTGATCAGCTCGGCACGGCACATAATTTGTCGGCGCGCTGGAATTAGCATGAGTTGGCTCGACCGGCGGAAAATAATTAGCGCTAAATGGGTGCGGCGCCGTTGTCCAGCGCCAAGTCGCGCCATCCAACGCCCAAGCTTCGCCAACTCGCTTGCTAGAGCTAGCGCTGGGATATTGAATAACCGGCTGATAAATTTTGACGCCATTAGCGTCTTCCAGCCAAACGTAGCCGCCGGAATTGGTGATCGATAACGCCTTGCCATCATCGCGCGTAGCCAGCGTAAAATATTTGCCAGCACCAAGCATTTGATTAAAATGAAAGGTGTTAGTAAGGCTGTCGCTCTGGCCTTGATAGCCGATGCGCAAACGATAATCCGACAAATCAATCGCTGCCTTCATCGAGTTGTTCGGATCAGCCTTGTTCGAATTATAAAGTTTCACATAATCGGCACAATCCGGACTGGTATTATCGCTCGGCGAACAATTGCGGGCACTAGGCAAAATCGACAAAATCTGCAAGCCTTTATCGCTCGGCGGCGGCGCATAAAGCCGGTCGCTATAAAGTCCGGCCGAACCAGTAATTTTTGAAACCGCGTAATCATCAGCGAAATTGCCATCCATAGTTCTGGTCGAATTCGGCGAGTTGCCACGTTGGTGCTGACGCGCAACATGACCAGCAGACAAATCGGTATTGCCAGGAATTATTACGGTTTGCTCGGTCTGATTTCCGCGGAAAATCTGAACTTTTGATAGCCACAAATTACTACAATTAACACCAAAATTCGGACTGACGCTGAAAATATCGGCTGCCGAATCCGTGCCCTGATTTTCAAACGTCAAATAATTTTTGGATAATATCCAAGCTGCCGGAAACTTAATCGCCGGTGAAGTTATACCGGCTTTGCAACTGTCAGAACCTTTAAGCATAAAACTAAAACTCCAACCGCTCAAATTAATCGGGGCATCCGATTGATCATAAATTTCCAAATCTTGCAAGGTTGAATGGCCGATAATGGAAGTTGCTAGAATGTTGGGCGAAGTAGTGGTTTGGGCAGGGTGCGAACCAACAGAAACGTTGGCCGCCGCAGCCGGCAAGACAGCCTGAAAACTTAAAACCATCACGCTTACCAAAAGTCCGAAAAATTTCTTCACTTTAAGTCCCCAGAATTATTGCTTTGCCGTCATTGTGGCAAAAAATCTGTTAGCTTGTCAAATCTTTTTTATTATGTTAAAGCTTATGCTTTACCCTTTACGATTTCCAAGACCAGGTCTTGGAAATGAGAAAAGATGTTCTAGTATGTTTTTATTCGACTACGTTTTCCTGGGCGTAGTTGAATTTGGTTTGGCGGTGCAGGAGATAAATTACGGCGATTATGACGGCATAGGTCAGGATTACTAGCGGCAGTTTTAGGCTGGCGGCGTAGTTGGCGCCGGGCGCGGTGGCTAGCGTTGTGGTGATGTGGTCGGTGTAGCCGAGCAGTCTGGCGGCTGGCCAGCCGATGATTTGAGCGATTCCGGCCGGCAAAAACATGCCGCCAAGTCCGGCGATGGCGATCGCCAGCATCGTTAGCGGCATCAGCGGCAGGACTAATAAGTTCGCGGGCAAACCATAAATGGAATATTGCTGGAAGGCGATGGCCAGCAGCGGCATGGTGACAACTTGCACCGACAACGTATCGGCAAAAATTTGTTTGATGAGGCCGTGGCTTTTATGTTTCCAGAAAATTTGTTTGAGTAGCGGCGCCAGCAAAATCAGCCCGCCGTAAGCCACAAAAGTCATTAACCAACCAATGTTGCCATCAACAAAAGTTGGGTTGATAATTGCCGTGATGGCCGCGGCTAGCGGCAACAAAACCAGCGGATGCAGCCTACGACCGTAATACCAAGCCGCCAAACTCAAACCGGTAATAATCGTCGTTCGCGCCATCGGCGCGCTAAAGCCGGTCATAAAAGTCAGACCAATTAATAGCGCGGCTGGCAATAAAACCGCCAAATATTTGGAAATCCGCCCAAACCCGCGCCGCAAGAAGCGCACCAAAATCGTGACATTGTAGCCACCGGCAATTACCAAATGAATCAAGCCGACCAGCTGCAATTGTTTGGTCAGGGTCGCCGGCAAATTGTTGCGTTTGCCGACCAAATAGCCAATTCCAAGCTGCGCTTCCGGCTCCGGCACGGCACGTTGCAAACCGTTGTCAAAATTATCGCGCAGTTTGAGCGATAGGTTGGCGCTGCGCCGCGCACTCGTCAGCCGCGCGTAATTCAGACTGGCTACAAAATTGCCAAAGCCGGGTTTGAGTTTGCCGGTGAGCCTAACTTCATCGCCGCGCTTTAAATCAAGCTGGCTGGTCGTGCCAGCCCAAACTTCCCCGCCAAGTTTCATCTGGCCAATCTGCACATGGTTTAATTTCAAACCAGCCTCACCGTTTTTGTGCGTCACGTCAGCCGCAATTCTGCCGCGCAAAACTACGCTCTGCCCGACAAATTTTTGGTAGTCAAATGTCGAGCCCACGACATTGCCGCCGCGCCAAAACCCCAGCAAAAGTCCGGCTGCAATTGCCAGAAGCACAAAAGCTGCAGTTCGTTTGATGAAAGCTATGGCTAGCAATGCCGCGGCCACAAAAAACCACTGCCAACCTAGAAAAACCGGCTGATAAAAAAAGTAAGCTAAACCGATTCCGCCAATCAAACTAAGGCTAAACCAGGCCATTAGCCAAGACGAGTGTAGTGTGCGCTTGAGCCGCTTTAGCATTTGCAGCCGATTATCCGCGCTTTAGTTACGCCAAACAAAACCGCTTTATTGCAATACCAGAGATACAGTTATATCGAATATCCAAACTATCTCCGATGCCACGACCAATAATCTACAATTATTCGCCCGTGCTATGATTACATAATGTAACAATTAAACTATGGTAAGCATAAAAATTTAAGGGTAAAATCGGAGGGTAATATGAAATACTTGGCGGGAATTCTTATAGTAGCGGCAGCAGTATTCGGCATTTCACCGCTAGCGTCAGCGCACGTTATAGTATACCCGGCAGAGGCGCCGACCGGCAGCGATCAGTTATTTACGATTAGCGTGCCCAACGAGCGCGATAATGTGCAGGTTACCAAGCTTAAATTGCTGCTTCCGGCGAACCTTACCGAAGTTTCGCCGACGGTACATCCAGGCTGGCAAATTACTACCGTAGACGGCAAGTCGTCCAAGGGCCTGCCGACTGTGGCCGCTATAGTCTGGAGCGGCGGTCAGCTGCCTCCGGGCATGGGCACAACCTTTAGTTTTCGAGCCTCAACGCCGGACAAGGCTACAAGCCTAGACTGGAAAGTCTACCAAACTTATTCCGACGGTGTGGTAGTCGCCTGGGATCAAAAGCCCACCGGCAGCGACGAGCAATCCAATCCAAAAATCGGACCTTACTCAATAACACGGGTCACCAGCTCGGCCAATCCAGGCGACAGTACGAGCATGAACGTGACCTCGGTTAGCGGTACCAGCCGCACCAGCCCGGCAATCACGAGCGTCAGCATCGCCGCGCTTGTCCTCGCCCTGGCAGCGCTAGCCATTGCCATCCGCGAAAGCCGTCGTCCAACCAAAGGCAAGCGCTAATAAATAATTCTAAAAATCATGACAATCTACACTATCGGGCATTCTACTTTGGAGCTGGACGATTTTGCGCGTGTTTTAGGCCGTTACAAAATTGACTTGCTGGCCGATGTCCGCAGCGTGCCGCGCTCGCGGCATGTGCCGCAGTTTAACGAAGATAATTTGGCCAAGGAATTGCCGCGCTGTAATATCGATTATCAACATCTGGCAAAATTAGGCGGACTGCGCCACGCACTGAAAGATTCGCCGAACCTCGGCTGGCGCAACAAAAGTTTCCGCGGCTACGCTGACTACATGCAAACCGAAGATTTTACAAACGGAATCGAAGAATTACTTATCCTAGCCGAAAACCACAGGGTCGCCATCATGTGCGCCGAAGCCGTGCCCTGGCGCTGCCATCGTTCGTTAATCGGCGACGCCCTACTAATCAGAAATATTGAAGTCTTCGACATTTTTAGCGCCAACAAAACCCAGCCCGAAAAACTAACCAGCTTCGCCCAGACCAACGGCCTAAAAATCACCTATCCGTCCGAAACTGCCTAATCCGAAATATCTAAGGGTTCGTTTATTTGATTTTTGTTAGCGGGCGGCGGCGCGTGAATGTAGCGTTTGGAGGCGTAATAGCCGAAAATGGTGGCGACCAGGCAAACTATGCCGCCCAGGATTATTGGCGGGCGGCCGCCGAAATTATCGGCTAGCCAGCCTAGAATTGGGCCGCCGATGGCTTTTGGCCCGGCTAGCAACACAGTTTGCAGTGCCAGAACTCGGCCGACCATGCCGGGATCAGATTCAACCTGAACCATAGCGGTCGTCGATGTCGTATATAAAATGCTGGCCATGCCGACCAAAAATATTATCGGAATAGCCGTATCAATTCCTGGCGAAAATCCTAGTAATAATAAAGTCACGCCAAAAGCGGCGGCGCCAACCACAATATGGCGCATACGCGTCAAACCTTTGCGCGCGATAATCAACGATACAACAACAGCACCAAGGCTTAAAACGGAATACAAAATAGTGTAAGTGGCGTTGGAACTATGCAGCGAATCGCTAACAAAAATCGGCAGCGTAACATTAAAGTTATAAGACAGCGTGCCGATGCCGGCCAGCATGACAAAGCTAATCCATAGCAAAGGCATAGAAAATACGTAGCGCAAGCCGGCGCGTACATCGCCTTTGGTTCTAGGCTTTTTCGGTGGCCGATGCAATTCGCTCGGGCGCATTATAAAAAGGCAGAATAATACGATTAAATACGATGCGGCATCCGCCGTAAACGCCCAGCCGTAGCCAACCGTAACCACCAATAAACCAGCCAGCGCCGGCCCGAAAATCCGCGAAATATTTACGATAGTGCTATAAAGCACCACCGCATTTGGGATATCCTCGCGCGGCACCATTTCGCTAACAAACGACCGCCTCAGCGGATTATCAAACGCCAGGAAAATCCCGCCGGCAACCGCCAGCGCAAACAACCCCCCGAGCGGCGGATGATGCGAAAAAGCTAAAATGGCCAAACCGATTGATTCTGCCATTTCGAGTGTTTGAGTTAGCAGCAAAAACTTCCGTTTGTCCACCCGATCGGCAATCGCGCCGCCGTAGGCCGACAGCAGCAAAATCGGCCCATACTGAAAGGCCGCTAATAATCCGACGTCTAATCCGCTGCCAGTAATCTTCAGCACCAGCAGCGTCAGCGCAATGTTAGTCAGCCAATTCCCCGTATTAGAAACGCTCTGGCCAATAAAATACAGCCGAAAATTGCGATGCTTTAGCGACAAAAACGTCGCCCTCAGCCCCGACCGAAACCGAGCCCTAGAAAATAATTCTTTCATCATTCAAATACAATTATAGATTACTATTGCCTGCAATTTTACATTAAAAGCTTGTGGCTCTTGGTGTAATTTGGTGTAATATAGAACCATGCCAAGTGCGTGGTTAATAGTAATTTCCTGGGTTTCGCTGGCGCTAGCTTTTGTTAGCGCGGCGGTTATTTTGTATGACATTTATGGCCGCAAACAAAGACAAGACATGCCGATTATGGAGGCGGTCTGGCCGGTTACGGCGCTTTATTTTGGCTCATTGGCGATTTGGGGATACTGGCGCTGGGGACGGCCGAAAAGCCAAACACACCAAAAAATCTGGCGATAAAAATAAAAGTTCGCCGACGTTTAGCCAAGTGGCCGTTGGCGTGAGTCACTGCGGAGCCGGCTGCACCTTGGGCGATATTATTGCCGAATTTATCGTTTTCGGCTTCGGTTTTACGCTAGCCGGCGTTGCCCTAATTCCGGAGTATATCGGCGATTATATTGCCGCAATTGCACTCGGAATTATTTTTCAATACTTTGCCATCGTGCCCATGAGCAGCTTGGGCTTACGTAAAGGAATTATTCAAGCAGCCAAGGCAGACATTTTGTCGCTTACGGCTTTTGAAGTCGGACTGTTCGGCTGGATGGCGCTGATGTTTTTTGTATTTTTTCCGCAACATCATTTAATGCCAAGTTCGCCAACATACTGGTTTCTTATGCAAATCGGCATGATCGCCGGCTTTTTCACCGCCTATCCCATGAACCACTGGCTCATTAAAAAAGGCATCAAAGAAGCCATGTAAATTCTTTACCTGCGCCGCAAATACTAAAACTTACATTTTAAAATAGAGTCCTAGCGTTTTGAAGTGTAAATATTTGGGTTTACGCTAGTTGCTATGGAATAATGGGTGGCTATGAGGCAGCGCCAAGCTTTGAATGTTATGTTTTCGGGGGAGCCGGTGTTTCTGACTGGGGCGCCGGGGGCTGGGAAAACTTATGTGCTTAATGAATTTATTCGGCGGATGGCGTCGCGGAATAAGCGCGTGGCGGTAACGGCTAGTACTGGGATTGCGGCGACGCACATTGGCGGCACTACGATTCATTCTTGGTCTGGGCTGGGAATTCGCGATCAATTAACGGATTTTGATAAAACTTGGCTAACGGCTAACGATCGGCTGCGCAAAAGATATTTGAATACTGATATTTTGGTGATCGACGAAATTTCTATGCTGCACGGCAAGCGGCTGGATATGGTCAACGAAGCTTGCAAAATTTTGCGTGAGGATGAGTCGCCATTTGGCGGATTGCAAGTTATTATGGTTGGCGATTTATTCCAGCTGCCGCCTGTAAATCGGGCTAGCGAGTTAGTAGATTTTGCTCATACTTCGGCTGCCTGGGCGGAACTTAATCCGAAAATTTGCTATTTGAGCGAGCAGCATCGCCAGACGAAAGACCAATTATTAGACATTCTAGAAGCGATGCGCAGCGGCGAAATCGAAGACTATCACACACAAGCTTTAACCGAACGACTCGGCCAAAAACCAGATGAAGATTTAGTTGTAACTCGCCTTTACGCGCACAATATCGATGTCGATTCCATAAATCAAAAACATTTATCGGCGATTTCTAGCAGCGGCAAAACCTTCGTAATGGAAACAAAAGGTGGCGCTAGTAAGATAGAACAATTAGCGCGCAGCGTGCTAGCGCCCGAAAAACTGACGCTAAAAATCGGCGCGGAAGTAATGTTTGTCGCTAATAATTTTGCTCTAGGTTTTGCCAACGGCACGCGCGGGCAAGTAATAGATTTTCATGAAAATTTGCCAATCGTCCGACTAGTAAACGATCGCCGAATAAAAGTCGAACCGCATAGCTGGACACTAAACGAAGACGGCAAAAAGCGCGCCGAAGTGTTGCAACTTCCCTTGCGCCTAGCCTGGGCAATTACGATTCACAAAAGCCAAGGCATGACGCTCGACGCCGCCGAAATGGATCTGAGTAAATCGTTCACGCCCGGCATGGGCTACGTCGCGTTAAGCCGCGTGCGCAGCCTCGACGGAATATTTTTAACCGGCATAAACAACGTCGCCATGCAATTGCATCCAGATATTTTTGAATTCGACGAGCAACTCCGCGCCGCTTCGCAAATCCTAGCAGAACAAACCGAAGATGTAGCCGAAGAAGCCGAAATTCCAGCCGAGCCAGAAGAACATAAACCTCAAATTAACGAGGAATTATACGAAAAGCTACGCCGCTGGCGGCTAGACCGCGCGAAAAAAGACCAAGTGCCGCCCTACATAATCGCCCACAACAAATTGCTAGAATCGCTAGCCGCCAACCCACCAGCCAGCGCCACACAATTACTAGCCGCGCCCGGCTTCGGCCAAAAAAAGCTAGAGACCTACGGCGAAGACCTACTAAAAATCCTAGAACCCTACGCCAAAGAGATTTCTAGCCAGCCACCAGCAGCCGATGAAGTTTACGAGCCAGAACCAGATCCCCTAGATCCAATAATTACCCACGACGAAATGCTAAGTGCACTACAGGAAGCCGCGCCGCAACCATACCTAGCCGAAACTCTAGCCCGCTATCCACGCCTCGGCCAAGCCTGGAACAAACAAGAAGACAAAAAACTCTTAGAACTTTTCCAGGCTAAAGTTTCCCTGCACGAAATTTGCAAAATCCTAGGCCGCTCACCAGACAGCCTATGGGCCCGCTTGAGCATGCTCCAATAACATTACATAATAAGGTGAGACCTTTACATAATAAGGTGAGACCTTGAAAGGTGTTATTTTTTGTAATATGATTCATCTATGCCTTCTCGGAATATTATTAAGGTTTATGCGGCGCGGCAGTTTTATCATGTTTATAACCGTGGAGTGGCTAAGCAAGCGATTTTTATGGACGCACGAGACAAAAAGCATTTTATAAAAATACTTCGGCGACATCTGGACGCGGCAGATGATAGTACGAAAAACGACGGCGTTATTTACAGAAAGTTTGATAATGATTTAGAGCTACTCTGCTATTGTCTTATGGGCAACCATTTTCATTTGCTGTTTTATCTGGATGAAGATACAGACGCTTTGCGTGGATTTATGCAATCCATACTCACGGCCTATACTATGTATTTCAACAAGCGGCACAAGCGGGTTGGCCCGCTTTTCGAAGGTGTTTTCAAAGCTTCCCGAATTACAAACGATGGCTATTTGTTGCACATAACCCGCTACATCCACCTCAATCCACGCACTTACAAAACTTACGATTATTCCAGCTTGCCGTACTATCTCGGCCGACCTGCTCCGGCATGGCTAAAACCCACCCGAATCCTGGAACTATTCGAAGGCGACGACTACCTGCAATTCCTAGAAGATTACGAAGACCAAGCCGCCACACTAGAAGCCATAAAACACGAACTAGCCAACAACCCATAGCAAGAATTTCCAAAATACACAGAATTACACCTTATAAGGTGAGACCTTATTAAGCATTAATTTGTTGCTATTGGCAAAACTTGGCTGGGGCAGGTTTTTAGGGCGGTTTGCATGGCGGCGTGTTCGGCGGAAGTTACCCATAAATAGTACCTTATTTTTACGTCAATTTGTCGGGCTACGTAGCGGCAATCGTAGGATTTGTTGGGCGGCAGCCAGGCGCTAGCATCGCTATCACTTTTTTGAATGTTAGCTGGGCCGTCTACGGCTAGAAGTTCTAGCGGATCGTCATACATTTTTAATCTAGTTTGTGCAGAAAGTTGCTGCGCGCCGGTTTTCCACGCGTCGCCAACGGCTACTACGTGGTCGATTTGCACGGCGTTTGAAGTGCCCGGACCGCGGGCAAATTTAATAGTTTTACCAGTATAAGGATCTTTTAATGTGCCGCTCAAAACCGTGCAATCGCTAGCCGAGCGATCCTTCACATTAGTGAGGTCGCGGTTCAGAATAACTTCGCGCATATCGCAGCCGCCCGCGCTCGCCCAACCGCTGGCAAAATCCGCCGTACGGTTATATTTCGGGCCGTTCGCAAATGGCTTAACCGCAAGCTCGCCCAACGCATGGCTCGCCAAAACCTGCCCCGGCTTAGGTTTAATAATAGCCTTTGAGACTGGCTTGCTAGCCAAACTGCTAACACCCAAACCAGCAATTACAATAATCGCCAGCGCAAAAACTAGCGAAACTCGAAAAGCTCTAGAGCTAAACTTTTTATAAAATTTCATGCTCTACGTTTAATCACAAAAATATAAAAATAGCAATAAATCAGCTAATCGATTTGGTAACTAGAGGGCAAAGCAAAACCAAATTTCTTGCTAAGCGCCTGAACATCTTGTAGATCTTTTTCTTTTACTTGATAGGCTGTTTTAAACTTGAACATCCATTCAGGATTTATACATTTTACTTCCTGACCATCAATTATTCCGGTGCCAGTAAGTGAGCCAAATGGATACTCGATACCATAAATGTTTTTTCCGTCTTTATCATACTCAAATACGTGTACGTCTACTTTTTTCCCTAAGCCATCAACCATAACGTACATCCATTCGCTTGAATCTTTTCGCAGTTCTTGCTTGTAGCCAATTGAACCGAGTAGTTCGCAAAGCTTGGTATTATTTTGATGATGAACGGCAATATCTAGGTCGCTATGGCTTCGTGTTATCGCACCCAGTAGCGCGTCGACACACCAGCCGCCATCGACCCATACAGTTATATCGTTTTTTTCGAATAACTTTACTAATTTAATAACGTCGTTGGATTGCATATTTCTAAGCTTTTTTGGTGCGCCCGGCAGGATTCGAACCTACGACTTTCTGTTCCGAAGACAGACGCTCTAATCCGCTGAGCTACGGGCGCTTAACCTTTTGTGAGTACGCATACGATGGCAATTCGAACAAACTAATTCACATTTTTTGATTTCCCTTTTTAATGCTCCTACCCTGCCAGTCGCGGCCAGAAAACTTATAATGTTTTCCTTGTTTTCGATATGATCGAAATCCATAACGTAATAGGGGTATTGTATACCACAATCTTTGCACGGGCTACTTTCTTTAATATCTCGGACATATGCGCTGATATAATCCCGATAACGCTTGTTGCGCTCCAGGTATTTTTGCTTGTTGGCTTCATAATGCCGTTTGCTAGCGGCTTTTTGGTCTTCACTGTCTTTGTACGCCATTAAATCTATATTAACATTTAATACTGTTCGAATCTAATAAGGCCTTCGATCTGCTGCAAAGTTTTAATAAATGTGATACAGTAACAGATATATAAACAGGATATAATGAGCGGTACTCGCAGAAAATGAGTAAACTCAATTTCTGCTCCGTTCCTACATTATGAGTGGACATTCTAAGTGGTCGACAATTAAGCGGCAAAAAGGTGTTAAGGACGCGGCGCGTGGGGCGCAGTTTACGCAGCTGGGCAATGCTATTGCTGTGGCGGCGCGCGGTGGCGCGGATCCGGATACCAATTTTAGTTTACGGCTAGCGATTGACCGGGCGAAGGCCGCTAATATGCCTAGCGCTAACATTCAGCGCGGGATTGATCGTGGTAGCGGCAAACTCGGCGGCGCGCAAATTCAAGAAGTTATGTACGAAGGTTATGGGCCGGGCGGCGTGGCAATTTTAGTGGAGTGCGCGACCGATAATTTGAACCGAACTTACCCGGACGTTAAGCTAGCTTTTAGCAAACACGGCGGCAACATCGCCGAAAAAGGTGCCGTGGCATTCCAATTCAATCAAAAAGGGCTGATCCGCGTAAAGGCTACGGGCGATGATTTAATGCTCCAAGCCATCGATGCCGGCGCCGAAGATATGCAAGAAGAAGACGACGCTTCGACAAGTTCAGGACAAGCCGAATCAGTAATTTATACCGACGCCAAAGAACTCGCCAAAGTCCGCGATAGTTTAAATGGTGCCGGGCTAGAAATTAGCGAAGCCGAGCTGACATACATTCCTAATAACGTGGTCGAAATCAAAGACGAAGCCACGGCCGGAAAAGTAATGCGCCTAATGGACGCGCTAGAAGGCCTGGACGACGTCGTAAATACCCACGTAAATTTCGAAATACCGGAAGAATTGCTTAGTTAAAGCTGACGCTTGAACGCGGCGATGGCGTCGCGAGCAAATTGCGGGTCGCGGCTAAGTAATGCTGTTTCGGCCGTGCCGAAGTTCACGCCAGCGCGGAGATAATTGTGGCTGCCGACCATCGCTTCCTTTTCGCTGGCTAGCAATTTGGCGTGCAAATAATTAGCGCCTTTCGGTAATTCATTCTCAAAAAATTCGGGCGGCATGCGCAACTTTTCGGGCATCACGACCAGCCTGTGCAGCGGCCGGTGCAGACCGTGCTGGCTGGGATGATTGTAATAAATTTGGACTTTTACGCCGCGCCGATGCGCCGCCAGCAAGCGCTTGGCCGTCATACTATTTGGGAAAAACTGGCACGTTATTATTAGCGATTTTTCGGCTTCGTCAATTAGTCGCAGCGCGTTTTCATATATTATAGACTGGCGCCGCACGCCGGCATCGATCAATATTTTGGTTTGATTGTCGATGTCCAGTGTCACGTCTTGACCGCCCATTACTCCTTTGCGGCTTGGTTGTTCGTCCAAACCTTGCTCGAAATCATAAAGCCAATCAGCGATTTTTGCGTCGCTCAAACGCACCATCAAATCGATGTCTTCGCTATGCGTCAAGTTGCAGCCACCGACGTAAACCAAATCATTTATAACGGCTAGTTTGATGTGCGACCGGCCACTAAATGGGTTCACTAGCGGACGCGCCGGCTTGTTGGTAACGGCGACTTTCACGCCCGCCGCGCGCAAGTCTTTGATAACCTTCAGTTTGCGTTTGAATGTCGGCGGCATAACTTTGGGCAATTCTTTGAAATAAAATAATGGTCCGGGAATCTTTTTATCATTTATCAGAAATATTTGAGCGTCGACGGCCAAACTTGCCGCTACGCCGCGTTTGGCCGCGACACACAGTTCCCGCAAAATCTTCGCCACGGCCGGCTCGTCTGGCATAAAAGCCATTGTGGCGACAGTTGCCCGCCCACCCGATTTCAGCCGCGATATGTTTTCCGCCAGCTCCGCGAAATATTCAGCGCGGTTCAAAAAACTAAAACCATTTTCGCCTTTTTGTTCGGCAGCCATAAATCTATTCTATACTAAAGACATGAGGATTTTAGGCATTGATCCTGGTACCGGTATTTTGGGCTTTGGCATAATTAATTTTGAACGAAATAAGCCAAAGCTAGTTGACGCTGGCGTAATCCGTACGCCAGTTCACGAAGACGCGGCAGTTCGCTTGCTAACAATCTACGACGAATTAAGTGAAGTCATAAAAGAAACAAAACCACAAATCATGTCCGTAGAAAAGTTATTTTTTGCCCAAAACGTAACCACCGCCATGACCGTAGCCCAGGCCCGCGGCGTAGTTTTACTCTGCGGCAAACAGGCTAATTTAGAAATCGCCGAATACACTCCCTTGCAAATCAAGCAAGCCCTAACCGGCTATGGCCGCGCCGAAAAAAAGCAAATCCAAGCAATGGTCCGCGTGATTTTGCAGCTAAAAGAAATCCCCAAACCAGACGACGCCGCCGACGCCCTAGCCGCCGCTATCGCCCACACCCAAACAAACCCCTAAGCTATTTTTGCGCAAGGGTTCGTCCTTTGCGCATTTCAGGAGGAGCCTCAGCTACAGTTAAAATCGATCTAAACTTTTTCTGCGCAAAGGACGAACCCTTGCGCAAAGAGATCAGTCGGGATTGGCTAATTCCCATTTTAGTTCGTCTAGGATTTGCTTTTGGCCTTCGTAGTCTTTGACAAAATTGAGGTAGTCTTGGCGGCCGTCGAAAAGTTCTAAAATTCGGTCTGGCATGGCCCAATCGGCCTGCCTCTTGCCTGTGTAAAAGTCCAGGCTGGTCTTATTCGAGCTCTGCCAGTCGCGTGGATTTAAGTGGATGTAGCGCGAAATGTGCTGCAAGTAGGCGTCGTCGGTAATCCGGCTGGCGCGGTAGCGGCTTTGAAAAACAGGGCCAACCCGTTTATAAGTTTTATTAAAGTACATGCTGTAGCTCGTGAGCAAAGACCGCATAAATTCGCGAATCGCAAATTCGTGTGATTGATAAACGAACAAATGAAGGTGATTAGGCATTAGCGCGTAGGCCAGCAACTCGAGCTGATTATGATAATTTGGATATTTATGCCGCGACAGGTTTTTCGGATTGTCTACCGACAAATAGCGCTTAAAAAGACTCACAAAAACCGTGTAATCGTCTTCCGACAAAAACGTCGGCAACTTATTAACCCCCCGAGAATAAATATGATAATAACTCTCCGCCACATACTGTTTGATAATATTCTTCCCCGGCATGTCCCTATTATGCGCAAGGGATGCACCCTTACGCAAGCATAACCAGTAAAGAGTGGTGGCCAGTTTTGCGCAAGGGTTCGTCCTTTGCGCAGGCGAGATGTGAGAAAATGGGGTTATGATCGCTACGCTGGCTGGGATTGTTTCGGAAAAAATGCTTGATTCTGTGGTGCTTGATATTGGCGGCATAGGCTACGGATTGCTAATGACAAGCGAGGATTACGGGCGAATTAATAGTGGCGAGTCCGCGAAAGTTTACGTTTACGAACATATCCGTGAACAAGCACATGATTTGTTTGGGTTTTTACGGCTAGATACTAAAAAATTGTTTGAATTACTGCTAGGTGTTAATGGCGTCGGGCCTAAAATGGCGCTGAATGTTTTGAGTGTTGGCACCGCCGATGAAGTGCGCGCGGCCATCGCTAGCGGCGACGTCAAAACTATCCAGCGCGCTAGTGGGGTCGGCAAACGCGTAGCCGAACGCATCGTCGTAGAACTAAAAGACAAAGTCGGCCTAGAAGGCGTAGGTCTCGGCGAAGCCGGCTTCTTGCAGTCCGAACAATCCGTCCTAAAAGACGAAGCCGCCGAAGCCCTAGTATCGCTAGGCTATTCCCCACAAGACGCTAGCAAAGCCTTGCAAAATATCGATAAAGAATTGTCTACCGAAGAAAGAATCAAGCTGGCATTGAGGGGGCAAAAATAATGATACCTAAGATTAAATTGAGTAATGGCAAAGAAATTCCGCAAGTTGGATTTGGGCTTTGGCAAGTTACGGATCAAACGGATTTTGATAACGCATTTCAGGCGGCCGTCAAATCCGGCTACCGGCATTTTGATACGGCGCAAATCTATGGTAATGAGCAAATGCTGGGCGCGGCGCTGGCAAAATCAAATCTCAAACGCGAAGATGTCTGGATCACGACCAAGATTGCAGTCAATCATTTTGGCCACAAAAAAGCTAAAAAATCATTTGAAGAATCTCTAGAAAAGCTCCAAACAAATTATGTAGATTTACTTTTACTGCATTTCCCCGTAACGGTTTTGCGCAAAAAAAGCTGGCTCGCGCTAGAAGAAATCAAAGCTGCCGGCCAAGCCGCATCTATCGGCGTCAGCAACTACACCATCAGGCATTTAGAAGAAATGAAGAGCTACGCGCACGAAATGCCAGCCATAAACCAAGTAGAACTCCACGTATTTTTGCAGCAGCCGGAACTCATCGAATATTGCCACCAAAATAATATCGCCGTCGAAGCCTATTCCCCGCTAGCCCACGCCAAAGCCGGCGCCGACAATCCCCTGCTCCAAGAACTAGCCAAAAAACACCACAAAAGCTTCGCCCAAATCATGTTGCGCTGGCTAATCCAGAATGGTTTAATTATTTTGCCAAAGTCCGTCACGCCAAAACGCATCCAGGAAAACATCAACATTTTCGACTTCAAACTAGACAAAGAAGACATGCAAAACCTAGCCAAACTAAACAAAAACCTCCGCACCTGCTGGAGCCCAGTTCACGTCCCTTGAGGCTGCTATACTATAAAACATGATAGATCGGATTGTTAGTACTAGCCTGAATGATTCTACTAATGAAGATTCTCAGGAAATTGAGCTTGAGGTTACGCTACGGCCTAAAGATTTCGCTAATTATATTGGGCAGGAACGGCTGAAGAAAAATTTGCAGCTAGCGATTGCGGCGGCCAAAAAGCGCGGCGAGCCGATTGACCATTTGCTGATGTACGGGCCGCCCGGGCTGGGCAAAACTACGATGGCTAGCGTGATTGCTAACGAAATGGGCGCGCAAATTCGCATTACTAGCGGGCCGGCTATTGAACGTGCTGGGGATTTGGCTAGCTTGCTGACGAACCTTGGCGACGGCGACATTTTGTTTATCGATGAAATTCACCGACTGAATCGTAGCGTGGAAGAAGTTTTGTATAGCGCGATGGAAGATTTCAAGTTGGATATAATGCTTGGCAAAGGCCCGAGCGCTAGAAGTTTGCGGCTGGATTTACCGAAATTTACTTTGATAGGCGCGACAACTAGAACCGGCGCGCTAGCCGCGCCGCTGCGCGATAGGTTTGGCATGATTCATAGATTAGAATTTTATAAGCCGGAAGAAATCGAGCAAATTATAAATCGTTCCGCCAAAATTTTGGATGTCAAAATAGACGCTAGCGCCGCTAGCGAACTGGCCAAACGCTCGCGGCTAACGCCTAGGATTTCCAACCGGTTACTAAAACGTGTGCGCGATTTCGCCGATGTCAACGGCGATGGATTTATCGACACAAAGATTTCTAGCGGCGCGCTAGAACTGCTAGAAATCGACGAATTAGGATTAGATCCAGCCGACCGAATGCTGCTAAATTCCATAATCGACAACTACAATGGCGGCCCAGTCGGCGTAGAAACGCTAGCCGCACTAACAGCTGAAGAACGCTCAACCATCGAAGACTTCATCGAACCGTATTTAATGCAAATCGGCCTAATCGAGCGCACCCCGCGCGGCCGAAAAGTCACACCAAAAGCCTACAAACATTTAGGGCGCAAAGATAAATCTAGCGGCCAGACTAAAATCGTCTAGCGAAAATCAGAATCGTAGCGGCGGCAGATTTCTAGTAGAGTTTTGGTATCAATAATTCCTCGGAGGGTTTTTATTAGGGCATCGACTGGTAGGCTTAGCATTCCGTCTTTTAGGGCGGCGGTTTGCAATTGGCGGCGCGTGGATTTTTTGGCTAGCAGACTTTGCACGCGGGTGCTGGAGTTGCAGACTTCAAATAACCCGGCGCTGCCAAGGTAGCCGGAATGGTGGCAATGTTCGCAACCGACGACGTCTGAGCGCCAAAGATTATGGATTTTTGTTTCGCTTGTAGATAAATTTAAGTTTTGATTTAAATTAAATGCGGCAGACTTTTCTAGATTGTGAATTTGCTTGAGAGTAGCAGGCGAATTTATACCAAAGGCAATATTGAGTTGGTCTAGTTCCGCGGCGCTAGGCTGGTAGGCTTGGCGGCAATGCGGGCATAGCGCGGGCACAAATTCTTGGGCTAGGCTAGCGCGAACGGTGATTAGTTTAGGGTGATCCGCTAGCGCGCGGCGCCAAAAATCAAACGCGCCGACGCTAGTGTGTGCTGGCACGCCAGCCAGGAATAAATGGTCGTGTTTGGCGGCGGTTTTGCTAGCGGCGCTAGCGGACGCGGCATCGCTAATTTCGGCTGCGATTACGCTAAAATCTTTTTGGCCTAGCAATTCTAAATAATGGCCTAGGCCTAGGCCGAATTCCCTGTTAAGTTTTACTAGTTCTACGCCGTCTGCTAGTGGCACTTTTTCGTCTTCGCTAAAAAACACTTTGCTAGCCATCGGGCCAAATACGTTCATCATCGCCATTAGCGTGCTATCAGTCTGGGATTTTTGCTGGCTAGCGACTAGCACCAATCCGTGCGGCGCGGCTAGCGCGTGGTCGAGCGAGCGCAAAGTTTCGCCCCACAAACCAAGCTGTTCTAGGCTAGGCGATTCGCTATTATTTTGCGGGGTTATATTGATGATAAATTTTTCGCCGTCAGCAACCGGCATGCTAGAAACACGCAAATTATAATTGCCCGGACCGATTTTCATCATAAAGTCCGCGTCTTGCGGCATTTGCGGCCGACCGGCTTCTAGCCCAGACAAACTTTTTAGGTGCCTAGCCAAATCGTCGTAGGAATGTTTCGGCAATTTGTTGGCTAGTCGCATGGCATTATCGACGCGGAACCGAACGACTACGAATTTTTCGCGTGGCTCGAAATGCACGGCCTGCACCTTTGTTTTGGCCGCCTGCTCCAAAATTTGCCGGACGCTCTGCCCGACTAACGATTCTTGGTTATTTTCTAGCGTGCCACTCATTTGGCTTCTATTATATAAGAAAAATTTGTAACTTGTAAGCACAAGCTTTAGACGGACGGGCGCGCGGCTGATATAATATCAGCCTGAACGGAGTTTTAATTAATTTTAAGCTTGAAGGAGACTTTAATGGCGGACGACGATAAAAAAATGCAGGCGGGCAAGGCGCAGGCGTTGGAGCTGGCGCTCGGCACGATCGAAAAACAATACGGCAAAGGTTCGATAATGAAGTTGGGCGAGGCGCACGCTACGAATGTTGAATGCATTCCGACCGGCAGTTTGAGCTTGGATTTGGCGCTGGGCGGCGGCTTGCCAAAAGGCCGCGTGATAGAAGTTTATGGGCCGGAGAGTTCTGGTAAAACTACGCTGACTTTGCACGCGATTGCCGAAGTGCAAAAATCCGGCGGAACGGCGGCATTTATCGACGCCGAAAACGCGCTCGATCCAGCTTATGCCAAACGGCTCGGTGTCGACATCGAAAACTTGCTAATCAGCCAGCCAGATAACGGCGAACAGGCGCTGGAAATCGTCGAAACTTTGGTCAGGTCTAACGCCGTAGATTTAATAGTCGTCGATTCTGTAGCCGCGCTCGTTCCCCGGGCCGAAATCGAAGGCGAGATGGGCGACAGCCACATGGGATTGCAAGCCCGGCTAATGAGCCAGGCGCTACGCAAACTCACCGGCATAATTTCAAGATCTAAAGCCACGGTAGTTTTCATCAACCAAATCCGTATGAAAATCGGCGTCATGTTCGGCAATCCAGAAACAACCACCGGCGGCAACGCACTGAAATTCTATGCGTCAGTGCGTATGGACATCCGCCGCATCGGGCAAATCAAGCAAGGCGAAAGTATCATCGGCAACCACACGCGCGTAAAAGTCGTGAAAAACAAAATCGCCCCGCCCTTCCGCCAAGCCGAATTCGACATCATGTATAACGAAGGCATTAGCAAATCCGGCGACATAATCGACCTCGCCGTCGCCCAGGAAATCATCGAAAAATCCGGCGCCTGGTTCGCCTACAAAGGCCAGAAAATCGGCCAAGGCCGCGAAGCCGCCAAAGATTATCTCAGCAAAAATCCCAAAATCATGGCCGAAATCGCCAAGCAAATTAAAGAAGCGGCAGATAAGGAGAACTAGGTTGTGAGTGAGCGCATTAATTGTGAATTATTCAAAGTTAGTAATAGCAAACGACTTCGAGTTAATCGTGGCATGGGCGTGAAAAAAGTTGGCCAGCAGACTTTTCTGGATGCGCAGGCCGAGCCACTCTACTTTCACGGTCAACCACTACCGACCGATCGTAAAAACTTAAAACTAGCAACCAGCCGCTCAGATCCGCCAGCTATAGAAAATGAGTTTCATCAAGAGCCAATGCTTAAGCAAGCTTCGTTGAATGAGACCATCTTGTATAACCTAAAACGAGCCGATGAATTACGGAGATACAGGCTACACGCACCCGTAGATCGGGCGATCGGTAAGTCCGCCTTGGTTGGCGTTGTCAACTACGACGACCCAGACGCCATATTTGCCTGCCAAACGCCTTTTTCTAGGTACCTGCAAATGTTCCGATCAAATGAACGATCGTATGATAGCTGCGGAATCGATAGCTACGCGGTGGTCTTAATACTGTTAGGCCCAGGCCAATCTTTCTCAATCCAGACTTCAGACCACTGCGGTAATGAAACAAATTTTAAATTGCGATACGACCCGGAAAGTGAAGAAGGTTTGGTAGTTTACCGACCCGATTCGCTACCGCCAACTCCACCCCATCAACCGCCATTTAGTTCTGGCGACCGCGAACCGCGCCAGCCGCTGCCATCGGCGCCACCGACAGCTGTTGAGCTGATTGAAAATTAGAAATGAAAACCACGGCAATCAAACATGCAAATCGCGATTTAAACTTTTATTGACAAATTTAATTCAATGAGTACAATAAAAAGTACAAAAAGGAGTACAAATGAACGTAGCTACGATTTCACAGTTTCGCAAAAATACTAAAAAATATTTCGATCAGGTCTCTTCCGATCAAGATATTGTCATCTTGACACGGTCTAACGGCGCCTCGGTGGCTATGATTTCAATGGACATGTTCAACCGTTTGGACGCTACGGATTATCTGAACAGCAGCTCGGCGAATCGGCGGCACTTGCTGGAATCATTAGAGCAGGCTCGCGCCGGCAAGTTTATACCTAAAACCATTGATGAACTAGAATCCAATAGCTAATGCGGCTGCTCACCTTTACGCCAAACGGGTGGGAAGAACACGTTTATTGGCAGGAACACGATAAAAAGATAGCCCGTAAAATCAACCATCTGATTAAAGAAATAATGCGCACGCCATTTTCGGGCAGCGGCAAACCCGAGCTGCTAACCGGCGATTATAGCGGATATTGGTCACGGCGCATCGACGATAAACATCGTTTGGTCTACAGTGTTTCCGACGAACAAATTCTCATCGCGCAATGCCGCTTTCATTACAGGAAATCATGAAAGTTGCGGCGATTAAACAACCCCTCGACTGCGCCCAGGGTAAACCCATTCGACAACCTCAAGGTAAACAGGTTTTATTTGCATGAAAATAACTTCCATTAAACAACAAGTTAAACGCCAAGATCGATATTCGGTTTTTATTGATGGCAAGTACTGTTTTAGTTTGAGCGACAGAGCTTTGCTCGATAGTAAAATTGTTAGCGGCCAAGAAGTTGACGAGCAGCAAATTAAAGAATTTAAAACTTTATCGGCTAATGATAAGGCATATGGCAACGCTTTGCGCTACGTTGCTTTGCGACCGCGCAGCGTTTGGGAAATGGAAACTTATTTAAAAAGAAAACAAGTTGATAAATCTGTGTCCCAAGAAATTATTAGCAAACTAACAAATTTAGAGTTTTTAGATGACACAGAATTCGCAAATTCGTGGGTACAAAACCGCAGATTATTAAAGCCGGTTAGCCGGAGGCGGCTCACACAAGAACTCCGCCAAAAACAAGTTGCTAGCGACATTATTGAAAATGTTTTAGCAGATGATCCGACGGACGAGACTGATATTTTGTCAGAAATAATTAAGCAAAAGCGGCGGCAAACAAAATATCAAGACAATCTAAAATTAATGCAGTATTTGGCGCGGCAAGGTTTTAGTTATGATGATATAAAAGCCGCATTACAAGAAACTAGCTAGATTTCACGGCGAGCAATTTCGGCGGCACGGCCAATGTAAGTTGCCGGACGTAAGTTGCGTAAGCGGGTTTTGGCTTCGATTGGAATTTCTAATTCATCAACTAGATCTAGGTAAGTCGATTCATTGAATTCTTTGCCTCGCGAAGCTTGTTTAATAATGTCGTAAGCGCCGTCAATGTTGTAGCGGCGCATTACTGTTTGCAGAGCTTCCGTCAAAACCGGCCAAGCTTCATCTAAGTCGGCATTCATCGCCTCTTCGTTGG
>JBOHNS010000024.1:0-50389 GCA_050730835.1 Saccharimonadales bacterium (SeqCode)
TCGCAGCGAATAACCTTTACTGCGCAGAATAGCAATCTCATTCCGCTCATCTTTGCTGATGTGAGTGTAGCTTTTTTCATAACCCTAGCATAACAAAGTGTTCGGCTTCAAAACCGCATTTAGGAAACTCCTTGGCCTCTTTGCTAGTTATTTCCAGCTCACCGCCACCATGTCCCGGTACACTAACTTTTGCTTTCACTTAGTGGCTTTCTTGTAGATTTCGAAAGGTAGTTGGGCGAAAACTATGTTGTACTCGGTTAGGTGGTCGGCGTCTAGGTATTTTGCTGGGGCGAAGATTAGGCGGGGTTTGCCGGAAAAAGGTGGTAGGTTTTTGGCTCGGTCTAGGTTTAGGGCGGTGGATTTTAGGTAGGTTAGGTCGGGTTTGTAGAACAAATAGACTTGGTAGTTGGCGCTAGTGCCTATGAAGTTTTTGGATTCGTCTATCTGGGATTCGTTGAATTCTTCGCCGGTGGCGGTGTAGAAAAGATAGCGCGCCATTTGGGCGAAGCTGGGCAGGTTTTTGCCACTTAGGATTCCGGCTTCGTCTATGGCGTCGCCTAGGCTAAAGTAGCTAAATGAGCCGCCTAAACCATTTTTTAGATTTTCATTCTTAGAATTTGGCACGCCTTTTATCACGCGGCGGATGCGCTCGGCTGTGATTTTGTTGGCGTAATCTTCCATTTCTACCAAAATAAATTTGCGGTTGCCGCCGTCTTCTTTATTGAGTTCCAAAACCGCCTGCGCCGTCGTCCCCGAACCAGCAAAAGAATCTAAAACGATAGAATTTTCATCTGTTGATAATTCTAAAATCCTTTTAATTAAACTTACTGGCTTGGGCGTAGCGAACGGATCGTCTGACTCTGGAAAAATTTCTTTAACAGACCGTTTTGCGTCATCGTTACTACCAACTTCATTGTAGAGCCAGATTGTTTTTGGAATTACACCTTCTGTCATTTCCGACAAATATCTTTTCATTCTTGGCACTGCCGTGCCATTAGATCCAAACCAAATTCTACTTTCTGTGTCTGATTTTTCAAGAGTCGCAAAACTATAGCGCGGAAACGTACCCGCCGGAGGCTTCCAATTAACTCCGTTCTTAAACTCAAATTCATATGTCTTGTCTGTGCCACTTTTAGCGTGTAGTGGTTGAGACATCCAGGAACCCTTAGGATCATTATCTGGGTTTGCGTATCTAGCGTCTTGCGCCTCGCTGCGTTTTAGTCCATTTAACTGAAAGCCTGTAGTTTTGTCGCCACCAATTCTGTTTTTGGCATAGCAAATTATAAAATCGTGATTGGCAGAAAAATATTTAGCGTCGTTACTTTGCGTATATTTTTTCTGCCAAATAATATTAGTAATAAAATTTTCTTCGCCGAAGATTTCGTCCATTAGGCTGCGCAAATGGTGTTGTTCGTTGTCGTCTATGGAAACGAAAATCGCGCCGTCGTCCGACAGAAGTTCGCGGAGGAGTTTTAGGCGCGGAGTCATCATGGCTAGCCATTTGTCGTGGCGGGTTAGGTCTTCGCTGTCGACGGTTTTGCCGAGCCAATCTTTGATCATGGGCGAGCTGACGTTATCGCTGTATTTCCAGCCTTCGTTGCCGGTGTTGTACGGCGGGTCGATGTAAATGCATTTTACTTTGCCGGCGTAGGTTGGTAGCAACGCCTTCAGCGCTTTCAGGTTGTCGCCCTGGATTATCAAATTGTCGTTTAGACTAACTTTGTCTGTTAAACTTTTGTCTTTATGCGGCACTAGCTCGTGATATTCCACGCCAAGATGATGATTCCAAACAATCGACTTACCCTTAAACTGAATTTGCGCCATTTTTTCTCCAATTCTGAATCCAGAATACCATTTTTGCCTCTGTTTTGGAATGAATTGATTGAACTAGCTATCGTCTTACGGCGATTTTCCAGGTGCCTTTTTCGCGGAAGGCTGGAATGGTTTGGCGGCGGGCGGCGTTTAGTTGCGAATTGACGGCTAGGTTTTTTTGCTTGGCATAGTCTGTCAGTTTGATAATCTCAGAGCCTTTCAGATACGCCAAACGTTTGTGAAGCGACTCCTGCAAAGCTAGAACTAACAAGTTTGCCATGCCGCCGGCATTTTTATTATCTACGTACTGCGCAAATAGCGGGTAGTAATCATTATGCTTGCCCTTATTGCGAATAATAATTGGCGGATATCCCAGCGCCGCCAGTTGCAAGTTAATCAGCACGCGGCCAATCCGCCCATTACCATCGTTAAACGGATGAATGCGCTCGAACTCGGCATGAAATTCCGCGATATTATCTAAAAAGTAATGGTCGTGGCCGCTTAGGTATTTGCTCAATAAATTATCCAATAGCCGCGGCAAATGTTCCGGAGCTGGCGCGATATGGCTGCCAATTCGAACGTATTCGTGCTGTTTACGCAGGCGACCCGCTATACTATCATCGATCCCGCCAATTAGCATTTGATGCAATAGCAATATGTTTTCAACCGTCAGTTGCAAATTTGGCCGCGAGTCCAGATATTCCGCGACGCGCGCCAGGTTTTTGGCCTCGTACAGTTCGCGCACAGACACATCGCGCATTACCTCCTGCTCTAGCAAAATCTTTTCGGTTTCTTTGAGCGTTAATGTAGAATTTTCGATGGCGTTTGAGTTATAAACCAGCTCGGGTAACTCAGTCTCTTCGAGCATCGCGAGCAAAGATTCTTTACCGCGCTTCAACTGCTCAAATTCTTTTTTGAGCTGAGCAATTTTAGTTTTATTTGCCTGGCTAATCATAGCTTGATTATAGCAATATTCACGCTAAAATGCAATAAAACCGTTAATTTTATGCGAATTTACTATAAATTCACACATCTTAAGTTTCATATTCGATCTTTTTTTAAGTTTTCTGATTTTGGTTTAGAGTGAAATAGCTTACAGAAATAGCCATGGTGGCAAAGTATTATGATTATGGTAGTGTTAATTAAAATATTAGGAGTAAATTCAATGTCAGCTTCACAGAAAAATTGGAAAAAGATTGCCGAGCAAGAATTTAAGGCCATGGACAAATCATGGCAGCGCGAATGGCAGAATTTGCGCAAGCGCGCCAGCTAGCTTTAGGCTTAGGCGTGATTGGCTAGTGCTGCAAAGTTTTAGTGGTTATGATTTCGGCCTAGATTGTTTAAGATTTTAAGTCGAATTTGGCGTCATAAGCGGCTATAATTGTTTTAGTTATGAAGGTTAGTTTTTATTTTGATCCGTGTTGCCCGTTTTGCTGGATCACCAGCCGCTGGTTGGTGATGGTTTGCGAACAGCGCGATCTGCAGGTGGCTTGGCAGCCGTTTAGTTTGATGCTAAAAAACGGCGACCAGGACGCGACCAGCGATATGGCCAAAACCCATCAGGCGGCGCACCGCGTCAACCGCGTCATGCTAGCCGCCAATCAACAGCACAGCACCAGCTTGATTGATTTGTATAGCAGTTTTGGCAGCGCCAATCATCTCGACAAACACAAGTTTAACAATGACTTAATCCGCAGAATAATTGAGCTATACCATTTGCCAGCCGAGCTGTTGGCCGCGGCCGACGATCATGCACTGGACAATGATTTGCAAAAAATTATCGACGAAGCGGTGGCCGTGGCCGGTGATGACATCGGCGTGCCGACCATCGTTTTCGCCGCCGATGACGGATCGAAGAGCGGCTTTTTCGGCCCCGTTTTACAATCAATGCCTAGTGTTAAAGACGGCCTGCAGTTATGGGACAGCTTGAGCCAACTCGCCAGCGACAAAAATTTCTACGAACTAAAACGCTCGCGCCCGGCCGGCGGTCCAGACGTTGCCAGCACGGCCGAGCAATAATTAACTTCCAGGCAGCTTTTTACTTTTTAGGCGTATTATTTTCAGGATGAGCTGAGCAGTTTTGCGCTAGCAGCACAGCCATAGCCAGTCCCGCCACGGCGAAGCAGCCGAAGGCGCGGAAAAGATGCAAATGCGGATGCGCGTAGTGAATAAAAATGACGGCTACAACCAAATTTATCCAGCCCCAGGCGACATTTATGGCAGCGCTGGAGCCTTTGCCAAACGGCGTCTGATGGCGCTGGCCAGTCACGCCCTTAACAAAATGCGGCACACCGTTAGCCGCAAACAGCCCGCTTAATACGCTAAATAAATACAGCATCGTCGTAACACTCCTTTAATTATTTTACTTTTTATTCTACACTGCCGGCGCAAATATTTTTACATTTAATTTGCTTTTATAAATATTAAAAGCCGTGGTGCAATAGCTGACAGACTTATGGCCGGGTAGCCGAGTATTATAAATGATGTTTTTCTCAAGGCTAACGATTGGAGTTGTTGTAGGTGTCAAAAAAACTACAAAAAGATTGCGGATAAAGAATTCCAGGCCATGGGTAAGGCTTGGCAGAGACAATGGCAAGAACTGCGCCCGCGCGCGAACTAGTTTTTAGCCGCCAATTGTGCTGAGCAGGTTGTCGATTTTTATGCGCTTTTGTTCGGTGGTGTCGCGGTCGCGCACGGTTACATCATTACTAGCCAGGCTGTCGAAATCGATGGTGACGCACTGCGGCGTGCCGATTTCGTCTTGGCGGCGATAGCGTTTGCCGATATTGCCATTGTCGTCATACATAACATTGCCGAAGTTTGTTTTTAGCATTTGGTAAACTGCTTGGGCTTTGGCGACGAGTTCTGGCTTGTTTTTCAGTAGCGGGCTGACAGCGACTTTCACGGGCGCCAAATGGTTGGGCAATTTTAGGTATGTACGTTTTTCGCCGTTAATTTCGTCTTCCGCGAACGCGGCCGACAAAACCGCCATCAGCGCCCGCTCGACGCCAAAACTGGGTTCGATAACGTGCGGCACAAATGGCGCGCCGTCGCCTTTTGGCCGATATTCCATACTTTTGCCGCTATTATTTTGGATATTCATAAGATCAAAATCGGTGCGATAAGCTAGGCCTAAAAGTTCTTCACGGCCAATCGGAAAATCATATTCAAAGTCAATGGTACGCTTGGAATAATGTGCCCGCTCGTCGTTCGGAACTTCTAGTTCATGAATTTTTTCAGCCGGCAAACCCAGCGCATCGCACCATTGGTGAACCAGCGCTATCCATTTTTCAAATTCAGCTTGCCAATTGTCAGGGCGCACAAAATATTCAATTTCCATTTGCTCGAATTCGCGAGATCGAAACACAAAATCCCGCGGGCTAATTTCATTCCGAAAAGCCTTGCCCTGCTGCGCCAAACCAAACGGCAAATCCGGATAAAAATTATCAACCACATTGCGAAAATTAGTAAAAATTCCCTGCGCCGTCTCCGGCCGCAAATAGCTAATTGAAGTTTCGTCTGGCGTCGGCCCGACACTAGTTTTGAACATCATATTGAATTGTTTTGGCTCGCCAAACGTGTCTTTTTGACCGCAAGTTGGACATTTTGATACATCGATTTTATCGGCACGAAAACGATTGTGGCAATTGGAGCATTCCACTAGCGGATCGGTAAATGTTTCGGTGTGGCCGGACGCTTGCCAGACTTTTTGGTTCATCAAAATCGCGGCGTCAACGCCAAACATATCATCGCGCTCCAAAACAAACATTTGCCACCAGAGTTGCATAATGTTGCGCTTCAAGCTAACGCCCAGCGGGCCATAATCCCACGTGCCGCTCAAACCGCCATAAACTTCCGAGCCCGGATAAATAAACCCGCGGCGTTTGGCCAAACTGACAATATCGTCTAATTTCACATCGCTCATAACATGCTCGATTATAGCCTAAGGTAATTGTTTTTGATAGTTTCAATTAGCGGATTTAGCGATTCCGCCAGCTCGGCGCTGGACTGAATTTGGCTCAAGATTTTCGGTTTGTGATGGCTAAAGCCGAGGCGCAAAAACTTTATTTGCTTGGCGCTAAATTGTCCGTTTTCGGCCGGCAAAAAAGCCATATCATCAAAGCTAAAATTATAATTTTTATCGGCCACAAGTTTTTGGCGGCGCACGTCACTATGCAAATTCGGCGCGTGGCCGGCTAGCCCAAGCAGCTGCATCAAAAACCACAAATTTATAATTTCTATGGCAATTTCGCAGTTGTTTAAGGCCTCATAGGCTCGGCGCAAAAGTTCAAAATATTCGGCTTCTGGCGCGTCCTCAGTGTTTTTGTTCAGAAGTTTGATTAGCTCGTAGCCGAGCATGGTGCGCTCGATATTTTTGACGATATTACCGTAATGATGACCCATGCGCGCCGAAATTAATGTGCCGATTTCGCTGCGGCCGCGAATGAATGTGATTTGACTAAGGCTAAATAATTCAATGCCGCCGGCTAATTTGGATTTAGACCGGCGCACGCCCTTGGCGATTAATCTAAGTTTGCCTTGATCGGGCGTTAAAACGGTTAAAATTCGGTCGGCTTCGCCGTAATCGATGCGGTTCAAAATAACGCCCGTGGTGATTATTTGGTTCATTGCTTTAGCGCAGGACTCAAACAATTTTCGGCGGCATAAATCAATTGGCTTAAGGTTGTGCGCGGTTTATATAAATGAGCGCTAATATTTAGATAATCCCAAAAAACGATGTTTTCGTCCGTTTCGGTGGGCGGCACTAAACTATTAATAATCACCGGCACGCGCTGCCATTCCGGATAAGATCGGAATTCGTACAAAAATTCCAAGCCGTTATGACCAGCCATTTGCAGCTCTAAAATTATCAAATCCGGCGTTTGTTGATCGGCCTCATGAATGGCGTCTTGCGCGCCGGTCGCCAATACCACGTCATAACCAGCAGCCGCCAGAGCTTTTTGATAAGCCTCGGCGAGAAACTTGTCCGGCTCAACTAATAAAATTTTTGTGCGCTTTGTCATGTTATATTTTTCATTTATTAATTGCTATTTATCAATTATTTACCATTTGCCATTTATCATTTAATGAAGCTGACTTAAAAAAATGACAAGTCAAAATTGAGCAATAATTGGAAATTGAGAATTGGAAGAATTGGGAGAATTGGGAATTGAAAAATAATACCATCCTATCTGCTATCTAGCAACTGCTAATTCCAGCTGCCGACTAGCCGGCAAAATGGCGGCTAGGCCAGACTGTTTTTGCCGACGGCTGGTTGTCAGGCGACCGTCCATGGCTTGTAATATAAGGTTCGCCACAAACACGCCGGCGGCGCTGCTCGCGGAAAATTGATTAAGCGGCTGCCGGGCCCTGGCCAGCCGGCAGGCACTACGCAAATGAGCAGCCGAAATTTTCGGCATTCCGCCGTAAAGTCCGGCCATCACGCCGCCAGCCGAGCGATTAATCAAAAAAGTAATCGAGCTAGGTTCGTCATGAGCCTCGCGGGCTTGAATAAGCGCATAGCCTAGACTATAAAACGCCGCTCTTAAGCCCGCCGCGTGCGCCATAACCGGCTTATTGGCGCGCTCGATTTGCAGCTGCAAACATACGCCATAGGCCTTTGCCAATTCGTCCAAATCATGCGCCGTGTCATTTAAGACCGCCGCCAACGATACCGGCTCAAGCGGCAACGCCTGCTGGTGGTCGGCCAAATCTAGGCCCAACATATAGCTATCCATCAACTTCAGCGCGGCCACGGCGCTAGCTTCAATATCAAGCAAAGCTTGCTCAGCCGTTCGCCCATCGATACGCGCCAGTTCCAGCCGGCGAGCAATCTGAGTCAGCGGCAACTTTAGTTCATCGGCAATAATTCTTAGCAAAGACTGCTCTGCAATTTGATTATAATCTGCCCATAGTCCAACCATCGCTTAAGCACAGCCCCTCGCTTTTTTACTAAAATCTATTATAGCACGTAAATTTTATGGCCGGAACGAGAAATTAGGCAAAATAATATTGTTAAAATCTGATTCAAACTGTTTGGATTCGGTCGACATTTCAAAAGTCATATTCCGTAGCGGCAAAACAATCATGCTGCCCTGGGCGTTCTGGGTGATTTGGCCGTCAATTCTAACACCAAAAACATTGGAGGCAATATTGGCCGAAGTATAGGGTTGGATTTTAACCTTGCCTTGCTTGGCTAAATCAGTGTAACTTTGCAAAATTTGGTCGTATGCCTGCGAGGTTAGTTGCACCCGAAGCGCAAAAGTGTTGCTATTACCATTGATATCCGGCACAAAACCCGGTTGGAAATAACCTTCAATCGGATCACTGCTTGTGGTACCACCTTCGGCCACATAGGCGCTCCAAGTTTTAGGATATTGGACAACAATGGTGCCAAAAGCGCTCGGTCCGGTATAAGTTTTGAGTGGTTTTTTGGCTTCTTGAGCGTATTGCTTGACATCGGTTTGCTGAATTTTTTTGGTATTGGCCGCTACCGCCGATGAAACCTTTTGGTCGGTATGATTTTTATAATCTTGCCGGCTATGATATGCCCAAACGCCAAAGATCACCGCTACAATCAGCAAAATATCAACCAAAATAAACGGAATTAAAAGAACATTTATGGCGCCGCCCGATTGATTGGTTTTCATATTGGTTATGGTAGCTTATTTTATGATTTGCGTAAAGCATTAGTTTGTAGTTGATGACTAGTAGTTTGATATTTTATGAGCGCAGCTCTATAAGCTTAAGCTATCTACTATCTACGAACTACTGCCTACTATTTACCAGGCTTGCCGCCCAGTAAATACAACATTTGACCGTTAAGCTGCTTGATTGGTTTATGGTCCGGAAAGGCAAAAGCAAAGCTAACAACTTTAATCGGTTGCTTGATTTCTTGAACAATTTTTTTATCCAATTTTTTCATGTACGGATTAAGCAAAAAAACATAAATGGCGTCAGTTGGCGGCAGTGGAACATGCCAGTAATTTCGGCAGTGGATGGTAACTAATTTTCGGTAGGGCAAATTTACAAACATGCTCCACAACACTAGCAGTGGATTAATTTCATAGCCGATTACTTTGATTCCCTGCTTGGCCGCGGCCTTCATTATTCGCCCATCGCCGCTGCCGAGTTCTAGCAAAGTTTGGCCGGGTTTTAAATCGAGCAATGCTAGCGCGTCCGGCACGCGTTTTTTAAGCGTCGGCAAAAACGGTGCGCCAAACAATATCGCCGAAGCGAACAATATTATTAAAATTACGCCGATGATAATTAATATAGTTATTAGCATTGCTACCTATAATTTTTTAGAATCAGGAATTTGATCTAGCTGTTTAAGCTTATTTTTAGTCTTGTTTAAATAATTTTCCAACTCGTGGCTGATTTTCTGGCCACGTTGATACAACTTTAAGGCTTGATCGACGCCCAGCGCCGGATCTTGCAACTGAGCTAGAACTGCTTCTAGCTCGCCATTTAAAGTCTGGTAATCTTTGGAATTATTAGCCAAATTATTAATCCTTACTTTTGGTTACAGAAATTTTTTGAACCAGCGCCTGGATTTTAGCGCTGGCCATTGTTACCTCAATTATACTCTTCGGGTGCAACAGACTGGCATCACGCACCACAACTCCGCTCTGACGGATGATGCCAAAACCGCGCGCCAGAACGGCCTGCGGACTGAGAGCCGCGAGCAGTTTGGTTTGGCTCATCAGATGCTCACTGGCTTGCTGCACTACCCGGTTCAAATTTTCATGCAATTTGATTTTTGACTCGGCCAGTTGCTCGAGACAATTATCAAACTTGGTTTTGATTAGTGAAACCATTTGCGTCTGATTATTTTTGAGTTTAATTAATTCTTGCTTTCTGTCTGGGACAAGCAGTTCCGCCGCATTGCTAGGCGTGCTGGCGCGCACATCAGCGGCTAGTTCGGCCAGGCTAATATCGCGCTCGTGGCCGATGGCGACCAAACTAGGAATCCGGCTAGCACTAATGGCGCGCACGACTTGTTCAATGTTAAAAGCCTGCAAATCTTCCGCACTGCCGCCGCCGCGAACTATCACCATAACTTCCGGACGATTAGCCATTTGGTTAAACTTTTCTATAGCGCCAACAATTTGTCCGGCGGCCGGCTCACCCTGAACTTGAACGTTGATTAGATTAATTTCCAAGCCAACCCAGCGCTCCTGCAAAACTTTTAAAAAATCGCCGCAGGCGGCCGATTGGCTGGAGGTAATCAAAGCAATACTCTGCGGTGGGTAATTTAGATGGCGCTTGCGCTCATTATCAAACAAGCCCTCGGCCGCAAGTTTTGCCTGCAGCAAATTGGCTGCTTTTTTTATCGAACCCTCGCCAACCGGTTGAACACTTTTTATGTTCAAACTAAATCCATATTTTTGATGCAGCCGCGGCGCGGCAGCAACTTTAAGCATCATGCCATCTTCTAGCGGCCCAGGCAGATTATAAACCGTGCCAAAACAGCGCACTATCGAAGCCTCGTCTTTCAGATTGAAATATATCCAAGCGTTTTTGCTGACCCGAAAATTAGCCAATTCACCAACTACAAAGACATTCGGATAGGCAAATTCCAGCGTCTGATTCAAAACTGCCACAAACTGGCTGACACTAAAAACTAAGTCCGAAGCACAGCTCATGACGCACCGGATCCCAGCCGGTCTTGTTGCAAACCGCGGTGGTAAAAATAATAACCAGGCGGCAATTGAAAAATCATATTGATAATCCGATACATGATGGTCGCCGGAATACTAAGCGACAAAGGCACACCGGCAACTGCCAAAACAGCGGTCATCAAAGCCTCGAAAATGCCAATGCCGCCCGGCAAAACCGAAACCAGTCCCGCGAAATTGGCCACCGCATAAGCCAAAATTATGGCCCCGAAATTTATAAAATGCCCAAACGCCACATAAACGATATAAGCTGCCAGGACCTCTGATAAATTAGCCGCCAAGGCCTGGACAAATGGATTTTTGAGTTTGCGATAATTAGAATGAATCAATTTGTAATTATCATGCAGCTCGTCGACGACGTGGCGTACGCTTTCGATGTTTATTGCAGCCTTATGGCTTGGCCTAAATAGTTTTATAACACCATTTAAGGCCCTCGTGATAAAGCTAAACGTGGCATTAATGCGCCTGCGGCTGCCAATAATCAAAATAAAAGCGAAGGTGCCCACGACCAAAAGTGTCGAAATCGCCGTCGCTACCAAAATCACAAAACCATTGACGTGCCCGCTGAGAGCCAAAAAAAACAAACCGATAATTAATAAAACCTCAAACGATAAATAAAGCAGCAGTAATTTAAATAATTGCACCGCCGTCGCCTTGCCACCACTAATTTGATCATTGCGCATGCGCGCGCCAAAATACGAAATACCGGACACGCCGCCGCTTGGGAACACCGAATTAATAAAATTAAGCTCTAGCGCGGCTTTAAACAAAAATTTATAACTAAGTTTGTTGCCAACCACCTCAAATAGACCACGGTACAGCCTGGTTTGGGCGTCGTAATTCCAAACTTCCAGAGGGATAATCGCCAGCAATACCCAGGCGTGAACGTGCGCCAAATTGTGAATCGTCGCGAGCAACTGGCTACGCAAAGCGATTATGACTGCCAGCAGCGCCGCTAACACGACAATATTTAATAGACTTTTCCAATGCCGCTTCCAATAAGGTTGGTTTTGGTTCATCGCCCCATTATACAAAAATTTATGCTATCTAGCGTTATAATACTAAAGTATTTATGAAAAGTTTATGTGTTTTAGGCCGGCAGCCGGCGCTGGGACTGGCCGAACTGGAAAGTTTGTACGGCGCTAGCGCAGTGCGGCCGCTGGGCGATTGCGGCTTGGTTGATATTGACCCTTGCCTGCTAGCGTTTGATCGGCTGGGCGGCAGCATCAAGTTCTGCAAAGTTTTAGCGACGCTTGATGCTAGCAAATGGCCGGATATTATAAAATTTTTGTGCCAAGTGGCGCCGCCACAATCTGAAAAAATGCCGGCCGGCAAAATGCATTTGGGTCTAAGTTTGCACGGCTTTAATATTACTAGCAGCAAAATTATGGCCGGCGGCCTGACAATTAAAAAGGCCATTGCCAAAACCGGCCGCTCGGTTCGGCTAGTGCCAAATCAAGAAGCTAGCTTGTCCAGCGCCCAAGTAATTCATAATAAATTAACTAGCGAAAACGGCTGGGAATTAATTTTAGTCAAAGACGGCCGCCAAACCATCGTCGCTCAAACCATAAAAGTCCAAGACATTGCAGCCTACGCCGCGCGCGACCGCCAGCGACCGAAACGCGACGCTAAGATTGGCATGCTGCCACCAAAACTCGCCCAAATCATCATCAACCTAGCCGCCGGCGAGTTGCCGGCAGAAAAGCTACAATCCATCTGCGAAATACCGGCCGGCGCCGAAATCCCCCGCCCGAAATTCAACCAAACGATTCTCGATCCATTCTGCGGCACCGGAGTAATTCTGCAAGAAGCCCGACTGATGGGCTATCAAATTTACGGCACAGACCTAGAGCCGCGCATGATCGATTACAGCCGAGCAAACCTAGACTGGCTAGCCCAAAACTACAAACTACAAACTACAAACTACAAACTAGAACCCGCCGACGCTTCCAACCACACTTGGCAAAAACCAATAAATTGCGTGGCTAGCGAAACCTATCTCGGCCGACCATTCACGTCTAAACCCTCAAGCCAATTACTAGAAAAAACCGCCAGCGAAGTCAATCTAATCCTCAAAAAATTCCTGAAAAATATTCACGGGCAACTAAATTCCGGCGCGCGCCTGTGCCTGGCCGTGCCCGCCTGGAACCTGCAGCCAAAACTCGGCCAGCCAAATGCGCCAACTGCTACCTTCCAATTTCCATATTCCAATTTTCGCCATTTGCCCCTTATTGACCAGCTAGAAAATTTGGGCTATAATCAAATAAGATTCAAGCACGTGCCAGGCAGCCAACTTATCTATTTTCGGCCAGGCCAGCTCGTAGCTCGCGAATTATTAGTATTAGTAAGGAAATAATTATGTCCCACGTCAAAGCCGGCGGTACCGCCAAGAACATCCACGATAGCCCTGGCCAACGCCTCGGCGTCAAAATCTTTGGCGGCCAAAAAGTCAAAACCGGCCAAATCATCGTGCGCCAAGTCGGCATGACCAAACGCGCCGGTGCCGGCACAATTTTGAGCCGCAACTTCACCATCCACGCCGCGCACGACGGAGTTGTCAATTTCTCTCAGCGCAAAGTCCGCACTTTTTCCGGCCGCACAGTCCCGCGCACCGAAGTTACCGTCGAATAAATTATAGCTCTATATTTTCTTTAGCCCTATAAACATGGACTTGGCCGGTGATTTTGATCGTTGCTTGATTATTAAGTTTAGCCGCTGCCACGCGGTGTGAATTGTGCGTAACAAAAATTACCTGATTGCCAGGTAAAATCACGGCCGAAGCATTTTCGATATCAGGAATAGCTGTGGCGCGGCTGGCGTAATCATCAATCACTTCATGGCTTGAACGGCCATCTTTTAAATATTGGCCACGGCCTTGCCAAGACGTAAAACCAGTAGCCGAAACCACAGCATTGAGCGGTATTGCTAAACCATCACAACCTTCCAGTTCAACCGTAATGCTGGCCACGTCATCTTGCAAACTACTAATAAATGCTTCCGGCACAAACGGCGCTGACTGTTGGCAGGCAAAGCTAGTCAGACCGTCGAGCAGTTGACGCGCTTTGGTTTCACGCCCATCCAAAACAAAATCATTATGTTCAATTCGTCGCCAACGATTATACAAAAAACGTTGTTGATGGTACAACTCGACCACCTCGGCTTCATCAGGCTGGGCTTCTTGTTTTCCCAGTGATTCTAATTGTGACGAAATATCAAAAGTGTCGTAAGCAGCCTTAGCCTCTTCGGCAAAAACCTCACTGCCGGGTGCAACGATTTCTGTAAAAACTTGTCGTGGCGGCTCGATCATGGCTTGGCGCACTTGGCTAAATGCGGGATAGCTACCATCGCCATCATCAAAACGCGAAACTATTTCAGGCATATTGTCTTTATAATTATTGAATTTAATTATAGCATTAAATATACTAAAAGTAAAATTAGGCCAACTGGCTTAGAATTTTCTTAAGTTTAAATAATTAAATTGTGCTCAAATGATGCCTGATGCGCTCTACGACATCGGCCACGACAACTTGTGATTTAACCAAATAATCGTCGGCGCCTAATTGTTTGGCGCGGTCGCGGTCGCTGTCTTGGCTGAGCGCAGTCAGCATAATCACTTTCAAATTGGCCGTTTCGCGCGTATTACGCAAAATATCGAGCACGTCAAAGCCGTTAACTTTCGGCATCATGACATCCAATAAAACCAGATCCGGTTTGTATTCCAGCGCCGCCGCCAGCGCGTCTTCGCCGTTATTAACTCGGCGCACGTCCAAGCCCTCGGCTTCTAGGCGCATCAAATAAACACTAGCCAAGGCTTCGTCATCCTCGACCATCAAAATCCGCCCAGCAGCTTTTTTATCTAAACTTTTGTCGTCGCTAGCCGCACTGGCTGCAGTGTTACTATCATTATTCATGACTATTACTTTAGTTTAATCGCGCTTATTTTGCAATAAAGCACTGACAAAACCTGTGAATAATGGGTGCGGCCGGTTGGGACGCGAGGTAAATTCCGGGTGGAATTGGCTGGCTACAAAAAACGGATGATTGGCAGCTTCGATAATTTCCACCAAGCCAGTTCTCGGATTAGTTCCGGCAATTTTTAGGCCCCATTTTGAATAATCTTTTAGATAATAGCTGTTGCATTCGTAGCGGTGGCGATGACGCTCGACAATTTCGTTTTTAGCGTACAGTTTTTGGGCCTGGCTGCCGCTAATCAATTGGCATTTATAATTGCCTAGGCGCATTGTGCCGCCGGTATTTTCTTTGCCCTTTTGTGCTTCCATGGTAGCAATAACTGGCTGTCTGTTTTTGGGTTTAAATTCGGTTGAGTTGGCATTGGCTAATCCATTTAAACGAGCTGCCGCAATCACTGCCACCTGCAAGCCTAAACATAGACCTAGATACGGTTGATTATTGTTCAAAGCGTATTTGGCGGCGATAATTTTGCCTTCCACGCCGCGCGGACCAAAGCCGCCCGGCACAATCAAGCCATCAACTTCGCCAAGAGTGGCATCGATTTTTGAACTACTTTTGTGTTCAAGTTTTTCAGCGTCAATCCATATTATTGTAAGGTTGATATTATGCCACCAGGCGGCCGATTTTAAGGCTTCCAAGACCGACATATAGGTGTCTTGATTATCCATATATTTAGCGACTATGCCAACTTTTATTTGTCTAGAAAAATTAGTTAGGCTGCGCTCGACTGTTGTCTGCCAGGCTTTAAGCTTTGGACTGGCGGTTTTAAGTTTTAGTTGTGCGCAAATCGCTGCGTCAATACCGGCTTGTTGTAAACTTAACGGCACTTGATAGATCGATTTGGCGTTTGGCAATAGCGCTATAGCTGACTGGCTGACACCGCTAAACAAACTTAGTTTTGCTTTAATACTGTCTTTGGTGGCAGTTTCGCTGCGCGCCACTAGTATATTTGGCGCAATACCAAGCCCGCGCAACTCGCGTACCGAATTTTGCGCCGGCTTGGTTTTAATTTCCTGGCTAGCCTCCAGATACGGTAAATAAACCACGTGCACATAGGCGCAATTTTCCGACCCCAGTCTCAAACCCATTTCGCGGATGGCTTCTAAAAAACTTAAGGATTCATAGTCGCCAACAGTTCCGCCAATTTCAACGATGTGCACGTCATAGCCGGCAGCAGCTTGTTTGATAAAATCCGATATAACTTTAGTAACATGCGGAATAATTTGTACCGTATTGCCGTCATATTGGCCGGATCGTTCATCTTCGATGACTTTTAATAATACTCGGCCACTCATCAGCGAGCTGGAACGCCTTATTTCTTGATCTAAAAATCTTTCGTAATGGCCAAGATCAAGGTCGGTCTCGGCGCCGTCGCAAGTTACAAAACATTCGCCGTGTTCACGCGGGTTGAGCATGCCGGCGTCGACATTCAAATACGGATCACATTTTTGAATATTGACTTTCAATCCGCGGGATTTTAAAAGATTGCCGATTGAGGCCGCGGTTATTCCCTTGCCAAGTCCCGACAACACGCCGCCAGTTACAAATACAAATTTAGCCTGCCGCGCCAAAAAATTTCCCTCTAATTTACTATTTATAATAGCCTATTTCTAACCACTAGCGCAAGCAAAAGTTCGTAGATTGTAGCGATTGACCTTTGAACTTTGATCCTAGACCCTTATTTTATCTTTGTCCGTAGACCTTTTAAAATATGATCTAAGGTCAATGTTATAGGAATGATCAATGATCTAGGTTCAATGAAAAAGTTAAGTTGCTTTGTTACCTACTAGCATCCAGATAATTAATAGCGCCGTTTAGCTGCGCGTCCTGGCCGGAATTAAGTTGACTGGCCGTTTCTTTTACGAGCTTATCCGGCTTGATGCCGATTTTATTGATGTTGCTGCCGTTTGGGCGATACCAGTGATAAATGGTGATTTTTAATTCCGCGCCAGCTTTTAAGTTTAAGACTTCCTGCACGCTGCCTTTGCCATAGCTCTTTTGGCCGATGACATAGGCCGCGCCGTTATCGTGCAGCGCACCGGTGGTAATTTCCGCAGCGCTAGCTGTACCTTGGTTAATCAATACGACCGTCGGGATACCCAAAAGCGGATTAGTGCCAGTGGCTTTATAAGTTCTAATAACTTGTTTGCCACGCTTTTCTTGCATAATAATTTTGTTCTTTTTCAGCCACAAGCTGGAGACATTAATGGCTGCGCCGACAGCCCCGCCCGGATTATCGCGCAAGTCCAGAACCACGCCTTTAGCCTTGGCATTTTTGAATTTAAGGGCGGCTTTGTGGGCTAGAGCAGAAGTGCCGCCATTAAACTGGTTAATTTCCATATAGCCAATATTGCCTTTTAAGATTTTGGAACTAAGGCTCGGCACAGTGATATTAGAGCGAACAATATTTATACTCAAAGACTTGGTGCCGCGCACGATAGTCAGGCTGACTTTCGTTCCGGCCGGACCGCGAATTTTGTTGACCGCTCCGTCAATAGTCATTTTGCTAGTCAATTGGCCATTAATGGCCGTAATTATGTCGTGCGGCTTGAGGCCAGCTTTGGCCGCCGGCGAAGCTTTGAGCGGCGCTACAACCTCTAATTTATTGCTAGAATTTTCATCAAGCTGCGCACCAATGCCGCTAAAGCTACCGTTCAGCTGGTGATTAAAAGCCCTGGCCTGCTTGGGCGTAAAATACTGGCTATGTGGATCGCCGGTGGCATTAACTAAGCCAGTTTTTATTCCATTAAGTAATTGATTACTAGTAAGTTTGCCATCATAATCATGTTTCAAATCCTGATAAACAGTATTAACCGAAGCATAATTTAATTGACTAGGCAAGCTGGCATTACGACTACTAGAACTCGCCAAATTTATCCGGCCGCTGCCATAAGCCCAGCCTAGCGCGAAAATCGCTACTGCTAATAACACAGCGGCGCCAAAACGCACATCTTTTTTGCGCCACAACAATTTCCAGGGTCCCAGGTTTTTTACATGCTTGCCATTGCCACGTTTTTCTGTTTCCCGTTTCTGCATAAATCTAATTATACAGCTTTCATCATAAAACACCTTAAGCGCTTAAATTCTACTTAAAGCGCCATAAATATAAACAAAATTAAACTTGCTATAATTAAAGTATTGAAAACTGAGGTAAACTAGTTTACTTTATGTGCACAAAGTAAATGCTGGAGCTAGAATATAGCGGAGCTGTTGAGTAAAGGCCGCCGCCATGAACGTTGTATTGGCTAACTTGTATATTGTTTGTATTTGCTGTGCTGCTATTTTCTACGTACATGATGTGCCCGTAGGTTCCGGCTGTTTCGACAGCTAATACGATTGAACCGCGAGGGTTTTGATTAACCTTATAACCCTGGGCTTCAAAATCCAGTATCGAATACTTAACTCCGCCGCCGTTGGCGCTTTCATTAGGGAAATTACTGGCATCAAGCTGAACCCTGCTAACGTGCGCCACCTTCCAAAAAACATAACTAGTACAATTGCGATAATTCCAACCCAGCGGGTCTAAACTGTTGCTTGGCGGAAAACCCCAATTATATGCCTCCGCAACAGTTAAGCCAGGATGTTTTAGGGCGTTGCAATCATTGTCGTTATAATGACCCGGGGGATCGTTCAAACAAACCGCGTTAGCGTAAGGGTAGCTGCCGGTGCCACCATAATTTGCTCTACCTTGGGCTGCCTGGTTAATGGCTATCTGTTCGGACTCCAATTTACCAATTTTAGCCTGGTTAGCTTTAAGTTTCTTGGTGTAACTGGCCTGTTGCTGATGATTTAGAGCTAATAACTGGGTTTGCTGCTGCTTATCGGCGGCTAATTGCTTACTTTGCAGTTGTTGACCGTTTAATAGTTGGCTGACTTGCTGCTTCTGGTCGTTTAATTTATTTTGCAATTTGCTAATTTGTTTAAGCGTACTTTGGACTTCGTTTTGTACGGCGTTACGATAAGTTTGGGCGTCGACAAAACTGCTCAAATTTTTGCTGCTGGCCAATTCCTCGATGGTGCTCATTTGACCGTTGACGTACATTGATTTTATATCGGAGCCTAGAATTTGTTTTTGCTTATTTAGCTTGGTCTGATAAACCTGGATTTCAGCGTTGAGTTTGGCCTGCCGAGCCTGGCTGGCAGTAATCGCTGACTGAACCGAGCCAATTTGTGATTTTAGCTTTTTAATGGCACCTTTATAATTACTAGCCTGGACGCCTAGCGTATTAACGCTGGATTGAACCTTAGAATTCTGGGCATGCAAATTGTTAATCTGAGATTGTATGCTGGTGGCGCTAGCTAGCGGCGTCAACGTGGTCAGCATCAAGCAGCCAATCGAAATAAGCACCGCTGGCATAGCTTTTAGACGCAACAAGGCCGTGACTTTTAACTTTTTATTTTTCATTTTTTATGTTTTTTATGTTTTTTATAGTGCCGTCTAATCATAACATACCCCGCGCTTATTTGTAAAATAGTTTTTTAAAGTTTTTTGTTATTAACCTTTTTTAAGGCAAACCAAAAGCTTGGTTGCAAAGTTTTTTAAGGCAAGCCTTAAAAATGATTAAAACTGAACTTAAAAATTTTATTTAGACGTTTTGAGTTTCAAATACCGCCGGGTCGCAATGATAGAAGAAGCGGCTCCTATCAGAATACCAATAGCAATTTGCAAAGTCAAAAGTACCCAAAAATGACTTTTGAAAAAGTGGTTGGCATAGCCAATATTGAGCAAGCCCAAACTGCTAGCCTGAAGCGCCGAGGATGAGCCGACAAACAAAATATAAACAATAGCAGTCGACACTAGCGCCGCAATAATGCCATAAATCAAGCTTTCCACCACAAACGGCCCGCGAATAAACGACGTGCTAGCGCCCAGCAGCCGCATAATATTAATCTCGTCGCGCCGGTTAAAAATGGCCATTCTAATAGTATTGAAAATTATCAACACCGAAATAAGCGCAAACACGATTACGCCGATAACGCCAACTTCCTTCAAAATATTAGCGGCGTGCGAAATTTTATTAATCGCCGTCTTGCGCGCGCCGGAATAGGACGTGCCAGCCTGCGGATCCTGCAAGTTTTTGTACTGCGACTGATCAACAAAGTTTTTTATGCCTTGAATTTTGCTGGTATCTTTCGGTGTCACCTGAATGCTGGCCGGCAGCGGATTGCCGGCTTCCGAGACCGCCTGCAGCAAATTGCTGTTGCCGGCGTTTTCTGATTTATATTCGGCCAGGGCTTGATTTTTGGACACATAGTTGAGTGATTTAACATTTGGCAAATTACGCAAACCAGCCATCAAATCCTGCCGCTGGGAAGTTGTAATTTTGTTATTCAAATAAACCGAAATGTTAATTTTACTGGTAATTTGAGCCACAGTATTATTGAAAGTGGCACTGGCAATAATGGAAAACAAAATTATTGTCAAAGTTACAACCATCACCGCCATTGCCGCTGCCGCCAGTGACAAATTGCGGCTAAAATTAACGGCTCCGGTGCGGATAATGCGGCTTAAACTAAGTAATTTATTTTTTTTCATAGACTTTTCAAGCTTGCTACTTTTTAACTTTCAACTCTAACTTTATACTTTCTACTTTTTAGTCTCAACCTATGACTTGTAGGCGGCGTTGGCACGATCAGAGACAATTTTACCACGATCAATTGTCACAACGCGACGCTTAAGTTTATCGACAATGTCTTTATTATGTGTTGTCAAAAGCACAGTCGTGCCGAAGCGATTGATTTTTTCCAGCACTTTGATGACGTCCCAGGCATATTTCGGATCAAGGTTGCCAGTCGGCTCGTCAGCGATTAGAATTTTCGGTTGGCGGGCGATGGAGCGCGCCATGGCTGTGCGCTGGCGCTCACCGCCGGAAAGTTCCAGCGGCATATTTTTTTCTTTACCGGTAAGATTGACGATATCCAGCACTTTCGGCACAGTGCGGTTGATTTCGCGCTTGCCCATGCCGACGATTTCCAGCGCGAAAGCCACGTTTTCAAACACATTGCGGTTGGGCAAAAGCTTAAAATCCTGAAAAACCACGCCGATTTTGCGCCGCAGCAACGGAATGTCTTTATCGGCTAATTTGTCATAATCGATGCCCCCGACGACGATTTTGCCGCCAGTTGGTTTTTCCTCGCGCGTCAAAAGCCGCAGCAGCGTCGTCTTGCCGGCACCGCTCTGCCCAACGACAATCACAAATTCCTTCGGCTCGACGTGCAAACTAACCCGGTCGAGAACCGGCCCGCCCTTGCGACTATAGGTTTTCGTAACCCGATCAAGCAAAATCATTTAGCAATATTATAGCATGGACAGCTATTGCAACCACTAACGGTAACGAACCTTTGGTTATTTTAACGCGGAATGACAAACTGCAATTTTTCATGGGCGTAGCGCCTGGCCAGCTGACGATCAAGCGTTACAAACTGCTGGCAGCCGCTATTGAGCGCCACGGCCACCTGCAGCGCATCTTCGAAATCTTTGCCGCGCTCATTTCTCAGCGCCCAAGCGTAATCGGCCGCCGTCAGAGACAGCAATTGATAAGCAGCAATATGATCGCTGATAACCGCATCCCTAATACGCTCTAGCCGCGCAAAGTGCCAGATTAGATGTGCACTCAAAGTCGAAATGCAAGGCTCAGAGATATTACCCAAAATTTCAGTAACCTGCGCCACTTTTTGCCGATTCGGCAATATCAATTCGAGAGCAACGTTAGCATCAATCAATGCCATATTTTTTGCGGTATTTCTCAGCCATAGTTTCCGCATAAAGCTGTTTTATAGACTTATTTGGATCAAGCGTGCCTTTAGCGCTAGCGTGCGCTTCAGCGGCCAAATCCAGATAGTATTGAGCGCTTCGAGGCGTTTTAGGTTTGATCGCCGGTTTGGAGCTTTTGACTGTGGCGAATTCGCGCGAATGATAAATAACCTTGACTTCTTTACCCTCATTTATCTGCCGCA
The DNA here is from genome assembly GCA_050730835.1 of Saccharimonadales bacterium (SeqCode). Lineage (GTDB taxonomy): Bacteria > Patescibacteriota > Saccharimonadia > Saccharimonadales > UBA4665 > JBOHNS01. Next base: position 21,423 of record JBOHNS010000024.1, read on the forward strand.
AAAACCCCAGCGGATCTTTGCGCAATTCCTGCATAGAAATAGTGGCTATGTCTTTCGTTTTCATAATTTTAAGTTTACCTAAAAGTAACTTTAAAGTCAATAATTTTTAAGCTTCAACGTGATACTCCAAATAAGCATTGATGAATCCGGCTAAATCGCCGCCCAGCACAGCATCTGGATCGGAAACTTCGTAGCCGGTGCGCAAATCTTTAACTTGTTTATAAGGATGCAGCACGTAGTTGCGGATTTGGCTGCCAAATTCGTTTGACTGGCTGGGGCCTTTTATTGCTTCTATAGTTTCTTTGTGCTGCTCGATTTTAACTAAAGCCAGTCGCGAGCGCAATATTGTTAACGCGGTTTCTTTATTTTGCAATTGGCTGCGCTCATTTTGAATAGCGACGACAATGCCCGTTGGAAGATGCGTAATCCTAACGGCCGAATCTGTGGTATTGACACTTTGGCCGCCATGACCGCCACTACGATAAACATCAATCCGCAAATCTTTGTCATCTATTTCTAGCTCGCTGGACTGCTCGATTTTGGGCAAAACGTCGACTTTGGCAAAGCTGGTTTCGCGCGAATGCGCCGAATTAAACGGGCTTAGGCGTACTAGCCGATGCACACCGTGTTCGCCTTTTAGTTTGCCATAAATTAAGTTGCCGCTGATTTCTATGGTCGCGCTTTTGATGCCGCCGCCTTCATCTGTCGATTCGTCGATAGTTTTTATTGAATACTTATTTTGTTCAGTCCAGCGCACGTACATGCGCACCAGCATGGCCGCCCAATCTTGGGCGTCGCGGCCGCCAGCGCCAGCGTAAATACTCAAAATTGCATCGTAGCTATCATATCGGCCGCTGAATTTTAGCTCGTCTTGCAATGACTGCAAACTAACTTGGGCTTGGGCCAGCTGCCTGCTTAAATCAGTGCTCAGCGACGGGTCATCCAGAGCGCTAAGTTCCACAATTTCATCCAAACTTGTTTGCAAGGCTTGCCAGGGAGCTAAACGCTGCTGCAACTTGGCTTGATCTTTAGATATGTTTTGGGCGCGCAAATTATCCTGCCAAAAATCCGGCGCCAGCATTGCCTGATTGAGATTATCAAGTTGCAGCTGCAGGTCATCAAAGTCGAGGCGTTTTAGCAAATCTTTCACTTGTCTGTCGAGCTGACTCGCCTGGTCGTTTATATCATTCATGAATTATCCGGCCTATAAAAACTACTTAGTTTGTCGAGCCAACCACTTGCCACAGCGGCGCCAGCTGGGTTTGCAGTTCGCGCACCATGTCGATGCCGCAGTTGCCGAGAACGCCGAAGCCCCAGACATTTTCGGCAAACATGGCCCGCGCCACATCGACAATATCCTTTTTGGTGACAGCTTGAATGCGTTTGGGCACTTGATAATAATCGTCGATGACATCGTCGAAAAAGTAGCGATTGCTGTAGCCATTGGACGTGCCGCCAACGGTTTGGGCGCTGCGCTGAAACCGGCCCAGCGCGTAGGCTTTGGCGGCCACGATGTCTTTGACAGCCAATTTGCCATTAAAAATTTCGAACAATTCCTGCACGATAATACCAAACAAGGCCGGCGCATTAGCCGGCATAACCTGTGTGCCAAACCACCAATTGCTAGCCTTTTTCAGCTGAGCGTAGCCAGAATGCATGCCGTAAACCAGTCCGCGCTCGCGCGCCTTGCCTAAGATTTTCGAATAAAATGTCTCGGTTAATAAAATATTTAAAATGTCGAGCGCGTCCATTTCGCCGTCCGTCATACAGCGCTGCATAAACGTATCGATATAAAAATATAAATTTTCGACGCTGGTGTTGCGGATATAAACCGGCTCTTGCAGGCTATGCGGCCGTTCCATCGGCAGCGCCCGCCGATTTTTGCCGCGCGGCAAATCAATGTGACTAAATAACATTTCGATAGTTTGGCGACGGCTAGGCGTAATATTGCCGGCCAGCACAAAACGCATATTGCTGGCCGTATGCGTCCGTTTATAATGCTCGCGAACGTCGTTGCACGCCACATTTGACATAATTTTTAGCCGGTCTTTGTCGGTCTTGGCGGCCAGGCCGTAACGCTTTCTGAGCATTAAACTTAAATGGCGAAAATGATTATTTGACAAGCTGGTTAGTTCTTCGCGGACGTTACTGTATTCGCTTTTGAATTCTGTTTCTAAAAACAGCGGCTTGGTGATGGCGACCAGCATTAATTCCTGGATACGCTGCCATTCAAAATCAGCGCATTCGGCTTCGTACGTAATTTCATAAACACTGGTCGAAGCGTTGGAATAAGCTCCGTTTTTTTCAAACTCGGCGTGAAAATCGCGCGCCCGCGGCAAAAGTTGGTTCGCGCCCAAAAGCACATGCTCCATCAAGTGCGGCGCTTCCCATTTATTGGACGCCACCAAATATTCGCCGGCCCGAAAATTCATATCGAAGGTCATGACGCTAGCCTCCGGCACGTGCACCAACAGCCCGCGCGCCCCATTATCCAAAACCAATTCCGTAACGGTATGCTTCAAACTAAAAAACCTCCGTTTATAATCGCCTAAAAAGCTTTATCTACTCTACCACATTCATCACCTGGCAGCATAGAATTTGGAAGTTGGATTTTCCATTTTCCAATTCTCGTTTATTATTTAGGGCTCGTTTGAGAAATGAAAAATGTGAATCGGTAAATGCAAGTTTATAGTTTCACGAGCGCAGCTTATGGCTAGCCACTAACTACTACTCAATAAATTATTTCCGTTTGCGGGCTTTGGCTTTGCGCTGACGTTCGGCTTTGTTGGATTTTTTGCGGGCTTTTACAGATTGTTGTTTTTTGGTGGCCGTGGCGGTCATCGTAGCAACGGATTCGCCGCGGTTGGCTGATAGAAAGTCGGCTGCTTCGAATTCTTCGTCAGCGTCAATGATTTGGCCGGCATTGCCGATGGAACCGCGGGCAGCCCGAGTTAAGTCGGTTTCGGTCGCGCGCTCCAAATCTTCTTCTGGAATCGGCTCGGCGGTAAACAGCCCGTATAAAACTTGGTTGCGCAGCGTGCCCTGCATAGTCTCGAACATTTCCTGGCCCTGGCGGCGGTATTCGACCAGCGGGTCGCGCTGGCCAACGCTCATCCAGTGGATGCCGTTGCGCAAATGATCCATGTTTTCCAGATGCTGCATCCATAAATTGTCGAGAATTTGCAGGAAAAAGTCGCGCTCGACTTTGCGCATAATTTCCGGCGTAAAGGCTTGCTCGCGCGCGGCGTAAAATTCTTTGGCTTCTTGGTTTAAAGTTTCCCCAAATTTATCGGACGTCGTATCAAACAAGCGATCCAGCGTGGCATCGTCAAACGGAAAAGTTTCTTTGACAACATCCTCAAAATCATCGCTCGTAATTAACGGCGAAGCGGCCAGGGCCCTGGCTTGGTCTTCGATAAAAATCATAATCCGTTTTTTGATTTCGATAGCTTCCAGCACTTCGCGGCGCATGTCATAGACGGCTTTGCGGTGCCGGTTCATAACATCGTCGTACTGTACGACGTTTTTGCGCTGGTCAAAATGCAGACCTTCGACCTTTTTTTGCGAGGCTTCCAGACTGCGCGAAATTACCCGATTTTCAATGGGCGTGTCCTCGTCGACTTTCAGCCGCTCCATCATGCCAGCAATCCGGTCGCCGCCGAAAATACGCATCAAATCATCATCGGTGCTGACAAAAAATTGCGTCGTGCCCGGATCGCCCTGACGGCCGGCGCGGCCGCGCAGCTGGTTGTCGATGCGTCGCGATTCGTGGCGCTCGGATCCTAGTACAAAAAGGCCGCCTAGCTCTTTGATACCTTTGCCGAGCACAATATCCGTGCCGCGTCCGGCGATGTTGGTGGCCAGCGTCACGGCGCCTTTTTCGCCGGCTTTAGCCACAATGGCTGCTTCTTTTTCGTTAGATTTGGCGTTTAGCATTTGGTGCGGCACGCCTTCTTTTGTCAAAAGTTTGCTCAAGGCTTCATTTTTTTCGATTGACACGGTGCCGATCAAAACTGGCTGGCCTTTGGCATTCAAAGTTTTAACTTCGCGCGCGATGGCGCGAAATTTGCCGGCCTCACTTTTATAAATCCGATCAGAGCGATCATGGCGCACTAGTGGCCGGTTGGACGGAATGTCCAGCACTTCTAATTTATAAATTTGATGAAATTCCTCGGCTTCGGTGACAGCCGTGCCGGTCATGCCCGATAATTTTTCGTACAAACGGAAGTAATTCTGGAAACTAATGGTCGCGAGCGTCATCGATTCCTGCTGGACTTCGACGCCTTCTTTGGCCTCAATCGCTTGGTGCAAACCTTCGTTATAGCGCCGTCCGGGCAGCAGCCGGCCGGTAAATTCATCAACAATAATTATTTCGCCATCTTTAGAAACAACATAATCTTTATCGAGTTTGAATAAAGTTTCGGCACGCAAAGCTTGCTCCAGGTGATACAGTGTCCGGATGTTTTCGGTGGCGTAGAGCGATTGCAGTCCCAGAATTTTCTGGATTTTTTCGACGCCTTCGTCGGTCAGCACGACTGATTTTTGCTTTTCGTCTTTTTCGTAATGCTCCGGTTTTAGTTGGCGGGCGACTTTGGCAAATTGGTCGTAAGCGCTGCCAGTCGTGACGCTGGGCGCGGAAATAATCAGCGGCGTGCGCGCTTCGTCGATCAAAATCGAATCGACCTCGTCGACAATCACAAAATTCAGCTCGCGCTGCGCCAGCTGCTCGACTTCGCGCACCATATTATCGCGCAAATAATCAAAGCCGAATTCGTTGTTGGTGCCATAAGTCACATCAGCCAAATAGGCGTCTTGCCGGCTGCACGGTTTCAAATGTTTCAGCCGCTCGTCGTCGTGTTTTTGGTTGCTAAAATTTTTGTCATAAATAAAAGATTGTTCGGCGATGATAACGCCAACTTTCAGACTCAAAAAATCATAAATCTCGGCCATCCAACCGGCATCGCGCTGCGCCAAATATTCGTTGACGGTAACGACGTGCACGCCTTTTCCACCCAGCGCGTTCAAATAAACCGGCAGCGTAGACACCAAAGTTTTACCCTCGCCAGTTTTCATTTCGGTGACATTGCCTTCGTGCAACGCGATGCCGCCGATCAGCTGCACATCGTAGTGGCGCTGGCCAAGCGTGCGCGTGGCGACCTCGCGCACCAGCGCAAAGGCATCCGGCAAAATGGTGTCCAGTGATTGTTTGGCCAGCCGCTTTTTGAGTTCGGCCGTTTGTGCCGCCAATTGCTTGTCGGTCATTTTTTGATATTTATCCGCCAAATTATTGACGTCTTTGGCGCGCCTTTTGAGCCGCCGCAAAGTCTTAGTTTGCGTATCACCCAGAATTTTTTTGACAAATTTATTATTAACAGCCACGCTTTTTCAGATATGTCTCCATTAATTTACTTGTAAGATGTAATTCAAAATCTATTCTAACTCTTTTCGGCTAAAAAATGAAGCTCTTTATGGGTCATAGCTATAACCTAGCCTGTTTCATAAAAAGAGTCGCTAGAAAACGTTAGACGTGAAAAATGTCTGAAACTAAATCAATTTCCGTTGGCGCTCGGCATCTGTGTAAATATTTTCATTGATTGGCGGCACGGCATCCGCTTTTGGCAAGTGGCTAATGTTGACATACGTGTAACCTTCGCCGATATGTACGTTTTTAATAGCTAAATCGGGGTGTTCTTCTAGGTATTGTTGCCAGGCTTTTTTGTATAATTCGGTAATTTTACCAATATCCCGACCTTCGTTGACTTCAATATTGTCTAGCACCAAAACGTCTGGATATTTAGGATTAACATACATAAATGACTGGGCGGCTAAGCTACCATTCAGCGCGTAGAGAGCCATGAATCCGGCGTCCGGGTTTTTGTAACCGGCTTTGATACAGCTGTTTGATACTCCGTTAATAGTCATGCAGCAGCCGGTGTCTTCGCCGATAGTAAAGCCGCGCGGGTCGTCGCCAGCCAAGACTTCAAAACGGTAGCTCTTGACGTCAGCCTCATCGGCTTTAACGTTGATACTATCGGCCGGCACTACTTTCGGCTGGCCTTCAGCTTTTGCTAGCCAGCGCTTGGCTTTTCCGATGGCTTTGATTGTATTATTTACGCTCTGCACACGACCAAGTTCACTGCGCCATTTTTGCCAGCGCTCGCTTAGCAATTCGTCTTTGCTAATTCCTTCTGGCAACAGGGCTTCGGCCATAGAATCAACCGTTATACGAAAAGCATTTTCTTGCTGCCACAATAAAACAGCGCTCAGCGAATCTTTCACACCATTAGCCAGCGCCATCGGCCGGGTCACCCCAGGCTTTGACTAATTTGGCGCTCGGCGCCGTGGCATGGCGCAACAGCCAGCTTTGCGTGTCGTCAATGTAGGTTTGGCGATTATGCCCAATTTCTAATAATTGGCTAATAGATTCGGTGATAGCACCGGCATCTTCTGGTAGTTGTTGGTTAAGGTTCACTAGATATTCTTGGATGCCTTGCCATAGTTCGTCTTTTGGCGTTTTGCCAACAGTTTGCTGACCCTTGCCGCGGCGTTCGGTTATAAATTTGCTGTAGTATTCGTCAAAAGATTTCTCGGCCAGTTCTAGCAGTGAGCCATTAGCCTGATCAAATAATTCCGCGTTTCCTAAATTACGAGCCATCAAGCTATAGACATAACGGCTGGCATGATCGGTAAATAACGTATCGAGTTTTTGGTCTTTACTAGGCAAATTTAATCGGGCACGCAATTCTGGAGCTGCTTGATAAATTTGTTTGAGTAGATTTTGCTCCAGCTTTGGATCTTGGTTGTTAACTTCAGCTTTAGCTAATAGTTCTTCCGGCGGCAAATCCGGACTGCCAGCCGCTAGAGCTTGTATCCGACTAGCGTCATAGTCTTTTTCCGGTACTTTAAATTCGCTCAACCACTGCGAAGCGTCATGTAAATCATCTTCATCTGCTACTTGCTCCAAGCGCAAGCCGATGATCTGCCCAATCGCCGCCTTGAGCCAGCCATCACCCATATCTTGATAGGCAAAATCGGCATACCACTCGTATTGGACACGCCGGTTTTGGTCTTGCGGAAATTCTCGAATTGGCTCGCCAAACTTTTCACCTAGCTTAGCTAACTGGCCTTCAGAAAAGCCGTGAAAACGATGCAAATTATTACGAACACCACGAACTTGACCGGCAGTTTCCACTAATCTTTCGCAAGTGGAGGCGGTCAGGCCGGTGAATTTGTCTATGTATGCGACTACGGCATAACCTTCGCCGGCGTCAATTAGCTTATCGGCAAATTGGTGGTCTAGGCCTGGAACTTGTCTAGGTTTTTGGCTACGTTTTCGAATACATAACGACCTCGGCCAGCGTCAATTAGCTTATCAAAATCGGTGAGCGTCAAGCTTTCTGTGCTGTCTGGGTCGTCAAGTATATTGTTTATTTCTTTCAGGCTTTTTGCGGGTATTTGCTCGGCAGCTGGTGCTTGCGAACTGGTTGACGGTAGCTCCGGACTGGCCATAGTTTCCGCGGTTGCTGATGTGGCTGGAGTCGGACTGGCTGGCTGAAACACTTCTGGGTACTCACCTAACTTTTCGCCTAAACCGCGGCGGCTTAGATAATTAGCGATGTGTGATCGCAATGCTAGGTGATAATTATGCGGATTATTAACCACGTCATCTAGTAAATCTTCCGGCGTTAACTCGCCACTATCAACAGAGTCTTCTGTGCCAAGCATTGCCTGCAGGTCGGCATTCGGCTCAGCTGGCAGTTTAGACTCTTGGGGCATTTCTTCGTACGGCATGTTTTTATTTTAGCTTTATGGTTTTAGTATAACAATTTGATATAAAAAGACAATGCCATAGCTATAGCTAAATCAAAAAGTTAAGCTAAAAGCTGATTTTAGAAACGTGAATTTTTGAATTTGGCGCCCAGCCGGCGGTAAATTTTCGGATCGCCGTGCGTCTGTTTGTATTTTTTGAACTGATTTTCCAGTTTATTTTCGACGATGTCGACGGCCGCGTAAATATTAATGGTGCTCTCCTCGATGCGGATAGTTTCGTGCGGCAGCTGAGCCACGACTTCGCAGATACAGTGTTTTTTGTCTTTGGCTTTGATTTGTTTCAGCTTAACTTCAGCGTGCAAATCAGCGCGGTGCTGGCGCGGCAAAAAGCGATCACAGCGACCAATTTTATTCTCGACATATTTTTTTAATTTATCGCCGACCTCCATGTGCACACCCGAAATTTCTAATCGTTCAACCATTTTTTGGCCTCCTTTATTTTAATTAAATTTCACTTTTGCCGCCCATAAACGGCCGTAGAACTTCTGGAATCATGACTTTGCCCTGCGGCGTTTGGAAATTTTCGATAATGGCGACCAGCGAGCGCGCCAGCGCCGCGGCCGTGCCATTGAGCGAATGCAGCATTTCAATTTGGCCGCTTTTGCGGCGCACGCGGATATTCAAATTGCGCGTTTGGTAATCGGTGCAGTTAGAGCAACTGGTCAATTCGCGGTATGTCCCGTCGACCGGCGACCAATATTCAATGTCGTATTTTTTGGCGGCCGGCGCGCCCAAATCGCCGCTGGCGATATTGATAATATGATATGGGATACCGATGGTTTGCCATAATTGTTCTTGGGTATTAAGCAGCTGCTCGTGCATTGCTTGGCTGTTCTCGGGCAGGCAAAAGGCGTACATTTCCAGCTTGTTAAACTGATGCACGCGGAATAAACCGTGCGTGTGTTTGCCGTACGTGCCGGCTTCTTTGCGGTAGCACGGGCTCAAGGCCACGTACATTAGCGGCAAATTGGCTTCGTCCAATATTTCATCCGCGTGATAGCCGGTCAGTGGGATTTCGGCCGTGGCGATTAATGACAAATCCTCGCCGTCGATGCCATATTCGTCGCTTTGCTCGCTGCTACGCGGCGCAAAACCGGTGCCCGTCAAAATCCGGCTAGACACCATATGCGGCACTGTCATAAATTGGAAGCCTTTTTGGATGACAAACTGCAACGCGAATTGCGTAACGGCGTTTTCCAAGAGCGCCAAATCGCCCGTCAAATAATAAAATTTATTGCCAGCCACCTTGGCTCCGCGCTCAAAATCCAGCCAACCGCGCTCGCTCGCCAGCTGCAAATGATCTTTAGCGCCAGCGGTTTGGGCACCAACTTTTTTGATTTCCAGGCTCGCGTCTTCGCCGCCAATCGGCACACCGTCAAACTGCAAATTCGGCACCGATTTTAATAATTTTTGATAATCATTTTCCACCGGCTGTAGCTCATTTTCCAGCTCAGAAATTTTAGTTTTTAAGGTTTTGCCCTGTTCAATTTGCTCTGGGCCAGGTTTAGATTGCTTTAACTTAGCGGCTAGTTCATTGCGCTTTGCCCGAACCTCGTCAATCTGGCCCAGCAACCCGCGGCGCTTTTCGTCCAAATCCAAAAGCCGCACTACATCAACTTGATAGCCCTTTTGCCGCGACTTAATTTCAACTGTTTCGCGGTTATCCCGAATAAACTGAATATCTAACATTATGCTACATTATAAACCACTTGTTACAGATTAATCGTCAATTTATCTTACTAAAATCCGTACTGGCGTTGATTTATTGTCTTATAAATGATTAGTTTTTAAGTTTTTAGCGCCTTAAGCGTAAGTTCTGTGCGCTGGCGGGCGTAGCTGCAAAAATCGCAAGCGCCGCCCATAGCGGCCATGCCGACCGCGGGCATGTCGTTTTCTAGGCAGTATTTCATTTTTTCTAAAGTCGGCTCGATCCAGCCGTCGTCACCCAAGTATGGAATTAATTTGGTTGTAAACTCTAATTTATTATCAAATCCAGCGGCGTCCATTCGGGCGTTGGTGTAGACAAAATAGCCAGTTTTGCTAACGGTAAAACCGTTACGTCTTAGCAGCCATTGATAAATTTCGATTTGCCGTTTGTAGCTGATTTGCCAGTCGCTGTCAATATTAACTTCTTTATTTTTGCTGGTAGCCTTGTAATCAACCACGATTAATTCGCCGGCCGGATTAACCCAAACGTCATCTATCGCGCCAAAAACATGCAAATTAGTTGACTGATGAATTATGTCTACTCCCGCATTGTTTCCAAGAGCTTGTCGCCACTTTTCCAAGTTGGCGTTTTGGTATGGCACAGCTTCAATTTTATTATCGAGCATAATCGGGTGCGGCGTGCCGGCCTCGCGGTGTTTATCAAATTCTTTTTTGAATAATTCGTCGATGGTTTTATTGATGTTAAAAGGCGGACCGCTGGGGCGTTTGATTTTCAGCCGCTCGTCCAGCCAAAAACAGCGCGGACACTGCATAAATAATTCAATTTTGCTGCGCGATAACTTAAACGCCGCCGATTGCCCCGGTTGATACGGCTGGCTGCGCTGTCGAAAATAATTTGCCATTCTAGGTTTATTGTAACAGCTTGCGCCAAGTTATTGTCTTAAACTATTTTTTAAAGCAGCAATTTAATTTTAAACTAGCCTGATTGTACTAGCTCGATAATATCATTCGGGTGCCTAGCGATACCGCTAGGTCGCGTTTTGGCTAGCGCCGACTGGTTAGAAAAACCCCACGCAACCGCTATGGCTTTGAGGCCGGCCGACTGAGCGGCCAGCATATCGCGCGGCTCATCGCCAATATAAACACAATCTAATGGTGCCCAGTTATGCCGGTTCAACAACTTAATTATCGCCCGCCGTTTGCCGCCAATGCCAGAGCCGCCCTTGACGGAAACAAAATATTTTTTAAGCTTGTGTTCCATCAAAAATAAATCAACGTTGTGCGCCGAATTGGTGCTAATAATAAACAGCTGGTAGCCGTTTTTGTGCAGCCTTTTGATGACCTCGGGCATGCCCGTAAATACCGGCACCAAATTAATCCGCTGGCTCATCAGGCGCCGGCCGCGAGCTAGCAGCCGCGGCACTTGCCACCATTTGATGCCAACGATGCGCCCAACTTCGCTCGGCTTCATGGTTTTAAAATGATTGATCTCGGCTTGGCTAAATTCTTGGCGGCAATCCGTCAAATCATAAAATATTTTACTAATAACCGAAAAACTATCGCCAATCGTGCCGTCAAAATCAAAAATTATTACCGGTTTTTGCGATTTTGATTTCATAGATTAATTCAAAACGGCCGCGAATAATTGCCAGGCCACAGCGCCTTGGGCCAGCAAAGCCAAAATCATATAGGTTTTTTCGCTGAACAGATAATCGGCCCAGCGGCCATAGCGCTTTTGCGTCAGCAATAGTTGGCCGGCAAATAACAAGCTAAAAATCCAAGCCGAAATGTCCAGCCCATAAACGTAAGTCGGCAATTGCCCGCCAAACAAGCTAGCACCGAAACCGTAAAAGCCGATGCCAAGCCAACCAATCACGCCAAGAGTGATAATCAAACCGTAGCTGGCCCAGCCTAAATTTTGGTTAGCCCGTCCGTAAAATTCCATAATTAAGCCCGCCAGCGCAGCGACCAGCACAATGCCAAATAGCATAATAATACCAGTAATATCCTGCAAGCCATTAACTAACCCGATGCTAACAGCCACCAAGCCGCCGCTAATGCCGTAATGCAGCCAGCGCCAGAGATTTAATCCGCGCTTAGCATCAATCAAATAGTTGTCATAAAAAACCCGCATAAAAATATGAGCCAGCATGGCAACCAGCAAAAACGCCGCAATCGGGTAAGCCAAATTAACGCTAAAAAGCTGGTGCCAAGACTGCGCTAAAACCGTGTGGCCGCGGCCGCGCGATTGCAAAGCATCCTTGGCAAGATAACGACTAATGACCGGAAATCCGCGGCCGACGCTAAGCAGCAAAATCGCCAGCGCCTGCACGCCGTAAAGCACCGCCCAACCAGTCTGCCAAGCTTTACTAATTGGCTTGTCCTGGCGAGCTAGCGGCGCAGAATTTTTAGCAACTTTAGGCGCGGTTTTATTGGGCTTGGCCCGAGCTTTAGCGACTGGCTGACTAGCGGCTGTTGGCGGTTTTAGCGCTGCTTGACTAGCTGCCCGCTTGGCCCGAGATTTTTTATTAGACTTTGCCATAACTCCAACTATAACACTTAAAGTGGAAACTTAAGCAATCGGCTGGTAAGCGACGTGGCAACTGCCGCGGCCGGTACGCTCGGCATATTTTTGATGATAATCTTCGGCTGGGTAAAAAACGCTAGCTTTTGTAATCTCAGTTACTACCCTCTTTTTGAAATTTTCTTGGGACTCGTTTTTAATGTTTTCGGCTATGACTTTTTGGTCGTTATCGTAGTAAAAAATCGCCGAGCGGTAATTATCGCCAATGTCCCAGCCCTGGCGATTCAACTGAGTTGGATTATGCATACGAAAGAAATGCTTTACTATAACTTCATAGCTAACTTTACTAGGATCAAATTCTAGTTGTACTACTTCGGCATGGCCAGTTTTGTGCCTGCAAACCGCTTCGTAGCTAGGATTTTCGGTGCGGCCACCGCTATAGCCAACGACAGTTTCTGTAACTCCAGGCACTTGGTCAAAATAGGCCTGCACGCCCCAAAAACACCCTGCACCAAACATTGCTTTTTCCATGCTTCTTATTGTAGCAGCTAGGCTCGTAGCTGGCCTGCCGAAAATCTCACACCTTATCTGTTATACTAATTGTAATAATTAGGTTTTTGCCTAGAAAAATTTTAAGAAAGACTAGCGGTGCTCGTAACTGTCGATATTGAACAAAAAACAATTGGTAATAAGCAGCTTTTTAGCGGGCTTCGCGTGGCGATTGAGCGGCGCGAAAAAGTGGCGATTATCGGGCGCAATGGCGTGGGCAAAACCACGCTTTTTGGCATGCTAACCGGACAAGATACGGATTACGCGGGCAGCATCGTTTTGCAGCCAGGCGCTAGTATGATAGCGACGGCGCAGGAGCATGGCGGTGTCGGTTCTATAACTGTGCTTGACTATATTTTGAGCAGGCTGCCCGAATATTCACGGCTCAAACACATTATCGATACTTACTCGGAAACCATGGGTGATAATGTGCGCAAAATTAGCGTTTTTAGCGAAGCGCTAGAGCGGTTTGGCGGGCTGGATTACTACACGGTAGAGGACAAAATTCATCAGGCGCTAGAAGCTTATCAATTGCGGGGTGCCGCTAGTAAACCGCTAGCTAGTTTGTCTGGCGGGCAGAAGCGATTTGTGGAATTAATTTGCGTCGAACTAGCGCGGGCCGATTTGGCGCTAATCGACGAGCCGACTAACCACATGGACTACGTTGCTAAAGCTGCATTTTTGGAATGGTTTAAAGTGGTTAAACAAACAGTGGTAGTTATTAGCCACGACCGCGACGTGCTACACAATGTCGACCGGATTATCGAAATCAAAAATGGCGGCGCGATGAATTTTAAAGGCAACTACCGCGCATACCTAAAGCAAAATACCGAAACCGCTACCACCCAAATGCACGATTACGACATTGCCCTGCGCACCCTGGAAAACCTGCACAAACAAATCCAATCGGTGCGCGCCAAAAAAGCTAGCACAGGCAAATCGCCCAATCCGTTTATTCCGCTAGAAAAGCGGCTGCAAAAACAGTACGACGAAGTGAAAGCTAATTTAGTCGAGCCGGATTTTTGGATTGACCGCGAATCGGCCGAAAATTTGAATAAAAAAGTTGGCGATAATTATGAAAAATTTAAGTCTAAAAATATGCGGCTGCATGAAACATCAAATCATACACAGCACCGCGAACTGCTACGCGTTGAAAATTTGCAGCTAGGCTACGGCGACAGGCCATTATTTGCACCGCTTAATTTTCAATTGAATCATCGGGATCGACTGCAGCTAGTCGGCCGCAATGGCGCCGGCAAAACCACTTTGGTGCGAGCAATCGCCGATGCCGCACGCGGTGAGCGTAGCAAAACCTGGCGCGCCGGCAGCATTTTTCCAGACAAAGGTTTGCGGCTGAGCGTCTACGAGCAAGAAGCCGGCGCCGAGCTGCTAGAGCTAGCGCTCTACGACGCTATCGAACTAATTTATCGCCGGCTAGACGTCGCCTACGGCGAGCAAGCAATCATGCGCACCATGAGCAACTACCTTTTTAATCCTTACGAGGACCGATATACGCTAGTGCGCAACCTAAGCGGCGGTCAAAAAGCCCGGTTGCAAATCATCCAAATGCTAGCTGGTAATCCAAATTTGCTAATCCTGGACGAACCGACAAACCACCTGGATTTGCCCTCGATCGAAGAGCTAGAAAACGCGCTGCATAGCTACACCGGCGCCTTGCTATATGTCAGCCACGATAGCTACCTAGCCGAACATCTGGGCAGCAACAAGCTAGAGATAGAAAATACTAGCGCTTAAACTCGTAAAATATAATTATTCTTCGACTGTTACGTCGCGCCAGAAACAGACGTAGTGTGCAAAATCTTTTTTGACGGTGTCAATGGCCGACTTTTTTGGTGCGGGATAGCAAAAAGCGCTGTCGGCACTCCAATTATCACTAGCACCGACATCGAAAAACTGGCAATTGCCCTTCCACGGACAATTATAGGGCGTGTTGCTTTTGCGCAGTAAATCCTGTTGCACGCTGCTGGGCGGAAAATACCAGTTGCGTTCTATGTAAATCAAATCTTCTTTACCCGCTTCGGCTACTACTTTGCCGTTCCAAACTGCTTTCATAAACTGCCCTCCTAAATATTAGTAAGTTTGATTATACCCTTTTAACTGGTAAGTTCCCATGATTTTTCTCGCGCCGGGCTTGCCAGTTGCCGGGCGGCGGACTATATTGATAATTAACTAAAGGGGTATAAATGGCGCTTGAAACACTAATCGATAGCCAGTCGGCCGCGGCCGAAATTATGGATATTGATTACGCGGAAATGAAGGAGTGCCAGGAACCCGAACTGGTAATGGTGGGCTCGGTTGCGGCTCGTGGCCAGGAGTCAGTGGCGGCCTACCGCGCCCATAGCGGCGATAGTTTTCGACCGGATTTAATCGCCAAGGGCGGCATTCGGATGTTTAGCGCTTACCGCAGCGACGCGGAAGCCCGGGCGACAGTTAAAGAACTGGCTGTCGAAATGTATTCCAAGCTGGCGCTGCGCGGCCATAGCGATGGCTACAAAGGTGGCAAGGGCTTAATTGTCGCCGATAGCCGCCTGCCCTTCGACACCCGCGTAAAAATTATCCAAGATTACGAACATTTGATGGAAGATGCCGGACTAGCCGGGCCGTACCGGTACGTGCCAGCCGGCGACATAGGTACTAATGGTTTGGCCGACGCTTACGCGCTGGAATACCACAAATCCAATCCCAGCGATCCGCTCTGGCGGGCCATAATCACTGGTAAATATCCAGAAAACGGCGGCTTGGAATTCCGCTCGGCCGCTACCGGCTGGGGCACTTTTATTACCCAAAGCGTAATAATGGCAGCCAAGGGTCACAACAAAAATATCGAAACCGCCATTCAAGGTTTTGGCAATGTCGGCGGCTGGCACGCCTATTTCGCCAGTAGCGATCCTAGCCAAAAGATTCGCATCAATGCCATTAGCGATAGCGACGGTACGCTTTTTACATCCAGCCCGAACGGCCTAAAAATAACCCGGGAAATGGTCGAACAAATCGCCGACAACCCCAAATTTACCGGCCAGAAAATCCACGCCCTGCAAGCCGCGCTAGGACAAACCCAGCCCGGCCTGGAAACGAAAATACTAGCCGCTAGCGACATCCTAACCTGCCCGACCGACTATTTCGTGCCAGCCGCCATGGGCAATGTCATCAACCACCAAAATGTCGGCAAACTGGGCGCGCGCTACGGCATAATTGAGGCCGCTAACGGCCCAACCACCAAAAGCGCCCATCACTATCTAGTCAAACATGGTCAAATTTTAGTTGTCCCCGATATTGTCGCCAATGGCGCCGGCGTAGATTGCTCGATAAAAGAGCGCGACGCCAACCTCGATATCGCCCTGAACGGCGGGTTCGCACCATCTACGGAAGTAGTCCAAAAGCAGCTAGCCGAAACCTCCAAAAAAATCGTAAACGAAGTTTTAACCGCCGCTAACAATTTGCAAACCCAGGATTTGCGCATCGCCGCCGCTGCAATCGCCATGGGTCATGTACTGTCTGACTCTCATCCCGGATTACTGGGCAAACTACTAAGCTAACTTTTCGTGGATTTTTTCGGCTTAGCCTCGTGAATTACGCGCTGCGGATATGGGCGCTCGATACCGTGTTTATCAAATACCGGTTTAATACGACGGCGGAATTCTCCAGCCACCGCCCATTGATAAATCGGTGTGGTTTTGCCTAGCGCTCTTACTACTACGGCTGAATCCGTAAAATCATTTACTCGGTAAAATTTTATTGGCTCGATTATGAATTCCTGCCAGTCTTTGTCTTTAGCGATTTCCTGGCCAACCTGATCGATAAGTTTTTCGACCAATGTTAGATCCGTATCCCAGCCGACGTACAAATCGATTTTCGAGCGCGACCAACTAGAAGTCATATTGTTAACCTGGCCAGGCTGGCCATTACGTACTACGTGCAAATTTCCGTCTAAGTCGCGCAGCCTGGTAATACGTATCGAAATGTCTTCTACGATACCGCTAACAGGCTGGCCAACGCTACCCCCGCTAAATTCCACAACATCGCCCACCCTAAATTGGTTTTCCATAATAATGAAAACCCCAGACAAATAATCGCTAATTGTGTTTTGCGCGCCAAAGCCAACAACTACACCGACTAGGCCGGCGCCTGTCGCCAGGGCCGCAATATTAACGCCAATCGCACCTATAATTAAAATAATCCCGACTATCCATAATATAACGGCGGTAGCGGTACGAAAAACAGAAATAATTGTATCTTCGCGCATACGCTCTTCTTTTTCCGACTGTTTAGGTCCGGATTTTATAACCCGCCGGACAACCCGCACGATAACTTGACGCAAAACCACCTGCAAAACCAAAACCACGACAATAATCACAATAATTCGTAAACCGCTACCTAAAATATCGCTGGCAAAATAAACCGGCATGACAAACATACCTTTTAGATTAATCTAGCCAGCTAGCTAATGCAAATAAAGCATGACCGGGTTTAGGTTTAGCGTGCAGCATTTAACGTTTACAGTTTTTTACAAATTAAAATCATGGAATTTTAAGTTTCAGGATAAAATATTTCGGGATAAATAATTTTGGTGGTTTCGTCGATTTCGCGGCGCAAATTCGGGAACGGCACGCCTTCGCGGGCGGTGACATTTTCGAAAATCCAAAATACGCGCTCGGAATAGCCCCAGCCGCAAGCCGGCGGCATGCCGTATTCCAACATTTCGACAAAATCAATGTCCAGCATCATGGCTTCCTTGTCGCCGTTATCACGCATGGTTTGCTGCTGTTTAAAACGATTCAACTGGTCGATCGGATCGTTTAGCTCGCTGAAACCGTTGCCCAGCTCGCTGCCGGCAATCACCGGCTGGAAACGCTGCACAGAATTTTGGTTATCAGGATTAATTTTGGCTAGCGGACTAATAAATAGCGGCGTGTTTATTAGCCAGAGTGGTCCGGCTATGTCTGCCCGAATATTTTTCCAAAGTTTGTCGATGCCGCGAGCTTTGTTTTCGGTTTGTTCGACTTCTAATTTATTACCCGCTAAAGCCTTTTTAACCTCATCTAAAGTGCAATTATAGACATCTATGTCGTAACTTTTTTTGATAATTGCAGCGTAGTCTAATTGCGGCCATTCTGTTGATAAATCTACATCAAATTTATCGATTTTAAATTGTAACCGTCCGAAAGTTTTTTGAATAACAAATTTATACATTTCCGTCATAAATTGCATGCCGTCCTGCCAATCGGCGTACGCCCAATACCATTCCATGGCCACGTGTTCCGGCAAGTGTTCGTCGGAATAATTTTCGTTTCTGAAGCGCGGACCGATATCGTAAACTTTTTCAAACCCGCCGCCAATTAGCCGTTTCAGCGGCAATTCGTGGCTAATTCTTAAATAAAAATCTTGGGTCAAGGCGTCCATATGTGTAACAAACGGAGTAGCGTCGGCGCCACCAGTGCTATGTTCCAGAACCGGTACATTAACTTCAGTAAATCCTTTTTCGTTTAGAAAATCGCGCGTTGCCTGCCAGAATTTGCTGCGCCGGACAAAGCGCTGCCGGACGTCGTCATTAACATTCATGTCGACATAGCGCCGCCGTAAACGCTCTTCTTTATTAGTAAAACCGTCATGCCCCGCCGGCATTGGCCGCAAAGATTTTGTTAGCAAACGTAATTTTTGAACTTCCACGGAATCTTCGCCGGTTTGAGTCTTTACGACTTGTCCTAAACACTCCACAAAATCACCGGCATCAAGCAAGCTGATGTCGTCTAAAATTAGCTCGCTTTTAGTGCGATTCGCCTGCGCCGATTGGTCGCGGCGCCAGAGCAATTGCAGCTCAGCGCTATTGTCTTTGATAACCACGAAAGCAATTTTGCCAAATTTACGAATCGAAACTATCCGGCCGACAACTGTTACTTGCTTGCCCTGAAGCCTGGAAAAATTCTCATGAATTTGGGCGTTGTGGTGCGTACGGCTAGCCTCGGCCGGATACGGATTAACACCAAGTTTTTTCAGTGCTTCAAGTTTTCGAAGCCGCTCGTCGCGGAGTTCTTTTAGTGTCGCCATGGCTACTATTTTACATTTTTCAGTTCACATTTCACATTTATTTATCAATTTCCATTTTTTTGAGTCAAAAATGACAAATCAAAAATAATTGAAAATTTAAAAATGTTAAATGGAAAATTTTTAAGGCTTAGCCGACCTCGGCGATTTTGTAGACGGCCGTTTCGGCCGGTGATTTGATTTCTACTTGGTCACCAACTTTTTTGCCAAGCAGCGCCAGGCCGATGGGTGATTCGTCGCTGATTTTGCCATCCAGCGGATCGGCTTCGACGGTGCTGACAACTTGAAACTCAGCGGTTTTACGCGCATCGCCTTTTAATTTAACACTCGAACCCAACTGGACGCCGCTAGAACTTTTGGGCGCTTTGATCAGTTCCACGTTATCTAAAATATGTTTAATTTGGCTGATGCGCTCTTCACTATGCTCTTGCTCCTGGCGAGCGGATTGGTATTCGGCATTTTCTGACAAGTCGCCGAATTCGCGCGCCGTTTTGATGCGCTCGGCAACCTCGCCGCGCTCGGCGGTCAGGCCATCCAATTCGGCTTGAAATTCCGCCACACCGTCTTTCGTCAAACGAAATTGTTTTTTCATGCTATTCTCCTTAAAGTCGCAAGTCTGGACTTAAAACTGCTAATTACCTTAATGTTGCCATATTATACGCTTTGATTTAGGGACGTCGATAAGACATTTATCACATTATCCGCCGCGATTAACTGCGGGTTAGCTTGCCGCCTGGCTTTTAATTCTACTTGGCCAGCGGCCACGGTTTTGGCGCTAACCACTAGGCGATATGGCATGCCCAGCAAATCGGCGTCGGCGAATTTTTCGCCCGGACGCAAATCGCGGTCGTCATATAGTACCAAAATGCCAGCTTGAGTCAAGTCATTATACAATTTATCGGACGTCTTTATTACGTTTTCATCATTGCCTAGTCTTGCCAAATAAACATGTGCTGGAGCGATATTTTCCGGCCAAACTAGGCCACGGTCATCGGCAAAATATTCAGCAATAAGCCCCATTAAACGGCTGATGCCAATGCCATAACAACCCATAATGATTGATTGTTGCTGGCCATTTTCATCTGTAAAATAAACGTCTAGCGCGTCGGTATACTTGCTTTCTAGCGGGAAAATATTACCGACTTCTACGCCGCGTTTTTCTACCAGTTCTTCGCGCTTGAGGCCGAGTTTTTGTAAGTTTTCGTCTGTTAATATTTCTTTATTGACGGCTATGCGCTTGCCTTCGTGAACGTAAACGGTGTCTTCGCCGACTGGGCTTATAGTTTGGAATTCGTCGCTGAATTTATTGGTAAAAATACCGCCGTCGGCGTAGCAGCGATAGGTCGATTCGCCGATGCCTAGGCGCATATAAACTTGCCCATAAGCGCTGGCTACACGCTCGTAAATTTTATCGTGCTCTGTTTGGCTGCGCGCTAAAGAGTACATGTCTTTCATGACAAATTCACGGCCCCGCATTAGGCCACTTTTAGCACGTAATTCGTTGCGGAATTTGTTTTGAATTTGATAAACCATAATAGGAAAATCTTTATAAGACGAAACGTAACGACTGAGAGCATCGACAATTGGTTCTTCGTGCGTTAAACCCATGCCAAGCTCCGTACCATTCGCTAGCTTTGTCTTAAACCAATTATCAACTTTATTGTCATCCCAGCGATCGGTTTTTTCGAATATATCTTTAGGCTGCAAAACGGTCATTTGCACTTCTTGGCCGCCTATATCATTCATTTCCTCGCGGACAATTTGGGTAATATTATCCAGCACTCGTTTGCCAAGTGGCAAATAAGCGTAAACGCCAGCCATTTCTTTATGAATAAATCCTGCTTGGATTAATAATTGGGCGTTTTTCGCTGTTTCATCCGCCGGCACCGTTTTGCTAGTCTTAGTAAATAACTGCGATAATCTCAATTCTTAAACCCCTTGCTACTTGCTACTTGCTACTTGCTACTTGCTACTTGCTACTTGCTACTAACAATTATAACCTAATGCACATGCACTAAAAACAGCGCCGCAAAAGCCACAAAATTTTTCAGCCCGTGCGCGCCCATGCCGGCATAAATTCGGCCGGTTTTTTCGCGGATAAAACACAAAACCGATGACAAAATAAAGGTATCAACTCCGGCAATGTACAATAATCCGCCGGATTTGCTTTCCAGTAAATGCGGCGCGGCAAACAGCAAGCTGGTAATTATTAGCGCCGCGGCAAACGGCAAGCGCCGGCGCAAACCGCTGTACAAAAAACCACGAAACATAATTTCTTCGGCAATCGGCGGCAAAATCACCAAACTTAACAGCACCAAAATCAAGCGCCAGCCCGCGGTCGACGTGGCAAAACCAATCGACTGGGATTGACTAACGTTAAACGACGGAATAAGTTTACTCAAAATAGCCACGGCCACAAAATAAATCACAAAATAAATCACCACGCCGATGAAGGCCAGCGGCAAATCTTGCCACTTCGGCCGCTGCAAACCAATTGACGAAAATTTGGCTTTTTTGAGCCGCACAAAACCAAAAATCAGCGCCACCGTTATCGCCTCGGCCAGCAAAATATAGACAAAATAACCGACTGTCGAACTGTTCAGCCACATCGTGCTATGGGCTTTCGTCCAATGTCGCGCTAGCGGATACAGATCGGCCAAATTGATAGCCACAATTTGGGCTGCCAGATAAGTAAAAATTACCACAATTATCGCCGCCCACGGACTCCATTTAACAACGGCAAATTGGCTGGGAGCGTTTTTTGCGGCTTTTTGAGGCGACTTGGGCTCGGCCGATTTGGATGCGCTCGGCTTGGCCGTGGCCGACTTTTTAATATTTGTGGACATCGGCAATCGTTATTAAAATAATTAGCGCGATTAATACGGCAAAACCGGTGCCATAAATCATGGCTTCGGCTTTTTCGGTCAGTTTCCGGTGTAGGCCGCGGGCGCCGAGTGTGACAAAAACTTTGCCCCCGTCCAGCGCCGGAATCGGCAGCACGTTCATAATCGCCAGACTTAAAGATATGATCGCGACGATCATTAAGATAAATTGATAGCCGAGCAGACTGCCGTGCTTTAATATTTCAAATATGCCGACCGGCCCCGAAACTTGAGCGCTGGCCGTGGTTTGGCCGGCCACGCGCGCCGCGTGATTGCCGGTCGCTAGGCCAGCAATAATGGAGCCCAGTCCGGCCAGCGCATGGCCTAAACCTTGGAAAGTCAATACCGTAAATTGCACCATCAAGCCGCCGGCCACAATTGGCGCCGACCAAGTCGAACGCTGCAACTTGTAATCACTGGGCGCGATGCCGATGTAGCCTTTCGGATTTTTGGTTTTTAGGCTGGCGGCCACAATTTTTTTGGTTCTTAGTGTCGCCGTGGTGGTTTTTAGCTGGCCGCTACGCAAATATTTGACGATTACTTTTTGCCCGGCCAGACTTTTGGTAACTGCCGACAAATTTTTAGCGTTTTTGGCTTTGATAATCTTGCCCTGATTATTGACCGGCGTAAAAGATTTCAGCTGATCGTCAGATTTCAGACCAGCCCGGGCGGCCGGTGAATTTTTCTCGACAAAGCCAACCAAAACCTCGTTTTTGGCTACACTCGTATCGCTTTTAATGGTGAACTGATGGTTGACTAATTTCGGCATGCCCAGCCACGCCAGCGCCGTTAAAATCACGAAGGCCGCCAGCAAATTCATGGCCACGCCGGCCAGCATGATTTTGGTTTTGTTTTTTAGGCTGGCCGCGCCGTAAGTTCCGGGCCTAGTGTCGCTATCGCTTTCGCCGTGTAGGCGCACGAAACCGCCGAGCGGCAGCAAATTGATGGTAAAATCATAATCGCCTTTTTTGCTTTTAACGCGCTTTTTAAATAGCCGCGGCGGGAAAAATATGCCAAATTCGTCCGCGCCCACGCCGTTACGTCGCGCCACAATAAAATGCCCCAGCTCGTGCACCACGACCAGCATAATGAACAAAAATATGCCTAAGATTAGCAAACCGACGGACATTATTTTGCAAAGCCTCGACTATTTGTGCTGTAGCAGCGTGCCATTAATGGCAAATATTTTTGGCCGAAATGTCTGTAGCGGCAATTGCTATCACCCGCCAAGCCAAGACAATTGATTGCCCTAAATTCAAAAACTTTAGTCATTATCACCACCTATTGTAACAAGTTTGCTGCACGTCTGCCTTAAAAAGTTTAGACGGTCATTATTGCTTGTTGTTTGGCTTTGGCTTGAGTTTCGACGCTTTGTTTTTGCTGGTTCATGGCTTCGTCGATTTGCTTTTCGATAAGTTTTTGGTCGTCTTCTGTCATTGCTTTAGCTTTTTTGGCGCTATCGGCGGTGCGCAGCGCTTCATGCCGAGCATTGCGCATAGACACAAAACAATCTTCTAGCTTTTCGCCTAGTTGTTTAGCGATTTCTCGGCGACGTTCTTCCGTTAGCGGCGGAACTGGCACGCGGACAATTCGTCCGTCATCGCTAGGATTTAGGCCTAGAGATTGATTATCTCTAATAGCGCCGCTAATGGCTGCTAAATTATTAGGGTCGAACGGCGAAACCTGAATTAGCTGGGCTTCTGGCGTGCTAATGCTGGCGACTTGATTGAGCGGCATTGGGCTGCCATAAGCCTCAACCATGACGCCGTCTAGCATCGAAACGCTAGCCCGTCCGGTGCGGATCTTTTTTAGCTCTTGACTAAAATGTTCGCTAGCAGATTCTAGCTTTTTTTTAGTGTCGGCAACAATCTGGCTTGGGCTCATGGCTAGACTTCTCCGAGAGCTAGGCGCTCAAAGCGGCGCACTACGATGTTTTCGCCAAGCTTGGCGATATACTGTTTCACGTAATCGCCAACTGTTTGGTCCGGATTTTTGATGAACGGCTGGTCTAGTAGGCACTTTTCGGCAAAGTATTTTTTGACTTGGCCTTCGACAATTTTATCTAGCATGTTTGCTGGTTTGCCTTCGGCTAAAGCCTTTTCTTTTAATTCTTCGCTAGCTCGTTTTTGCTCGGATTCCGGCACGTTTTCTAGCGCCACGTATTCCGGCGCGCTAGCGGCTATTTGGATGGCCACGTCGTGCGCTAGAGTTTTAAAATCTTCTGTGCGAGTTACAAAATCTGTTTCACAGTTAACTTCTACCAGCACGCCAATCCGGCCACTGTGAACATAGGCTTCTACCAAACCTTCGCGGGCTTCACGTTCGCTCTTTTTCTCGGCTTTGGTTAGGCCTTTTTTGCGCATGGCGGCTAGCGCTTTATCAAAATCGCCGCTAGATTCATCTAGCGCTTTTTTAGCATCGGTCATGCCTACGCCGGTAAGTTCGCGCAAGCGCTTAATTTCTTCGATTGATACGGCCATAAATCTCCTTCTTAAATTATCCTGTAACTTGTCACATGTCACCAAACTGTCACCATTATCTTGTCACAATTTTAGCTTCATGGCTAATTGCTACAGGCTAATGTATGGTCACAGGTAACAGGCTAATTGCTAATTGGTTTTCTCCTCGGGTTTTTTGGACTTAGCTTTGCCCTGGCTCACGGCTGCTTGCACGTAATCGGCGACTAGCTGGATGGTTTTGATCGCGTCGTCATTACAAGGAATAACATAATTAGCTACGCTAGGATCTGTATTCGTGTCGGCTAATGCAACTACCGGTATGCCGAGCTTGCGCGCTTCTTTAACGGCGTTAGCGTCGGCTAGTAAATCTACTACGAACATCGCGCCCGGCTTGCGGCTAAGCTCTTTTATGCCGCCGTAGAGCAAGTTCATTTGCTCGATTTCTTCTTGAAACCTTTGCACTTCCAGCTTGTTATATTTCGCCGCCAGCTCGCCGCCAGCCAGGCGATTTTCCAAATCCTGCAGGTGCTTCACGCGCCCGCCAATAGTATTCCAGTTGGTAATCATGCCGCCCAGCCAGCGCTCAGTTACAAATGGCATATTAGTGTTTTCGGCTAATTTTTTGATAATGTCTTTGGCTTGGCGTTTGGTGCCAACGAACAAAATTTGTTTGCCGTCAGCCGCGGTTTTGCTTAAGAAATCCAGCGCATCGTTCAAACCTTCGACGGTTTTAGTCAGGTCAATAATATGGCTGCCGCCGCGCTTAGAGTGAATATACGGCGCCATTTTCGGGTGCCAGCGGCTAGTTTTGTGGCCAAAATGCGCCCCAGCCTCTAGTAATTGTTTAATATCGACATCGACTGCCATAAACTTATTTTGATCGTTGAACCTTGAACCTTGAACCTTACTTGATTGTTTTTCATAGAACTTTTAGGTGGTCTATGGTCAACGTTATAGTAATGCTCTACGGTCAAAGATCTAAGATCAATTCTCCTTTCCTTCTTCTTCGGCCGGAGAGCCCGCTAAATGTTTTTAGCGAGAGGAATAAAACCTCTGACCTGCTTAATTTGTATTAAGTTCATTTTAACAGATGAACTAGGCCAAAGCAACTAATCTTGACCAACCGGTAACAGATATGTATAATTGCTACTCAGATTATGAAGCAGAGTTTACACCCAGACAATTATCGCCCTGTCGTGTTTCAGGATTTGAATAACGGCACTAACTTTTTGACGCGTTCGACTGCCCAAACCGACGAAACTATTAAGCTAGATGGCGTAGAATATCCGCTAGTAAAGGTTCATATCACCAGCAGTTCGCACCCATTTTTCACTGGCGAAGAGCGCGTACTCGACATTGAAGGCCGCGTCGACAAATTCAAAGCCCGCGCCGCAGCCGCCGAAGCCGGCAAGCAAAAGCGTATAGCCGCCGCTCAAAAACAAGCCAAGCGCGCCGCCGCCAAAGCCGCCCGCGCCGCCGACCAACAAACTAAAATTAGTTAGGTTATAGGTGCTAGGTTTTAGGTTATAGTAGTTGTATGACAGTAGCTTCGTTTAAGAATCTTATTGTGTGGCAAAAGTCCTTTGCTTTGGTCAAGCAAATCTACGAATTAACAAACCAACTCCCCAAGCACGAGCAGTTTGGGCTGGCCAGTCAGCTGCAGCGCTGCGCAGTTTCAATTCCCAGCAATATAGCCGAAGGCCAGCAGCGTAATAACCTGAAAGAATATTGCCAGTTTCTCGGCATCGCTCGCGGCTCGGCCGGCGAGCTGGAAACCCAACTATTGCTTGTGAAAGAAATTTATAAAATCGATACAACCGACCTAGTCAGCAAAACCCAAGAAATCCAAAAAATGCTCTGCTCCCTAACCACCAAATTAAAATCTAGAACCTAGCACCACTAGAACCTATAAACTATCCCCATGCAACAGCAAGAACAAAGCCTACGCAAAGAACTAGCCGAACTACAGCAAGAGCTGCAACATCCAGACGTATTCGCGCGCACCAACTACGCCGGATTAATGAAGCGTCAGGCCGAGCTAGCTAGACTACTAGATTTATATGATCAAAAGTCCGGGCTGGAAAAGCAAATAACTGAAGCCAAGGTGCTTATAAATGACAAAGACCCTGAGATAGCCACCATGGCAAAAGATGAGCTAGAGCAGCTCATCTCTAACCTAGAACCTATAACCTATAACCTTAATGATTTGCTGACGCCTAAAGATCCCAACGACGAGCGGGATGTCGTCATGGAAATCCGCGCCGCGGCTGGCGGCGATGAAGCCAGTCTTTTCGCCGGCGATTTGTACCGCATGTATGCCCGCTGGGCCGAAAATCATCGCTACAAATTAGAACTTATTAGCGAAAATCCGTCCGATGCTGGCGGATTCAAAGAAATTATTTTTGAAGTCCACGGCCTAGACATCTATAAACAACTAAAATTCGAAGCCGGCGTGCACCGCGTCCAGCGCGTGCCTGTTACCGAAAGCCAGGGCCGGATTCACACCAGCACGGTAACCGTGGCAGTTTTGCCGGAGGCTGAAGCAACGGATGTTGACGTCAATCCAGCAGATCTAAGAATCGACGTTTACCGATCTAGCGGCCATGGCGGCCAATCCGTAAACACCACCGATTCCGCCGTAAGAATTACGCATGTTCCGAGCGGCATTGTAGTAACTTGCCAAGACGAAAAATCGCAAATCAAAAATAAAGATAAAGCCATGGGCGTGCTAAGATCCCGCCTGCTAGCTTTAAAAATTCAAGACGAACAAAAGGCCGAGAGCGACAAACGCAAAAGCCTAATCGGCAGCGGCGACCGCAGCGAAAAAATCCGCACCTACAACTTCCCCCAGGACCGCATCACCGACCACCGAATCGGCTACAGCCGCAGCAACATACCATCCGCGCTAAATGGTGACATCGACGACCTGATAGAAAAACTCCAAGCCGCCGAACACAAACTAATCAGCCAAGATAATTAAATATCTTTGCTAAAAATCTACTGAAACCTGCGAACATACGTTTCATTTGTGGGGTTCTGGTTTTCTAATACAAAACGGTCGCTTTCATCTAGGCTAACTACACAGTGCTGCCTCGAAACAGTGTCGGGCAAATTGTTCTGCCTTTCAAAACTCCGGCCCAGCCCCCAAGGCCGGTCCTTCGACAGACTAAATGAAACGGGCTTAAAATCACGGTTTGAGCTAGATAGTATCAGTATAAACTCGCTTTTATGAAATGCGTTAAGAGTATTAATCACCGCGCCTTCTGCGTAATCTTGGCCCGAACCAAGCCTCAGCACCGCGACCCCCATACCCTCAATCTTAACTCCATTACCGACTTCCCAATCTCTGCGAGCACGGGCGTTTCCGCGGTTCGGTGAAATATCAAAAACTACAGTCTGTTCAGAACCAAGCACAAAGCCCTGCGCAAGCTCTTCGTCCGTAGGCTCATAAGGCTCTCCCTGCTCAAAATTATGTGGAAATTTTTCGACCATTTTATACTCAAACACTCTTATTAATTATGCAGAATTATAACAATTTATTACAGTATTGTCAATCTAGGATTCAGATTAGTAGACAATTAGAGCTAGACTGAACTATATTAAGGCCAAGCATGAAAATTCACGACTGGCTTAAACAATCGATGGCAATCCTAAATAACGCGGGCATTCCAACGGCACGATTGGATTGTTTAGTGCTACTAGAATCCGAGCTTGGCAAAGATAAAAGTTGGCTACTGGCGCACCCAGAGTTTGAAATAAATACTAAACAAATTGATAAATTGAACTACAATATAGCTAAAAGGTCCAAGCACGAACCGCTAGCTTATATTCGTAGGAAAACGGAATTCTATGGGCGGGAATTTTATATTGACCACCGCGTGCTAGAGCCCCGCCCGGAATCCGAAACCA
The DNA here is from genome assembly GCA_050730835.1 of Saccharimonadales bacterium (SeqCode). GTDB lineage: Bacteria > Patescibacteriota > Saccharimonadia > Saccharimonadales > UBA4665 > JBOHNS01. The sequence continues at coordinate 49,307 of JBOHNS010000024.1, forward strand.
TGATTGATTTGCTAAAAACCATTTATTCACAAAATCCTTATCTGTCTAAGAACAATCCTCGAGCAAAAAAATCACTTAACTTGTTAAGTAAGCTGGCTATTATCGATATCGGTACTGGCTCGGGGGCGCTAGCCATTACAGCTAAGCTAGAAATTCCAACCGCAGCCGTAATCGCTAGTGATATCGATGGAAATTGCCTAAAAATCGCTAGCAAAAACGCCAAAGCGCTAGCCGCCGAAATACAGTTTTACCAAGGCGACTTGCTGGAAGCTTTACCCGCCTTGCTACTTGCTACTTGCTACTTGCTAGTCTGTAATCTGCCCTACGTGCCCGAAGATTTTCAGATTAACCCGGCGGCCATGCGCGAGCCGCGCCAGGCGATTTTTGGCGGCCAAGACGGGCTGGATCTTTACCGGAAACTATTTGGGCAGATTGAAAAATTGAATCATTTGCCTCAATTTATATTGGCCGAAGCTATGCCGCCGCAGCACGAAAAGCTGGCGGCCATAGCCCAAGCCGCCGGCTATTCGCTACAAAAAACCGACGATTTTATTTTGGTTTTTGTTAGAGCTAATCACAGAACAAATTGACGTTCCTGTTGCCAGGAACTTTAGCAGTACCTTTTTTGATAGCAAAAAAGGTACCAAAAAACTTTAGGGCAGGACTACACATCTTGGTTAGCTAGTTGTAAAAGTCGACAACCGTCTCGACGACTCCTCGCTAATCACTCGTCAAACAAGTCGAGCCGACCCTAACGGGTAAGTTGTCGCTTGTTACAACAACTAAGCCAGGACGCTACGTATGCCCTTTATATTAAGACAAAATTGTAATCTACAATTTTGACCTTGGTTTTTTATCGGGCTACGTGGCCACAAAGACTTTAAGTTAGTAATTTGACGAATCAAGACGCGGGCTTAGTCTTATTTTTATTCCAATAGAATTAATAGAAAAATAAGGCCGACCGCAGGGAGTCGTCGCGGCGCGGCAAATTGCTGACTTACAAGTCCTGGCTGGCTGCGTTTTGTCCGGCATTTCTTTGGTAACTTTCTTGTTGCCACAAGAAAGTTACTGGCTTGGTTGTTT
>JBOHNS010000025.1:0-24615 GCA_050730835.1 Saccharimonadales bacterium (SeqCode)
TACCTCGACCACCATAAACCAAAATCCAGACCTCAGGGCAGCTACGACATATCAGGGACCAAGACCAAGAGATGACCCACAAATAATACTTGGTCAAGAATAAAGTAGGCGGTAAAAATTTACCTCGCAAAAAGTACCAATATAGAAAGACGCGCAGGTTCTAGTATTCAATATAATGCCGACTAATCTCGTGGCAGGATTTTGTTTTTTGAGCTATACTTAGTTGTATGCAAGACAGTATTTGGGCGATTATTATAGCGCCCGAGGGATTGTTGGTTATAAACCACCGACACGGCAATGACGATTACTATAGGCTGATTGGCGGCGACATTCAGCCGGGCGCAGACAAGCAAGCTGCTTTAAATCTTATGGTTAGTCAGCAAACAAACCTTGTTGCTACGGGCGCGTGGCATATATTCACAGAAAAAGACAGCTCTTCGTCCGACTCAAAATATATTTATCTTGTTAATTTCGATAGAGCTAATTACCAGCTGAAAATCACCGATCAAACCATGCTTAGAGCCAACGAAACTGGCCAAGAATTATTCAAGCTTGGCTGGTTGCCGATAGATCAAATCAATCAGGTTAACTGGCATTCTGACGCGCTGAAGGAAGCTTTGGTGATGGGTTTTGCTAAGGGCTGGCCCGACGAAAACCCGGTAGAAATCCGGCCGGGCAAACCATTAACCTATGTCGAGGAAGAATTGGCGGAATTAGCGGCAGAGAACCAATCCAACCAACCACAACCACAAAACCTAGCCGCCACAGACACCGCCGGATCGCCTGAATTAAATGTAGCTCCGTCGTCAACTACAGACTCGGGGACCAGCATTAGCCAGCCCGGCCAAGCAATGTCTGGCGAGCTTCAAATCCACCAAGACAAACCGCCCGAAACAACGCCAAACAACAATAATTCTGACACTGCCGTTTGAAAATAAACTAGCAATAGAATTTCAGAACGTACGCTAGCCACAAACTGAGAATTTTGGCCACAAGCAGTAGAATGGGCATGCAAAAAATAATCTTGCATTTTTTGACATATTATGCTAATGTTAAATCATGGAATCAGGAAGACACGATAACCAACCGCCGCCTCAAGACGAATCTGCGCCTGGCGATGCCGGCGTCGATCCGACAGAAGTTGGCGAGCAAGAACCGAGGCTTCAACGAATAAAAGCTGCCTTGGGCGGGCTGGCAGCTCGGTTTTTACACAAATCCGGAAACGAAACTAGCCAGGACGAAGCAACGGACGAGAGTTACAATGAAGACCGCGACGAATACGATTGGCTCAATACTCCGGGCGTCAGTCGCGAGGAATATCACGAGTGGTCGGATCTTGTCGACTCACGCACTATACTTAGTTTTAGACGAGGTGTAGAAAAAGCCCTCAAAGACCAGGGCAAAACTATCTACAGCACCAAGAATCACTTTCTTGCCTGGGGCATAAATGGTCCCTATAGTCCGGATGAGCACGCTGTAGCTACTTACTTTGGCCTTTCGGACGAAGACTGGGCGCGTCAAGCTCGCAGCCCAAACCCGGCAGACGACGACGTAGAATTCGTACCTACGTGGGTGGTTAATCGTGTTAATAAGTTAGTAAGTGATGTTGATTTGGAAGGTATAACGTTAAAAGAAAATCCAAATACTGGCCTAGGCGACATCCAGCCCATGGAAGTAGAAACCAAAAATGATAAACGCAAAGCCATGAGCATAGCCGAACTCGACTATGAGTTGCGCCAAAACCTGGGAAACAACCCGCAAGAGCAAATAGCATTAATTAATAGCTACATCCTGCCGCGCGTTGACGAGCAAGAATATTTAATAAAAAGTGGCATTCTTAATACAAAGCAGAAGCAGCGCGCCCGAGCTATTATTGATGATATTGAAGATCGCCTAAAAGAAGTTGGCATTGGTCGCATGCCCACAAGCGGCAGAAAATTTGATACTAGATTTCATGAATCGGTTGAGGTTCGTGGCAAGGGTTCACGCTGGATGGTCGACGAAGAGTTACAAGCCGGCTATCACTTGGGCGGCAAATCAGTAATCCGCCGCGCAAAAGTTAATGTCGTACGGCTAAATCCCGAAGATGATGATCCGCCACAACCTCAGACAAAACCAAACGGTCAGCCAGACCCAAATAAGCCAGACCCAGAATCAAACGAACCAGAGCCTGGAGCTTCTAAATCCAAAAATCGCCGCGGCAGCAGAGGTTCCGGCAAGGGCGAGTCAAAAGCTCAACAAACCGAACAGTCAAAACCGACCGAACCCGAAGATACCCACATGGATCGTGAACTTTGGGATACCGATAAAATTAATCAAGCTCTAGATGCTTCAGAAACTGACAGCGCTACAAATGAGCAGACGGAGTTTTTAAATAAAGTCTTTGGGGTAATCCATCAATCCGAGACCGTAATAACACGCGACCGGTTTTGGGGAGGCGTAGAAATTCCCGGCGAGCGACAAGTCATACAAGTCGCATATCTAAAAGACGAAAACGGTCGAATGTATGGTGTAAGGGTAGATAATGAGCTGGCAAAGCGTTTGGAAAAATCCAAGCAAGCTAAGCCAAACGATAAAGAAAAGTTGCCGAATAGTGACGAATCACAGCCAGCACCCAAAACCGATTCTGGTAATAGCCGGGCAGCTCAAAACGCTGCCGACGCTTACGACGAGCTCCTAAAAACCGTTCCAAATGCGTAAACTCGCTTTTGTACCATCCAGGAAATTTAGCATCAAAATCTAATCAATAGCAGGTGGCCGAGCGGCTGGCTAAGTTTCAAAAATAGGTTGGCGTTTTTAAGTTAGGTTTTAACAAAAATTTTATTGACAGTTGTTAATAACTTTATTAAGATTGAAGCTATGAACACTGTGAGCATTTCGCTGGATGACGAGTTAAGGCAAGAGGTTGAACGCTTTTCCAAAGAGGACGGCGTATCAAAAAGCGCAGTCGTGCGCCGGCTGGTCAAACAGGCCGCGCAAGACCGGGCGTGGCTAAGCGCCCAAAAATTGGTGCAGGCCCAGGCGCGCAAACTCGGCGTCGATACACATTCGATAGACAAACTCGAAAAATTCTTAGGCTAGGCTCTGCGCCAAGTGAGGCCCGTAAAAGTGGTGCTCGACACCAATGTCTATATTCAGTCGCTGATGCGGCCGGGCAGTTTTTTGGACATTAAGCTTAGACGCATAATTAAGGCTGGATTTATCGATCTATATACTTCGCACGAAATAATGCTGGAGTTTAGGCGCAAGGCCGAAGACCCGTTTATGTTTAGTCCCAAAGAGTCTCTGGATTTAATGCTGGTTTGCCGCTCGCTTTGCACGATCGTCGAACCGACGCAGCGAATTAATGTCATAGCTCGCGACCCAGACGATAATAAAATCCTGGAATGCGCCGTCGAAGCCAAGGCTCAGGTTATCGTCTCGGCCGACAAAGATTTGCTGAGTCTCAAACAGTTTGAGGGCATCAAAATCGTCCATCCTTCGCAACTGAAATACTGGTTCCCGCAGGCAAATTGAGGCCGGATTATCGCCGACAAGTTTTTGGCTTTTTGCTACAATAGAAATTATGGCCGTTCAGCTTGAAACAAACTATCTTAACGATTTACGGCGGATTGTGGAAGGTTGCGTCGATACTTCTGTTTGGCGGCCGGTTATTTTTGGTTCGCGGGCTAGCGGCAAAGCCCGCAAATTTAGCGATATCGATTTAGGTTTTATCGGCGACAAGCCGCTGCCACAGTCGACAAAAATGAGATTGTGGGAGGCTCTAGACGATTCCGATATTCCATATGTCGTCGACATCGTCGATCTTGCCAATACCCAAGCCGATTTTAAGGCGGTCGCCACGCAGCATATCGAAAATTTATGAAATCACGGAGTTTAAATTGTGGATAAAATAACTGCTCAGCAGCAACAGCTAAAACGAGCCGCCGATTTTTTGCGGCGGGCTTTAGGGCAACCCGAAGACAAATTTCAGCGCGCCGCCGTCATCCAGGCTTTTGAATTCAGCTATGAATTATCCTGGAAATACTTAAAAAGCTTGGTAGAAATTAATAGCGGCATGGTGGCCAGTCCGCGCGCCGCCTTTCGCGAAGCCGCCAAGTTGGATATTGTTAATAATCCGGGGCAATGGTTTGATTTTCAAGAGGCGCGCAATTTAACAACGCACACTTATGTGGAGGCCGTGGCCGTCAAGGTATACGCGGTAGTCAAAACCGAGTTCGTGGCCGCGCTAGACAAATTAATCGCAACTGAAATTTAGTTGGCGATGAATTAGAGTCAAGAGTCATGAATTAATAGTCAAGAAAAAGCAGGCCACAAAAGCCAAACTAATTCTTGCTTCTTGAATCCTTAATTCTAGTCTCAGCAAACGGTTTGGCAAAGTTTAAGATAACCACTATAATAATTAGCAATGGCAACATACAAAGTTATTCAGGATATTGAGGCCGAGGATAAGCTGCTCGGCCCGTTGTCGCTGAAACAGTTTATTTACGCCGCCATCATGGCTGTTTGTTTGTATTTGAGTTATTTGTCTTTTCGGCATCGTTTGCCGTTTTTGCTGGTTTTGTTTTTGCCGGTGGCCGCGGCTTCGGCCTTTTTTGCTTTTCCCTGGAAGCTTAATCAGCCGACCGAAACTTGGGCGCTAGCCAAAATTCGCTTCCGCGTCAAAAACCGCAAACGAATCTGGAGCCAGAGCAGCGCCCAAGATTTAGTCACCATAACCGTTCCCAAACACAATATCGAAAAAGATTACACCAACGGATTATCGGAAGCAGAAGTTTCCAGCCGCCTAAACGCTCTGGCCAGCACCATCGACAGCCGCGGCTGGGCCATCAAAAACGTCAACCTCAACTTAGCCGAGCATCAGGCGCCGGTTATCGTCGGCGCTGATTCCGATCGCCTGGTCAGCGCTGCACCAGATCAAGCCAGCGAAACCATCAATAATGTTAACTCCGCGAATTTGGACGTTCAAGCCTCCGACGACATACTCGACGAGCAAAATAATCCCACTGCCCAAAATTTCGAACGTTTAATCAACGCCTCGAACGCCGACCATCGGCGGGCAATTGTTGATAACATCAAGCAAGCCGGCAGCGGCGCGGCCGCGTCGCCAGCTCCCGCAGCTTACGCAGCTGCCAGCAATGCCAGTAATGGCTCAGGCAACTGGTTTTTGAACCAGGCCCCGCCCGACTCCAGCAATAATTTGGTAGCGCCAAGCAATGATGACGGCAATAATGGTGCACCAGCAGACAATTTATCAGACCCTAACAGCGACGAAGCAACGCTAGCAAAAAATCTCAAAGCCAGAAATGCCCGGCCAAAAATCGCCTACGGCCACTTGCACACCATCCAACCACTATCGGCTGAACCAGCGGCCGACGCGCCGCCAAACGCAGCCGCTGCGTCCACCAATCAGTCGGCAGCCAGCCCGGCTAGGCCAAATCCAAACCTCGCGCGCCCGCCAATGGCAACGCCAAACTTATCATCGGCCAGCAATCGCCAGCAACCAACCAATAATGCCGTCCAGCCAGACAGTCAAGCCAATAATGACGCCGACATAATGAACCTGGCCGGCAACAACGATTTAGACGTCGCCACCATTGCCCGCCAGGCCAACCATAAAAAACATCAAGCAACCGACGAAGTCGTCGTGTCTTTGCATTAGAATTATCTAAAATCGCTGGAGCAGCAGAATGAATCCTCAACAAAATCCCAACCGCAATCAAGCGCCGCCAAACCAAGCCGCGCCACCACCACAACCAGCGCCAGGCCAACCGCCAATGGTTAGCGTGGCAGCACCAGCTAGCAAAACCAAAACTCCAGCCGCTGCCGCCAGCAACCCCAACAGCGCTCAAAACTTCCTGGAAATCGCCGAAATTCGCGACGGCGTCGTCATTATGAGCGACGGCAGTTTCCGCTCGGTCGTCATGGCCAAAGCCATCAACTTCGACCTCATGAGCCAGCAGGAACAAGAAGCCATCGAATACAGCTACCAAAACATGCTCAATTCATTGACTTTTACGATCCAGATTTTTATGCGCACGCAGCGCGTCGACCTGCAGTCCTACATCGAAAAGCTCGATAAAATCCGCTCCGAACACGACAATATGCTGCTTAGTTTATTGATGGAAGATTATATATCCTACATCGATGCTCTGGCTCAGCAAACCAACATCATGGACAAAAAATTCTACGTTGTCGTGCCTTTTTCCGAAATAGAAAACCAAAAAATGAATTCGCTTGACCAAAACAAAAGTTTTTTCATCGGTCTGGCCGCACTACTGCGCCCCAAACAAAAGCACGTCATGATCGACGAGGGCAAGCTGGAAAACGCCAAAACCGAGCTGCGCAACCGCGTGCAATCGGTCATGTCCGGCCTGCAACAATGCGGCGTGCAGGGTTTGCCGCTGGACACCCAGGAACTTATCGAGTTATACTACGATACTTACAACCCCGACACGGCCACCCATCAGCAACTCAAAAACTTCAACAGCCTAACGGCCAGCGTCATCACCAAGGGCGAAGGCCGCGCTACACAACCACAATTGAATAAGGAACTGCAGGGATGACGAGCAAAAATTTTTCATTTTTGATTCGCCGTTTTTCATTGATTTTTGATTTGCCATTTTTGATTGATTTGATGATTAAGCGATTTGGAAATTGTAAAATGCTAATGGCTAATGCGTGGTCAATGGCTAGTGGTCAATGGCTAGTGGAAAATTCCAGAGGAATTGTCTAATGGCACTCGGCAAAAACAAGAAAACCAAGCAGCCGCTAGATCCGGTCGCTTTGGCCCAAGCCCAAAAAGTCCGCGAGCAACAAGAAGTCGGCGCGGCGTTTGAAAAGGGCATCACCGCCCTGCGCGATTTCATTGCGCCCAGTTCTATCGAACTAAATGTCGGCTATTTTCACCTCGGCACGCGCTTCGCCCGCACCTACTACGTTTATGGCTATCCGCGGCAAGTTTATACCGGTTGGCTGAGCCCGATTATCAATCTGGACGAAGTAATTGATTTGTCAATGTTTATTTATCCGGTCGAAAGCCAGGTTGTTCTGAAAAACTTGCGCAAAAAAGTTACCCAAATCGAGGCTGGCCTGCAGCTCGACGCCGAACACGGCAAAATCCGCGATCCGGGCAAGCAGGCCATGATGCAAGACGCCGAAGAAATTCGCGACAAATTGCAGGTCGGCAGTGAGCGCTTTTTCCGTTTCGGCCTGTATTTTACGCTCTACGCCAACTCGCTCGAAGAACTTGATTTTACCTCGCACAAGGTCGAAAACATGCTCGGCCAGCAATTGGTTTATTCCAAACCGGCGACCTCGCAGCAAGAGCAGGGCTTCAATAGCACCGTGCCGCAAATGCGCGACGAACTGGAAATCCGGCGCAATTTGAGCACCGGCGCGCTCAGCACCAGCTTCCCGTTTACCAGCGCTGATTTAAGCCAGGGCAGCGGCGTTTTATACGGCGTCAATTTGCATAATTCCGGCTTGGTAATTTTCGACCGCTTTACGTTGGAAAACGGCAACTCGGTCTTGTTCGCCAAATCCGGCGCCGGCAAAAGTTTCACCGTCAAACTGGAAGCCTTGCGCAGCATCATGTTCGGCACCGAAATTTTCATCATCGACCCCGAAAACGAATACGAACGCATGTGCGATGCCGTGGCCGGCGCCTACGTTCGTCTCAGCCTAAGTTCCAGCACACGCATCAACCCATTTGATTTGCCGCAAGTCGTCGATACCGAAGAAGCCGATAACGCCTTGCGATCTAATTTAATCACGCTGCACGGCTTATTCCGTTTGATGATGGGCGGCGCGCAAGCCCAAATGCTCGGCGGCAATTCCGTCATGGCGCCGGCGCTCAATCCGGTCGAAGAAGCCGACCTGGACGCCGCGCTAATCGAAACTTACGCCAAGGCCGGCATCACCAACGACCCATTGACGCACACCGGCTTGCCGCCAACCATCGCCGATCTTTACGAAACCTTACTTCACATGGGCGGCACCGGCCCGCAACTCGCTCAGCGGCTGCGCAAATACACGTCCGGCACATTCGCCGGCATCTTTTCCCAGCAGTCCAATATCCAAATCGACAATCCCCTAATCGTGTTTAATATTCGCGATTTAGAGGATGAGTTAAGGCCGGTCGCCATGTACATTGTCTTAAATTACATCTGGAACAAAACCAAGGCCGACACCAAGCGCCGCATCCTGATCGTCGATGAAGCTTGGCAGCTGATGAAATACGAAGATTCGGCCAACTTCCTGTTCAGCCTCGCCAAACGCGCCCGCAAATACAATCTCGGCATCACGACCATCACCCAAGATGTGGAAGATTTCATGGGCTCGCGTGTCGGCCGGTCGATTGTGGCTAACGCTAGCATGCAATTTTTGCTCAAGCAATCGCCCTCGGCCGTCGACGTTTTAGCTGATGTGTTCAAACTAACCAGCGAAGAGAAGAAGCGGCTCAGTCAATTTCCGGTCGGCCAAGGCCTGTTCTTTGCCGGCCCAAACCACGTCCACATCCAAGTGGTGGCCAGCCCAACCGAAACCAGCCTAATCACCACCAACCCAGAGCAAGTAAAAGCCATCCAGGCCGCCGAAAGAGCCGGCGAACTCAACCAAACCCAAGGCACAATTGACCTAGACAACCGGCTGGCGCCAGGCTCGGCCAATTTGCCCTCAACTAATACAGGTTAAAATATAAATTTTAGACAATGGCAGTTTATGACGACCAAGACCAGCGGCAAGAAGGCCATCACAATCCTCTAACCCCAGAAGACGACGAACTGCGCCGCCTAACCGGCATCAACCCGGACGAAGAGGGCGCCATGGACCGCGAGGCGCACAACGGCGCCGCTGAAGATCTGGCACGACAGCAAGGCTTAAGCCAACCGCTAACAGACGAAAAAGAAGATGCTCCAAAACCCAAATCACTAACTCCGGGCCAACTAGCCGGCGCCGAAACTGCCGCCGGCGGCTCGGCTAGCGACGGCTCATCTGCTAACAACTTCGGCTACCGCCAAGAGCCGCAATCCAAACTCGCCAAAGCCCGCAGCAAAATCAAAATCAAAGGCAAGGGTAAAAAGGGCAAATTCCTGCTACTGGGCGGCGGCCTCGGCGGTGTCGTCATAATCCTAGTTCTGATACTTTTGCTAGGATCCCTGCTAATCCCAAATTTTATCCAAAACGTAACCGAATACGAATTCGCCCGGGTGGCCCGCAATATGACCCGCAACGAAATACAAACCGGTGCCGAAAAATATGCTATCGACGCTTCTAGTGCTAGTGCAAAAGCCCAAATCCAAAAGCAATTTAGCGATGACGCCGACAACACGCTCGCCCGCCTCAATAATCTTAGGCCCAGCAAAATAGTCAATAAACTAGCAACCACCGGCCAAGTCCAATATGAACATACGGGCGGCGTACTAACAAAAGTTACGGTTAACGGTATTGACTACAAGCTAAGGCCTAATAGTTTCTTTGATGGGGACAAATTGCATCCCATTCAGCTTTTCAAAAACCGGGCTAACGCCTACAAACACATCGAATCATTGACACTGAAAAGCACCAGAGATTTGCCTGGTGTGACTGGCACGCTAATCCGTGGCGGCGTATCCCGCACCATTAGAGATAAGCTAGATATAGGTCTGGTTGGCTGGCTGTATAAGTTATACCAAGGTAAATCACCGACTGAAGCCAGGGCTCTGGAAGAAAAGGCGGCTTATAATCGAACGAAAGACCTAAGCGCTGCCAGCACCGCAGATGAAGAAATCAACAAAGCTGACCAGAAAGCCAACCAACAACAAACAACCGACATCAATAACCCGAAAACGCTAGCCAAAATAACTCAAAATAACGGCGAGAATGGCGTGTCCGACGGGGCTGTCAGCGCTATAACTAAAGCACTTAGTGGTAATGTTTTTAAAACCATAGCTAGCAGTGTCAGTACGATTCTAACTATAGGTTTGCCTTTTTGCATTATTTATAGCGGATCGCTCGACAAATCCCAGCCAACCATTGACGCTCAAAGCAACGAATTGCAAAGAGAGTTTTATGCCACAGCCAGCCAAGCCGACCAACAAAAGTACGGCAACACCAATGCCGAAGCCGTCGGCGCGACCAACTGGAAATTAAACGGCGCTACCTTGAACCAATCAAACGCTATTAAACGAGCCAGTGGCCAGCCCGTCAACACGTCAGGAACAGAAAGTCCGCAGGCTAGCGCCAATGGTCAATACAAAGACCTTTTTAGCGCGACCTTGGGTTATGGCGCAGGCTCTAAAGCCTTAAGCGGTATAGCTAGTTTTGTTTGTCCTAAACTTACTAGCCTCCCAGGGATTGCAGCCTTAACTGTGATTGGGGCAGGTACCTCTATCACCGGAATAAAAGCAGCGTTTGCGGGCGGCATAAAAGTAACCGTGAAAGACGCTGTTAAAAAAATCGCCGCTAAGTTTGCCACGGGAAAAGCTATCAAAACAACCGGCAAAAATGCCTTGAAAAAAATCTTAGGCGAAGGCACCAAGATAGCTGGCATTGCCGGCACGACAATTCTAGCAAAATTCGCTGTAGCCAATAGCTCCGGCCAAGCCCACAACGGCACAGCCACAGGTCTGCAATATGACAACGAGGTTGATATGGGCGCCAACTTGAACGCCAACGAAACCGAGCGCAAAGAATTTTACAGCCAGCCACTAACAACCACCCAAACCAACGAAAGCGACAAACTAGACAGGCAAAACCTGGCTGCCCAGTTCAAACAACAAAGCGCCTACCAGCGCTACTTCGCGCTCAGCAATAGTCAATCGCTAATCTCGCGGCTCGGCCTCAACTTGTACGATACAATTTATGGCAAGCCAATCTTTTCAACTTTTTCGTCGCTAACCAGCAAATTATTTAATCCGATTGCCATGCTGCCGCACATGTTTGGCTCACTCAACTCTAGTGTCGCGCTGGCTGCCAGCACCGGCGGCGCCGATAATTCACATTACGGTATTGTCCAGTGGGGCTGGCCGCAAACAGAAGTCAATCTAATCAATAATGATCCCAGCTACCAACCGCTAGAAAACGCCAAAATTTTTGCCCAAGAAACAGCCCACTACAACGCTACACACCCCAATTGTGATTTTGTAACCGATATTGAAGTCGGTCAACCACACTGCCCAAGCCCAAGCGGTGGGCCTAAAAAAACCTGTTTCACGGATAGTATGGGAACGCTTTTAGCAGACGGCGCGATCCAACGTGACAGCAATGGAAACGTCAACCAGGACAGCGGCGCCTGCGCCCCGCACAATCTTGATCAGAGCCAAGATTTTCAGGGTGAGAAGCAAGCAGTTTTTCGCTATCGCCTGCTGTACGCCTACAACTGCACGTTAGACAATATGGAAGAAATCCAAGCCGCTGGCAGTCAGCCAGTAGATATGGTAAATGGCACCAATAACTGCCCCAACAACAGCCCCAGCAATCAATCAAATGGTTCCGGCGCCGCTACGTCATCGGGCAGCACAACTAATGCCGGCACCCAGCAAGTCGCCCAGCAAATATTAACCACCAAAAACATAAGTTTGACCGGCCGCGATGTCCAGCAAGATATTCAAGACGCCGCTAATGGCAAAAAGGGCTCGGCCGGCGTCATGACCAGCTCGGCCATACTTAAATTAATATTAACCGTCGGCCAAAAACACAAAGTTACCTTATCGGCCATCCAAAGCGGCGGCAGCGGCCACTGCAACAACACAGCAAAAGCCAGCTGCCCGAACGATCCGCATTATAACGGCGATGCTGTCGACTTTAGCCAATTAGACGGCAAAGCTTTAACCGGCCGCGACAGCGGCTCGCTAGCTATCTTGAGTATTGCCGAAGGCGTTTTGCCATCCGGTTCCGCTATAGGCCAGTCGCAATGCGGCACCACGCCGCCGCTGCCGGCCGGCTGGACAACTTTTGAGGACACCTGCAATCATTTGCATGTCCAGGTACCAAAAGGCACATCGTGATAATTCAATTAGAGTCATTAGACGGGGGCACGGTAGTCATGAGACATGAGACACGTAAAATACGCTGTTTGAGTTTAGCGGCGGCGCTGGCTCTTTTTTTAAGTTTTGGCTCTGCCTCGGCCAGCGCCTTAAGCCAAACCGACCTCAATAATATCATCGGCAACACACCGTTTTACAACCCCAACGGCTGTTATGTCAGCGGCTCGTCATCGGTTCCGGGCAATCCAGACATAACCGGCCAGGACGCCACGCCGCCAGCGGCTAATAATTGTGTCGCTTTTAGTGCCGGCGATTGTGCTAGCGGCGTGTCGGCAAGCATTACCGGCAATAATCCCAAAGACGCTTATAAATTTTTTGTTCAAAATGGTTACACGCCAGCGCAAGCCGCCGGCATTGTCGGCAATTTAATGCAAGAATCCGGCGGTGGCGTGAGTCCGACAGCTCACACACCCGGCAATCCAGCCTACGGCATCGCCCAGTGGCAAGACGCTCGACTGGTCGCCATGCGCACTTTTGTCCAGGGCGAAGGCAAAAATCCTAGCGGTCTTAGCGGCCAGCTCGACTACCTTTTACACGAATTAAACGGTTCGGAATCGGCGGCGGCGCAAGCCGTCAAGGCCACTTCCACGCCAAAAGCCGCGGCTGTAGCTTTTGAACAAAGCTATGAACGAGCCGGCATACCAGAAATCCAAAACCGCATCGCCAACGCCCAACTAGTATTTAAAAAATACGGCGGAAACGCAGCCGGTGCTTCCAGCAGCGGTTCCGCGCCCACAACCAGCACCGCGCCCAGCTCCGGCTGCTCGGCCGGTGGAAGCGCTAATGCGCCCGGCGGTTGCAATAATCCTTTCCGTGACATAAAAAACTTGCGCCCAGAAAGGATTGATCAGGGTGTCGACTATGCAGGCAGCGGACCGGTATATGCCGTATGTGGCGGCACCATAACACACTTAAGCGGCGACGGCGGCTGGAATTTTGGAGGTGCCGACTCTTATATTGTTATCAAGATTTCTGGCGGTGCGCTTGATGGCAAACTATCGTATATGGCTGAAGGTTGTCCACCCACTGTAAGTATTGGCCAGCAGGTTACGTCAAGTACGGTAATTTGTAATCTTATAAATCCTTCAAGTACTGGTATTGAGACCGGCTGGGCCGCTTCTCCCACCGACAGCCAACCCATAGCCCAACTATATGGCGGCAACGGCAGCACCGTAACGACTGCTGGCATATCATACAATAATTTTCTCAAGTCGCTAGGCACACCCTCGGGACTGTATCAAGGTTCGACAATAGGCAATGCTTTGCCGGCGGGATATCCTTAGGTTTTTAATTAAAAGGATTGTATTTAATAAATGAATAGAAAACCTAAAATCATAATCACTGGAATTATTTTGATAGTTTTATTTGTTATAGGTATCGGTATATTTACCACTTACTTAAGGACTAGCCAAAGTAATGTAGAGCTTGTTTTTCAAATACCCCCAAGTAAAACCGTGTCTGCTCGTTTTAATAATAGGCTGGTTAGCCCTAAGAACTCTCCAAAACCAGGGCAAACTAAATTTAATTACGCTTTGCGGAGCGGGCATTACGAGCTAGATGTTAACGTGCCTAGTTACAAACAATTCTCAGCCGAGTTTAATTTGTCGCCCCAAGAACCTACGGAAATTATTGTCAACCTGAAACCTACAACCAAACCAAGCGCTAGCGATCTTAGTAAAATAATTACCCAAGCCGTCGGCACCTCATCTTCGGTGGCTCTATCTAGCCAGTTGACGCCAGCCACTACCATTACCAACACCCAGTACTTCGACAACCAAACCTGGGCTTTGGTAACTCTAAACCTAAGGGGTGGAATTGGCCTGTCATATTTTGTGGATCACTATAATGCTTATTATGGTAGATGGGTCTTGGTAGCGCCTCCAAACGATAACTTTAATGCAAACACTGTCGGTACTATGCCAACCGATCTGCAAAATTATATAAACCATAACTACTACGTAGAAAGGTAATAACAATGGACGATTATTACGGACGCCCGACAAACAAAAAAATAAAAGTTCTGGCGGCTTTGGTAATTTTGGCGGTTATCGTTTTAGCTTTGCTAGCGATTTTTGGCCACAAGCATAAAACAATTAGCCACAACCAAAAAACCAATCCGGCCGAGCACACCGTTTCGCAAAAGTTCGCCGTGCCGCCAAGCTTGGCTCAGGCCATTAATTACGACCAAAATAGTTTGTTAATCAGCAACGGCCGATCGTTTGTTGTCTATAATTACATTAGCGGCAAAACGCAGTTATTAAGCCCCGATTCAACCAATAATTACTTGTCTGGTATCGATTCTTTGAGTATTTCTACAGACAAACAATATCTAGTTTTTCATCAAACAACGGCCGTTAGCGGCGGCGCTTTGTACAATATTTTACAACAAAATGGACTGGACTCGTCGTCGCCGTTTGGTTATTGGTGGCTTTATAGCGTTAAAAACCAAAATTTCCGGCCGCTCGATCAAACAATTTTACAAGCCAAGATCGGCGGGCAAACCATATACGGCTTGGCGGCCGGCAATGGCGGCGAAACCATAACGGCTTATAGTCCGGCCGGTTTGCAAAAAATCTTAACCACCAATGTGCCGGGCAGCAGCAATTTCTTCCCGCTGCAAAAGGGTTTTTTGCTGCAATCACCTGACGGCAAGGCGTTATTAAATAGCGGCGGCGCGGTCAATCAAACTCTAGCTCAAAACACAACCGTAGTTGGCGTTTTGCCAAGCCAAATGCTAGCCGTCGGCGTCGTCAAAAATCAAACCAACCGGCAACTAGAAACTATCAACCTAAAAACCGACTCGACAAAAATTATCGCCGGCAACATCCAGAATTCTCCAGCTTGGCTACAGTCTGGCGCGGTTATTTATATTACAAGCTCCAAAACTGGCCAGCCGCCGACTTTTTACCAGTACAATCTCGCTAGCGGCCAATCTGTGCAATTAAATTTCAGCCAAGCACTCGGCAACACCGCCGCCGCCAGCCTCAATCCGATAGCTATGGTCGGCCAGGCCACGGCCGTTGTCCAAAACACGTCCAATAATTACTATTTAATCGGCAACCAATTGGCCAAAATCAAGCCGCCGGCCAATTATTCCAGCAATGTTTCCGTCGCCGGCCAATCATTAAATCTAAGCTATAGCCCGCCACAAAATGCTTTCGTAATAGCCGGCATAAATGGCAGCGCCAGCGCCGAATTAAAGGCTGTCAACCACCAGCTGCTCCAAGCCGGCTACAATCCATATTTGTTTACGATTGATTTTTCCACGTCCTCGGAATAAGCCTAGCTAAAGCGGTATTATATTGGCTTGATCGGTAAAATGTTTTAGTACGACATCGGCATCGGTTGTGGTAATAAAAGTTTGATACGGTTTTAGCTGTTTGGTCAACGCCTGGCGCCGCGCGCCGTCTAATTCGCTAAAAACATCATCGAGTAATAATAGCGGCGTTAAGTTGTGGGCTTGGCTAATGATTTGCAGCTCGATAATTTTTAGCGCCAGAATAATGCTGCGGCTTTCGCCGCGCGAAGCAGTTTCGCCGCTCGGCCGGCCGTTGATTAGAATTTGCCAATCTTCGCGCTGCGGCCCTGTGCAGGTAAAACCGCGCAAACGGTCCAAGTCTTGATTAATTTCTAGTTGATGAATCATGGCCGAGGCGTAATTATCGAGCGGCAGCGCCGGGTTGTAGCGCGCCTTTATTTGGTCGTCTCGGCTGGCTAGGCTTTGATAAACTAGACTGATTTTTTGGTTGATTTCTCTAGTTAGTTTGTGGCGCGCGCCGGCCAGCTGTTCGCCTAGTTCACTTAAGCGCAAATTCCAAACAAATAATTGGCTTTGGTTGTTTTTATGTGAGTTTTTTAATAGGGCGTTGCGCTGCATTAAAGCCCGCCAATATTGACGCCGGGTTGTGCTAAAGCCGGCCACGGTTTGCTCGTTTAAATCGTCCAAATATTGCCGTCGTTTATCCGGCGCACCGGCAAGCAAGCGCAAATCATTAGGCTCAAACACAACGACCGGCAAGCGGCTGGCCGAACCGAGCCGATTGAGTGTTTGATCTTTAATCTTAAACTGTTTAACCGGCCGGGGTCCGCCGGCAATTGTTTGCAAATGCATAATCCGCGCCAAGCCATCGCCGGTATGCGCTTCGGCCCGCGCACTTTCGGCGCCTAAACGAATTAAATCTCGGTCGCGGCCGCGGTATGATCGGCCAGCCGCTAGCATCAAAAGCGCTTCCAATAAATTAGTTTTGCCGCTAGCGTTCGGCCCGACAATAATATTAACGCCGTCCGAAAACTCAAAAGTTGCATCCCGGTAGGACCGAAAATTCTGCAAATGAATGTCATTAATCATACTCTAACTATACTAATAGCCGGCGTTTTTCGCTGATATTTACGTTGCAATATTATTATAACTGGTCAAAAATAATTGTATTTTAAACTTTTTCTAGGATAAAATAGATTTATTAATGGTAGTTTTTGGTGTAGTGCTTAAAAGGGGGTATCAATAATGTCAAGCAAGATTGCTGGCGAAACTCAAAACAATCAAGAATTATGGCCGGCGCACAAGCGCCATAGGTTGGCGCGGGTTGGCTCGGCCTTGGCGCTAGTCAGCCTGGCCGCTGCTTGCGGTTCGAAATTTAGCCCGTCAGAAACAAACCCAACAACCAAACCAACACAACACCTAGCCAAAAAACCGCCCGAGCAAACTCTTAAAAACAATTTGTGCAACTTTATTCCCGAGTCCCGAGTCGCAAAGTTATTAGGCACTACCGCCGCGCCGCCAACTCCTGGAGTAGTTAATTTTGGCCCGCAAAACTGTGTTAAGGAACAATCACAAACCGCTGGTAGCCAGGGAATATATGCTAAAACCCCCAATGGCTTTTTTACTAATTATACTGGTAGCAGTAGTAGTGGCGCTGTCTGGAATGGCAATAATTTAAAAGGTACTTTATTAGTAGAAGACGGCCCCAACGCCGAACCCTACACGCCGCAAGCAATATTAAAACCGTCGTCAGATCCGACTAATATTGGTCATTACACTGCTATAAATAGTGTCGCCGGCCATCCGGCCTACCGTTTTGTGCCAGGAACTAAATCCGGTCAGCCCGGCGCCATAGAGGCAAATAATTTACCATTCGAGATGGTGGTTATCGGTCTTAATAATCAACATGTCAATATATCTGTTTTTAATAAAATCGTCTATCGGGGTAACGCTTATAATACGGGCGGCCGAACCCAAACAGCCATATCGACACAACAAGCGATTAATGCAGAAGATACTATAGCTAGCGAGTTAATACCGGCAGATTTACACACCGCGCCACCGCCAACAACTAGTCAAACAACTTATTGATTAATCGTTTTTAGCTTTTGAGCGGCATAATAATGTGAACATAATCGTCGGATTTGGGATTGATTATGGCGGATGCCTCTAATTTGCCATTAAAACAAAACTTGACTTCGTCGCCGCTAAGCGCCTGTAGAGCGTCAATCAAATAGCGCGAATTGAGTGTAATCGAGCCACTGCCGCTAATTTTGGCGCTGGCCGTAGCGTTATTTTCGCCGAGTTGTGAGGCTATAGAATGAATACTTAGGTTGGAGTTTGGCTCGTCTATTTTGATAGTTATACTGCCGCCGCTTTCGCGCGCAAACAGGCTGGAAACTTTCGCGATGTTTAAAAATTCTGCGCGCTTTAGGGTAGCTTGCGTGGCAAATTGTTGCGGGATTAATTGGCGGTAATCGGGATAATCGCCTTCTATTAATCTGGCCACCAACTCGACGTCGCCGGCCTTGAATATAACTTGTTGTTCATCGTAGGTTATTTGGGTTTCGCCCTCGTTATCGCTTAAAATTCTGAGCAAATCTTGCATAGCGTTAGCCGGCACCAATAATTGAGTGTTTTGTTTGGTTTTAGTTAAGTTTTTTTCCGCTAGGCGGTAACTATCGGTGGCCGCGACAAATAAAACTCCATCCACAACATGAAAATAAACACCGGTTAAAACCGGCCGCGATTGATCGCTACTGGCCGCAAAAATAACTTGTTGCAGTGATTTTCGTAACTCTTCGCTAGCTAATTTAAGCTGTTTTTCGGAATTTATATCCGGCATGACCGGAAAATCTTCGGCCGCCGTGCCGTTAATAATTGATTGATATTGCTCGGTTTGGATGTGTAATTTGTAATCTTCTAAATTAAGTTCCACCACGCCGCTCGGCAAGCCAGCGATAAAATCTTGCATCAGCCGCGCCGGCACAGTTATAGCGCCTGGTTGGCTAATTTTGGCGCCGACGTAGTGGGTTATGGCAATATCCAAATTGGTGGCCGCGACGCTTAAACGATTGCCAACGGTTTGGATTAAAATATTACCTAGTATTGGCAAAGTGCCGCGCGCATTAGCTACTCGCGCCACACTAACCAGCGCTTTGTTTAAATTGTCCCGCGTTACTTGTAATTTCATAGAATTACTCCTTTAAATTGGTTTTTATGAACCATAAAATTATTACTATTAATGATTTCCCGAAAATAAATACCAACCGCTAGCTTTAATAATAATATATTAAATAAACCAGTTATTCTTATTATTAAGGCTGTGTAAAATGTGTAAAAGTTGTTTAACAACAGACTAAAAATTATCAAAAAAATGGTGTATAAAGTTGGGCAAATAATGTGGTTTGGTTGATGAAAAAATACGGTTTTTACCCAGGCTGGCACAACATTGCCGGCGCAGCTGTGTTTAA
Source organism: Saccharimonadales bacterium (SeqCode) (assembly GCA_050730835.1). Taxonomy (GTDB): domain Bacteria; phylum Patescibacteriota; class Saccharimonadia; order Saccharimonadales; family UBA4665; genus JBOHNS01. The sequence continues at coordinate 18,759 of JBOHNS010000025.1, forward strand.
ATAAGCCGAAATAAGCACAGTTTTTGCTCTGTCTAACCACAACTAATCCACAAACATTAGACATACAATCGTTCCCTGATTTGATTAATGGCGTTTTTGATGTCGCCATTAAAACTGGCTTCTTTAGCGATTTTTTCTACCGAGTGAATGGCGGTGGTATGGTCTTTGCGGCCGAGTTCACGCGCGATTTTTGGAAAACTAGTGTGCAGCTCGCTACGCATAATATACATGGCAATTTGGCGCGGCACGACGATGTCTTTGTCGCGCTTAGCGCCGGTTATTTCATCTAGCGTAATTTGAAAATGCCTGGCGGTGCGCTCAACTATTTGATGTGCGGTTAAATGTTTTGGCCGAGATTTTGTGCCAATCAAAACTCTAGCAATATCAATAGTCGGTTCCAAGCTGCGCATTTCACAAGAGGCTAATAAATGGTTCAAAGCGCCCTCCAGTTCACGGATGTTGGTCTGCACGTTGGCTGCCAAGTGCTCGGTCACATCGGTCGGCAAATCGACGCCATGCACCAGCGCCTTGGTTTGAATAATCGCGCAGCGGGTTTCTAGATCTGGATTTTGCATATCGATTGTCATACCCGAAACAAAGCGCGATTTTAGCCGTTCCTCGAGCGTCGGAATGTCGCTCGGCGGCTTATCAGAGCTAATAATAATTTGCTTGCTGGCTTGATGTAGGGCGTTGAAAGTGTGGAAAAATTCTTCCTGAATTTTTTCCTTGCCGGCCAAAAATTGAATATCGTCGACAATCAAAACGTCGGCGCTGCGGTAAAAATCGGCGAAGTCGGTGTTTTTTTTGAATTTCAGGGCGTCGACAAACTCCTGAACAAACTGCTCGGTCGACACGCAAACCACTTTGGTTTTTGGCTTGGCGGCCAATACGGCATTACCCGTCGCCTGAACCAAATGAGTTTTACCAATACCGACGCCGCCATAAATAAACAGAGGATTATATTTGCTGCCCGGATGCGCGGCCACACCCTGGCAAGCGGCGTAAGCCAACTCGTTGCCCGATCCTACCACAAAATTATCAAACGTGTAGCGCCGGTTTAGTGCTTGGCGGTAATTGTGCGTCAGGCTGCTGGCTCGCTGCTTGGGTTGATTGGCGCTGCTAGTTTCGGTTATAAATAGCGCTGGCTCGTCTTCAGTTTGGCTGGGCGCGACTGGCACAGAATGAATTTTATAGCTAATCTCGCTAGTTTTAACGCCGTTTTTTAGCAGCGTAGCAGCGATTATATCGTTAAATTTACGTTCCAGCTGATGTTTAATAAAAACGTTCGGCGCGCCAATAACCACAAGATCGTCGCTAATATCTAATAAATAGGTGTTTTTAAACCAGGTCACAAAACTGCCGCGCGAAACCGTCAACTCGATTTCGCCTAGCACTGCTTGCCATAGGTCGCTTTTTTGCATCACCGGATTTCGCCTCACTTCCCTAATTCCTAACACCCAGTATACAAAAATTTGTGATTTATCCACAAATAAAAAATGTTGGCGCCAAAACCCCGGCAGCCCAAGCCAAACAGGGGCAAGTTTATCCACAGCCGCAAATTACATCTATAAAACTGGGGAAAATAGTTGGTGTTTGGTGGAAAAGCTGCTACCATTATTAGGTCTAAGTATTGTTAAATTAACGACCGCCCCGCGGCTTTATATGTTTAGCTGGCGGCCGTGAAATGTAGTAGAATTTATGCCAAAACGAACTTATCAACCCAAAAATCGCCACCGCTCACGTGTGCACGGTTTTATGAGCCGCATGGCCAGCAAAAACGGTCGCCACGTGCTGGCACGCCGCCGGCAAAAAAGCCGCAGCAAGCTTTCCGCTTGAGCCGTCTGCTAGCCTAATTACCAAATTTCTGCCACCTGATATTTGAAACCTGCTAAATTAAAAGCATGATTAAAAAAGCCAATCGCTTTCACGGCCTGGGCAGTTTGCGCTATGTTTATCGCACCGGCCGGACTGTGCGCGGGCCGCTGATGGTTTTGAAATATGCGCCCAATCCGCGCCGTGATAATTTTCGCGCGGCCGTGGTGGTCAGCCGCAAAGTTAATAAATCGGCTGTCGTGCGCAACCGCATTCGCCGGCGCATTTACGAAATTATTCGAACTCAAAATATCGCCCAAGCCTACGATTTGGTATTTATAGTTTTTAACGACCAGGTCGCCGCTGCGCCGCCCAAACAACTCAATAAATTAATTCACCAAAGTTTACAAAAATCCGGCGCGCTAACTCCGGCCAACCATGCTATAGTAGAAAAGTAACGGAGTTTAATAATTCAATAGTTGATAGTTTTTAGTTTGTAGTAATAGCGGCAACGCCTCCTATAAACTACCAACTAAAAACTGTTGCACTAATATAAATATGTTTACGACGATTATTGTTAGGCCAATTTTCAATCTATTGGTTTTGATTTACGGCATTTTGCCGGGTCATGATGTGGGACTTAGCATCATTATTTTTACGGTTGTGATTCGCTTGATTCTCTGGCCACTAGTCAAAAAACAACTGACTCAGGCCAAAGCCATGAAAGAATTGCAGCCGGAAATCAAGCGCATCAAACAAGCCACTAAAGGCAATCGCCAGGAAGAATCGCGCATGTTGATGGAGCTTTATAAAGAGCGCGAAGTCAGCCCATTCAGCTCGATCGGCCCGCTGATTATTCAGTTTATTGTTTTGATTGGGCTATATATCGGCCTGGAGCGCGTTGCCAAAAATCCGCATTTGATTGTTAGTTATGCCTATCCGGGTTTGCGCGGTTTGCCCTGGATTCATCATTTGGCCAGCGGACATATTCACGATTTTCACAACACGTTTCTGGGAATTGTTAATCTAAACCGCAGCGCCTTGTCGCACGGCGCGATTTATTTCCCGGCGTTGGTTTTGGTTTTTGGCAGTGCCATTACACAGTATTTCCAGAGCAAACAATTAATGCCGAGCGATGCCAATGCCCGCGGCCTAAAAGACATTTTGCGCGATAGCAAAACGGGCAAACAAGCCGACCAGAGCGAAATGAGCGCCGCTGTCGGCCGCGGCACGCGCTATTTTTTGCCGGCCATCGTGTTTATTTTCACGATCAGCTATCCGGCGACACTGGGACTTTACTGGTTTGTCGGCGGCTTGGTCGCCTACATCCAGCAAGCCATCGTTTTGCGCGAAGACACCGACAAACTAGAAGCCGCCGCGGTTCCGGCCGACGCCCGCAAAAATCCTGCTACAATTAAAGAAGCCGAAGTTGTGGCTAGTCCAACCGCCAAGTCAAAAACCGCACCCCAAAAACACAAAAAACCTAGCGGCAAGAAAAAGCAATCACGCAAAAAAAGGAGCAAAAAATGACGACCGAAATGAACCACGACCACGAAGCCGCCATCCGCTACGCCCAGAAATTTACCGAAGATTTGCTGTCGTTTTTCGGCGTCAATACCGAAGTTTACGCCACCAATAGCGACGACGAAGTTATCGAGCTGCACGTGCCATCGACCAGCTTGAATAGCTTTCTAATCGGCCAGCGCGGCGAAACCATGCGCGCGCTGCAATTCATGACAAGCAGTGCCCTCAGAAACCAAAACTACGAACTAAACCGCGTCAACCTAGACGTCGCCGATTACAAAAAACAGCGCGCCGACCGCCTAGCCGAACGCGCCGAAAGCTGGATAAAATCCGTTCAGAGCAGCGGCCAACCTCAAGCCTTGGAACCAATGAACGCCGCCGACCGCCGCATTGTCCACAAAGTCGCGGCCGACGCCGGATTGGCCAGCGAATCCATGGGCGACGGCCGTGAGCGCCACATCGTCCTAAAACCCACCGAATAATCAATTACAACCAAAGTAAATCCCATGCCAGACATTAGTTCAATTTTTAAAGCCTACGATATCCGCGGCAAAGTCGGCAGCGAGTTAAGCGCTGAAGTGGCTAACCGAATCGGCAAAGCTTTTGCCGACTGGCTGCCAAGCACTGGCCGCGTAGCCGTCGGCCGCGACATGCGCCCAGACTCCGCCGAACTAGCGGCAGCTGCCATCGACGGGCTAACACAACAGGGCCGCGACGTGCTCGACATTGGCGAAGTTACTTCTGACATGATTTATTTCGCGGTTGGCAATAATCAATTAGCCGGCGGCTTAATGGTTACCGCCAGCCATAACCCCGGAATTTATAACGGCCTTAAATTATGTCGCGAAGTAGCCCGACCGGTTGGCCAAGAGTCTGGCTTATTGGAAATACGCGACAAAGTTATAAATCAAACATTCAATTCGCCAGCCGCAAAACCTGGCGCTATCGAACAAAAAGATATCACCGAAGATTGGGTCAAGCATGTGCTGACGTTTGTCAAACCAGACCAAATGAAACCGCTAAAAATTGCCGTTGACGCCGGCAACGGCATGGCCGGCAAAATATTTCCGAGCCTTGAACCGCATGTGCCGTGGCAGGTTAGCGAAATGTATTTCGACCTAGATGGCACGTTTCCCAATCACGCAGCCAATCCGCTAAATTTTGAAACCCTGAATGATTTAATCGCCAAAATCAAAGCCAATAATTTAGACGGCGGCATCGCCTTTGACGGCGACGGCGACCGGGCGTTTTTGGTCGACGAAACCGGTGCGGTTATAACCGGCAACGTCATGAATGCCATGCTGGGGGAATATTTCCTGGATGAATTTCCCGGCAGCGCCATTTTGTATGATTTACGCTCCACCCACGCCGTGCCCGAAATTATTAAAGCCAAAGGCGGCCAACCCATCTGCACCCGCGTTGGCCACAGTTTCATCAAACAAGTCATGCGCGAAAACAATGCGCCGTTTGGCGGCGAAGTAAGCGGCCACTTTTACTTCCGCGACAATTTCTTCGCGGATTCCGGCTTAATCGCCGCGATTATTGGTTTATATGTAGCGGGATTAAACGGCAAATCGTTATCACAAATCCGTCAATATTACACAAAATATTCGGTATTACCAGAAACTAACTTTGAAGTTGAAGACAAAGGCGCGGTTTTTGAGCGCTTAAAAAAAGCTTTCAAAAATGACAAACAAAGTGAACTTGATGGCTTAACGCTCGAGCTAGCCGATGATAAATGGTTCAATGTCCGCGCTAGCAACACCGAGCCTGTAATACGCTTAAACGCTGAAGCCAAAACTCAAAACGAACTCGACGAGCTGGTTCAAAAAGTTATCGCCGTTATAACCGCCAACTAACTGGCCGATAAATTTACCGGATTATTCTGCCACAAACTGCTTAGTGTTTTGCCGCCAGCGGTTAAAGTTACACCGACATTCCATAGGTTTTGATTAGGAAATTTGCTTAGCGGCACGTCGAATTCCGGGCAGACATAGGCGTTTTCTTGCAGCACAACTGATTCCTGCGCGGTAATGTCTTTTTGCCCGCTTTGGCTGACGGCTAGCGTGCATGTGCCGCTGGTGGCGCCGCTGATTTGGGTGCCGACTTGCAGCTGCAATCCGACGGCCATGGCTCGCACAACATTGAGCGAAAGCCCCTGGCTGGTTTGGCCGCCATAACTGGAAGCTTGCGGCTCGGACGAGCTGGTTTTTGGCTTTGATTGCGGCTGGACGGCGCGATTAGCGTGGCTGGTGGCCAGCACCAACACAACCACGCCGACGCCCAGAATGACTATTACTGCCAGCGCGCCAAGCAGCGAGTACAGCACAGTTTTGGGGTTTACGTTTGACATTTACGGTTATATTTTAGCAAACTTCAAGGCAAATTGCAGCAATTCAAGCAGAAATTAGCAGATAGTAGATGGCATATGGAATTTGGAAGTTGACCGTTGACAGCTACTTAAACATTGACCGTTGATCTTTGACCATTGATCATTGCTATACCATTGACCATTGATCGT
>JBOHNS010000026.1:0-9336 GCA_050730835.1 Saccharimonadales bacterium (SeqCode)
AACTTAGGGGTGTTCGGATTCTAGTGAGAATGTAGGTCCAACTGAACTAAAATTTTGTTCGCCAAAAACATTTCAAATAACTAATGTTTATCTATTTTTTGTAGTTTTATAAACAATACTAACAAAGTTCAAGCTGCTAAAACTTTTCACTTAAAATCGACCAAGTTATAATATTATGTAAACTTTGAAGTAACAAAAACAACAATCATAAAATCATGTCCAAAGTTTTCCACAGCCATTTATAGTTTTAAAGCCAAAAACCTAGCAAAAATCAGATTTTCTAAATTTTAAATTCACTAAAATTTTTCGGTTATCATTGTCATCTCTAGCGCCAGACAAGCTTCCGGTGCTAAATTTTCGGCAGCGAGCGGCACACCGGTTTTAAGCGACACCGCCTTCGCCCAATTGACCAGCAGCGCTAATTTGTCTTCCAATTCTTTATTTTCTTTGGCCGAGCGGTCAAACTTTTTTTCGAGTGCCACAATCCGGTCATAAACTTCTTTGATGTCACTTTCCAGGCCAACGACATGACTATCCAAACGCTCCGCCCAATCGCGAAGTTCGCGAGTAGCCCGTTCTTGATCGGTCATGCGCTCTTCCAATTTCGCCATATGAGCTTCCAGATCGTTCATGCGACTTTCTAGTTTATTAAAACGCAGATCCATCATAGAGGCTAGATCAGTGATAGCCTGAGCGATATCGTCTAAATCGGTACCCTTTTTCGTCATTGCAAACTATTATAGCGGATAGCAAGAGCCTATATAAGACTAGTGGCTTGAAAATCTGTTGTAATTTCTTGTAATTACCAATTATGTGCCCGACCGTGTCTTGTTGCCCCGAATCACGAAAACTCCAAGAGATTAGCTTGTCATCTCGAGCCCAAGCCGAGACATCCCGTTACCAGCCTTTCCATGATTCAAGGTGCTTCAACTTCACTCGGAATGACAAAAATAAAGTAAATTAAAATACTTTACTTTATATACATTTTACGTATAATTAATTTCGTGAATACTTCTTACACGCTCAAACTTTCTGGGCAAAGCCAACTAACGCTGCCAAAAAAGTTGCGCGACGAGCTGCACTTAGTGCCAGGCGCCCGCATTACGGTTATTGTGACAGACGACAATAATTTACGGTTGTCGGATAAACTGCCAATCGACAAACACTTCGGCGCCCTGCCCGGCGCCTGGACCGATCACAAGCAAGATGCCGCTGAATATAGCCGATCGCTGCGCGACTCAATGCAGCCCATAAAGCGAATTCGGATTCAATAGGACTTTCGCATTTTAATGCAGTTTGGGATGAAAAGCGAGCACCGGAATGCAGACGTACTATTGGTACGGCGGAATGAGGAGCGGAGATTTTCGCCCAAAATGTGCAAAATGCGAAAGTCCTATAAATAAATTGCTAGCCTACGACACCAATATATTAATTTACGCCCTGGAAGGCACCAGCCCTTTAGCGCAAGCCGCTCAGTCAATCGTTAAAAAAGGTGAACATGATGGCGCCGTGCTGTCCGTGCTAGCCTGGCAAGAGTTAATGACCGGCGCGGCATTAAGAAGTAAAGGCTTGGCCGAGCAATTAGCCGCCGCCCTGAGCGATTTGCAGGCCACCAAATTTGTGCCGGTAAATCTCGCCATTTGCGAGCAAGCCGTTAACTTGACCCGCCGCTATGGCAAAGCACTTTATGGCTACGACGCCGTCCATATCGCCACAGCCCTAGTCTATAAAGCTGAAGCTTTCGTGACCAACGATAAAACACTTATCAGCCTGCAGCCAGACGAGCTAATTATTCGCAGTTTATAATGGTTCCAAGTTTCAGGCAATCTTGGTGATTTTTATGAGGCTGTGGTGTTGGCGGTGGCCGTGCAGTTTGTGGACGCGCTTTTTGGGTTTGTAGCGAATGGCCGTTACTTTTTCAGCCTTTTTGTCAGACTCGACCACATCGGCCGAAACCACCGCGGCTTCCACCAGCGGCTGGCCGACCGTAACAACATCGCCCTTGATGACGAGCAGCGGGTCAAAACTAAGCTTTTTTTTGTCCGATTTTAATAGCTCCACCGCCAAAGTTTCGCCCTCTTTGACGAAATACTGTTTGCCACCGGTCGTAATCACAGCCTTATTCAATTTACACTTTTCTCTCGTTATTTTAAGAATTATTACTTAGCAAATAATACCAAACTAGCTTCTATCTGTAAAGCTATTGCCCGCATATTTATAGTTAAAGTTTTTCCAGAGAAATTATTATCTGGGCATTGTTAATATTAAACTGTGCTTGGTAGCCCAATGTTTCATGCGCGGCAATTTGCCGAGCCAGAGTTTCACTTTTGATCGTAGCCAAATGCTCATCAATGGCCTGGCGCAAGGCTTTGTCGCTAGTGGTTAATGACAATTTGATGCGATCGTCAACTTTTAGGCCGGCTTGCTTGCGTTGCTGTTGGACGTGGCGGATTATTTCGCGCATTAGGCCTTCGCGTTTTAACTGGGGCGTTAAATTTTTGTTAAGTTCAAGCGACAGTTTTGCTGCTTGTTTAGTTGTAACAGATTTTAAGTTTAACTCTTCTTTGACAATTGCTAGCAGCTCCGAATCAAGCGCAAAAGGCAGCGTTAGTTTGGCGCCCGCTAAGGGTTGGCGAACTTTTAGGCCGGCCTCAGCCCGTTGGCTCAAGCCTAGGCTAATTAATTCGCGGGACGTACTCATTTGTTGTAATAATAACTCGTTAATCTGGCCAGGCTGCGGCCAATCAAGTAAATGCACTGATTCGCCGCCAGTTAAATTATGATACAGTTCTTCGGCCAGAAACGGCGTAAATGGTGCCATAATCGTTGCAATTTTTACTAAAACATAATACAGGGTTTGATAGGCCTGAGCTTTATCGTTGTCCTTTTGACTTTTTCCGCCTACGGCCGTGGCGCCGGTGGACTCGCGCCAGAACCGCCGCCGGCTGCGCCGGACATACCAATTGGAAGCGTCATCCAAAAACGGCAATATCAGCTTAACCGCGCCGGCAATATCGTAGCCTTGCAAGTTTTTGCCAACCGCAATGCCCAGCTCATGAATCCGCGATACGATCCATTGGTCAAGCGGGCTAGTCAGTTGCGCCAGCGGATCTGCCAGCGAGCCGTCCCATTGCCAACCGTCGACTTCGGCGTATAGCGTAAAAAAGTCGTACATATTCCAAATCATAGCTAGTTTGCGCTGAATATCGGCCACGTCTTTGTTTTTTAGGTTAAAATTTTCTCCACTGGCGAGCGGACTGCTCATCATCAAAAATCGGAATGCGTCGGCCGAGTATTTATCCATCAGCTCGATTGGGTCGGTGTAATTGCCAAGCTTTTTGCTCATCTTTTTGCCGTCAGCGGCGTTAATGAAACCTGTGCAAATCAAATTCTTGAACGGCGACTGACCAAAAAGACCAACATTTACCGCTGTTAGCGAGTAGAACCAGCCGCGGGTTTGGTCGATAGCTTCAGTGATGAAATCGGCCGGAAAACTGCGCTCGAATTTTGCCTCGTTTTGGAAGGGATAGTGGAACTGGGCAAACGGCATGGAGCCGGATTCGAACCAGCAGTCCAGCACTTTACCGATGTGTTTGAGCGTCGTGCCGTCGTATTCAAACTCTAAGTTCATAACGTTTGGCAAGTGATAATCATTTAAGCTTTTGCCGGTTAATTGTTCGAATTCTTGGTAGCTGCCGATTACTTTTATGACTTCTGTGCCGTCATTGCGTCGCCCAAGCCAAACCGGAATTGGCGTCGCCCAATAGCGGTCGCGCGATAAGTTCCAGTCCGGCGCCGTTTCTAAAATATTTTGGAATCGGCCAGCGCGCAAATTATCTGGCACCCATTTAGTTGTATCATTGGCCTTTAGCATTGCCTGTTTTTGGCCTTGAATATCCATAAACCAACTGGGATGCGCGCGGTACATAAGCTTGCTGCCGCAGCGGTGGCAGTGCGGATATTCGTGTTTTATGTATTCGACTTTCAGGGCTTTCCCCTCGACTAATAGAGTTTTGGCGATTTCTTTATTGACTTCCCAGATGTTTGCGCCCTGCCACGGCCCTTCGGTATAAAATCCATTTTCATCGACAATCGCAACAATCGGCACATTGTACTTTTTGCAAAGTTCCCAGTCGTCTTCGCCGTAAGCCGGCGCTTCGTGAACAATGCCTGTACCCTCCGCAGCCGTCACGAAATCGGCTGATAAAATTGTGTGCGCCTGCGGCCCGCGGTTTGTGAACAAAGGATGATATTTTTTGCCTATTATTTTTTTTCCTGTAATATTTTTTACAACGTTGTAATCCAAAGCTTGATGTTTTTCATCTGTCATAACGCGTTTAACAGCATCTGAGGCTACATAAAATTTCTTGCCATGGTAATCGATTAATGAATAACTTAATTGCTCATTCACGGCCACAGCCACGTTGGCCGGCAAAGTCCAAGGCGTAGTCGTCCAGGTTAAAACATATTCATCGCCATCTTCTAATTGGAAAAAGGTATAAACGCTAGGGTCGATGTCTAGTTGGTAGCTGTTTTCCATGGCAATTTCGGATTTGCTGATCGGCGTGGCGTCTTTGGTGCAATAAATTAGGATTTTCTCACCCTGATAGATTTTGCCCTTGTCGTACAACTGTTTAAAGGCCCACCAGACCGATTCCATATATTCTTTGTCCATGGTTTTATAGGCACCTTTGAATTCGACCCAGCGGCCGAGCCGCTCAATCGTGTCTTCCCATTCGCTGCCAGTTTTGACCATGGCCGCGCGGCATTCTTTGACATAATCACTAATGCTGATTTTGGTGCCAATTTCTTTTTTGCTGGTAATGCCCAGCTTATTTTCGACAAAGACTTCGGCCGGTAGACCGTGGCAATCCCAGCCCCAGACACGCTCGACGCGCTTGCCCTGCATAGTTTGATAGCGGCCGATCGTATCTTTAATGGTCGAGACCAGCAAGTGTCCGTGGTGCGGTGCGCCGGTCAAAAACGGCGGCCCATCGTAAAATACGAATGAGTTATCAACCGGCCGTTGCTCGACCGATTTTTCGAAAGTCCTGTCGCGCTGCCACTTTTTAACTAGATCTTTTTCGTAGTCAATGGCCTGGCGCCGCGTGCCGCTTTTGAATTTCATGTCAATCCCTTTAACTTCGCATGTAGCCGGCTACTTCGTCCATTAGCGGCAAGCTATCGCCGGACCAGATTTTGATGACATCGCCGCTGCTAGACCTAGTAACGGCTAGCGCCGGAGTTTGGTATAAGCCATAAACCTCTAACTTGTGCACGCCCTCAACGCTGTCGGCGTCTAGGGTTTTCAGGCTCATGTCTGGATGCAAGCGGCTAAAATCGTGCATAAATTCCTCAGTCAATCGAGCGTGTTCTGATTGCGGCCGGTAAATTATCGTTAGTTCCATCAGTAGTAGTATACAGGTTCTAGGTTCTAGGTTCTAGGTTCTAGGTTGCCTATTATATTTAACGCGTAGGCTTTTGTGCTTAAAGTGCAGTTTGGGTTAGGTTGTGAGTAGCGGACGTAGCTGTATTGAAATACAGCGGAGGAGCAACAGAGCAGACCGGCTCAAAATGTGCCAAGCAGAAAAGCCGCCTACGAACAGCCAGTGGTCGAACCGCAAGAAGTGCAAACATAACAGCTGCCGGAGCGCTGAGTTTGGTTGCCGCAGCTGTAGCAGAGTGGCGCTGTGGAATCGACAACGAGCGGTTTCAACTCATTCTCGGCCGCGTTATAGGCCGCTGAATTAAGCGGCGCAAGCTCTGGCGGCTTTTGACCGGCAGGCAATTTCATATCAACTTCTGCAGTAATTATCTGGTCGGTCGTATCGTTTTCTATTAAAGCAATTTGCTTATCCGGCATGTCTTCGATGTTGGCGAGGCCAAGTTCCAGGCGATCGTCAAAAGACAAATAGCTTAGTGCTAGCCGCCGGGCGATAAAATCAACCATCGATGAGGCTGTACGAATGGCCGAATCGTCGGTGATGCCAGCCGGTGCAAACGATGTATTTAAGAACGATTTGATGTAAGTTTTGAGCGGCACGCCGTACTGCAAACCGTGGCTCAGCGAGATAGCGAAAGCATCCATAATGCCGCGCAGCGTCGAGCCGTGCTTAGCGAAATTGATGAATATTTCGCCAGGCGAGCCATCTTCGTATTCGCCGACTATCAAGTAGCCGTGGCTGCCGGCAACAGTTAGTGAAAAAGTTTTGGAGCTGCGAATTTTGGGCAGCTCGCGGCGCACGGCGCCGCTAAGTACAATTTTATCGTCCAAAGTCGCAGCGGCTGCGGCTGGAGCGGCCAGCTTTTCGGCATCTTTTTTGGCCATGGCCAGCGGCTGGGCGACTTTGGAATTATCGCGGTAAATGGCGACCGACTTTAAACCCATATGCCAGGCGTCAACGTGCAATTGCTCGATGTCTTCGACCGACACATCGGCCGGCATATTAACTGTTTTGCTAATCGCGCCCGACAAAAATGGTTGTACTGCTGACATCATTTTTACGTGTCCGGTGTAGTGAATAGCGTTGTCGCCCATGGAGCAGGCAAACACCGGCTCGTGCTCCTGCTTGAGGTGAGGTGCGCCAAGTATTGTTTTTTCTACGTCAATATAGCCAATTATTTCGTCGGTTTGGGATTTGGTATAGCCGAGCGCCTTCAAGGCCCGCGGCACAGTTTGATTGACGATGCTCATGGTGCCGCCGCCAACTAGTTTTTTCAGTTTTACCAAGCCTAAATCCGGCTCAATGCCGGTTGTATCGCAGTCCATCATCAGACCTATAGTGCCGGTCGGTGCCAACAAGCTGGCCTGAGCATTACGAACTCCGTACAAATCCGCCAATTCCACAGCTTCATCCCAGGCGCTGCTGGCAGCACTCAGCAACTCTTCCGGCACCAGGCTAGCATCAATTTTAGAAACTTCTTGGGCGTGCATATTTAGCACTTTTAGCATGGCTTCGCGGTCCTTGTGAAAGCCCGCAAACGGACCAACTCGGCGCGCCAACTTAGCACTAACTGCGTAGGCGTGTCCAGTCATCAAAGCAGTAATGGTAGCGGCTTGGGCTCGGCCCTCTTCAGAATCATAGGGCAAACCTTGAGCCATCAATAACGCGCCTAAATTAGCGTAGCCGATGCCCAACTGGCGATAGGCTCGCGCCGTCTTGCCAATACTCTCGGTTGGATAAGATGAGTAGCCGACTAAAATTTCCTGGGCCGTAAATATAATTTCCACCGTGTGTTTAAAACTTTTGATGTCAAAAGTGTTGTCGTCAAATAAAAATTTAAGCAAATTAAGTGAGGCTAAATTACAAGCAGAATTATCCAGGTGCATGTATTCGCTGCACGGATTGCTACCGTTGATTGGTCCAGCGTTTGGCGCGGTATGCCAGCGATTGATGGTCGTATCGAACTGCATGCCCGGATCAGCACATTCCCAAGTGGCGGCCGCAAACTGGCGCATTAATTCACGCGCCTTGATAGTTTTGACGGTTTTGCCGGTGGTAACGGCTTTTAAATCCCAATCGTCGTCGCGCTCGACCGCTTGCATAAACTCGTCAGTTACACGCACCGAAATATTGGCGTTTTGATATTGCACCGAAAAAGCATCCTTGCCATCCAGGCTCATATCCCAGCCAGCGTTTTGCAAATCGCGGGCTTTGCGCTCTTCAAGCACTTTACTAGTGATAAAATCTTGGATATCGGGATGATCGACGTCCAAAATTACCATTTTGGCAGCGCGGCGGGTTTTGCCTCCGCTTTTGATGGCGCCGGCCGAAGCATCGGCGCCGCGCATAAAGCTTAGCGGACCAGAAGCTGTGCCAGCACTCTTGCCCAGCGCTTCCACGGAAGACCTGAGCGGACTAAGATTAACCCCAGAGCCAGAGCCACCCTTAAAAATCATACCTTCTTCAACGTACCAATTCAGTATCGACGGCATGGTGTCTTCGATGCCCAAAATAAAGCAAGCGCTGGCCTGCTGCGCCCGTTCTTTAACGCCAATATTAAACCAAACCGGTGAATTAAACGAAGCTCGTTGGGTAGCCAAAGCATACTTTAATTCTTCTCGAAAAGTTTCGGCTTCACTGCCGGCCGCGAAATAATCCTCTTGAAGTCCCTGGCGCGTTATAGTATCTACCACGCGGTCGATAAGTTGCTTCAGCGATCTTTCGCGGTCTTTTGAGCCAGGCGTGCCGCTAAAATATTTTTGAGCTACGATATTAATGGCATTCAGCGACCAGTTTTCCGGAAAATCAACAGCCTTTTGTTCAAAAACCGGTTTACCGCTAGCCGGATTGGCAATTAACGAATCTCGCTTAACCCACTTGAGTTCGTCGTAAGCCTTTTTACCGGCCGCTACGAATAAACGCTCTAGGACTGAATCGTTTGCTTGTACCATAACACCTTACTCCCTTTTTAACTACATTTAATATTAATTTGTAGCTGTTTTTATTAAAAATTTTTTAACTAACTGAACTAATTATTTGTTCACTAGCGGCCGCAAACCTCGCATCTGCTAAGCCCATTATAAAGCATAGCTAAAGATTTTTATAAGCTTTACCGCCATGGCTTAGCCTTAAAAGTTGGCTTAATTTTAAAAACTAACTTATTTTTGTGCTGGTTTTACGTTTTTTCATGCCGAGCAGTTCCTTTTCGAAGCTTGTGACATCTTTGAAACGGCGGTAGACGCTGGCAAAACGGACATAGGCGACTTCGTTAAGCTCCGCTAGGCGTTCCATGGCCAGATCGCCGATTATCGCCGAGCCAACTTCGGGTTCACCGTAAGCTTGCAGCTGCTGCTCTATATCATTGACCAAACGCTCTAGTTGCAAGCCGGTAATGGAGGTTTTTTCCGCTGCCCGGTTCAAACCAGCCAGTAATTTATCCCTGCTAAACAGCTGGCGCGTACCATTGTTTTTGATGACCACTAATTGTGGCCGCTCAACACGCTCATAAGTCGTAAAACGATAACGACAACTAGGACACGCCCGACGCCGACGCACCGCCGCACCATCAGTAACATCGCGCGATTCGATGACTTTGGTGTCGCTCTGACATTGACTGCATTTCATATTATTCTTTTAAGCATCTCCTTATTAGATATTTAAATGTGCTGCTCGCTACATAAGTTTACTCATATATAGTGCTTACGCAAACCATCATAACCCCACTAATGGGGCTTTGCAATGCTATTATTAATGTATTATTTAGTACAAATTAGTCCAAACTTAAGTGTTATTTAAGATAAATTATCCGAGTCGCCATCCTTGCGGCGCTTAGTTAGTCGGCGCATAAAGGACGGGCGTTTGTCTTCGTCGTCATCGTCGTTTTGATTAGTGC
>JBOHNS010000027.1:0-17509 GCA_050730835.1 Saccharimonadales bacterium (SeqCode)
TTCAAGCTGCATTTAAAAGAATGTCAGTTCAGGTATAATATGCGTCATGAAGACATGTATCACGAACTACTTAAAATACTACGAAAGGACGGCTTGAGGCTAGGCTAAACTAGTCTTGAACCTAAAATTATATGGGAGCGCCCGAAATTCTAGATCCACAAGATTTTATAAAAGCTTATGGTTTTGATGCGCCAGTGGTTTTAGGCGAACCTGGCAGAGCCATGAGTCTTGGTCAAGCCTTACAGTTTGAAGCAATGTTCTGCACTGCAGACGCATCAGACAGGCGAGATCCGGCAAAGCGGGTTGGTTATCTGGCGCGAATACTGGCCGATGGCGGTTCGTTGCGAGAAGAAGACGAACATTTAATAACTAGGCCGGAATAAATTATTTTGGAAGGGCTGCCGAACTTTGAGACCCAAGAAATTGCGCCGCCGCCCGATTTACTAGAAGCTTACGCCGACCAGGAAGTTACGCTTTTTGGGCAGACTGGCACGTTTAAAGATTTAGCCGACTTGTGTCCGGTCGATTTGAGCACTTCGAGCATAACTCAAGCAGCTAAGAACGATTTTGTCGTCAAGGCGGCTAATCAAGCCGGGCTGGCAATCAAGCCAGAACACGAAAGCGTCTTTAATGAAACCATCGAACGGCACGGCCTAGAGCGGAAATTTAAGGTTATTGCGACCGATAAAGATCGGGCAATTCAGGATAATCCTAGCCAAATTAAACCTATTGAGCGCAAGCCTGCTGTTGTCCACGATCCAGCAATAATGGCCAGGCAGTCTAAGCCGGTTAAACCAGAGTCAGCCGTTCAGACAAATCAGTCCGACAAACGGCCAGGCCAGGAAGCTTTTGCTGCGAGCCTAGCCATATCGAATGCGCCGCCGCAACCCGCACGATTAATCCAGCCGGCCGCAGCCGAGCAGCCCTCAGTTGCGATTGCCAAGGAGATTGATGAGCAAATTCGGCTAAGCCAGCAAGCCTTGATGGAGCGTGAAACTGAGGCTGATATAGCGGCCAAGCAATCAGCTGAAACCGCCCGATCAGCAGCGGCTGCCGAGCTTGATACGGCGCCGCCAAAACAGCCAGCATCAATTAATCACAAAATCTATCAAGCCCTTCACGCAACTGAAATTCAGCCTGCCGCGCCTAAAGTAGACATAGATGAAGTGCTGCAACCAATTGACGCGGACACGGAAGCGGTCGCTGCCGATTTTGCAGATGTTCAAACTTTGCCCGAAGCCACTAGCTTGCCAAATTTTGATATTGGTACGTCAGATTTAGGTTCAGCAGAAGCATTTAATCTTTTAGCTGATGATAAAGATTATGAAATATCACTTGAACTGGCGGAGCTAGCATTGCCGCCAATGCCATATTTGGCAGATGCAACTGAGCCCTTGCCTGCCGCTGACCAAGCAACAGCCGAAATAGTCGAGCTTGATTGGGGATCGCAACTCGATAAACAATCGCTCGAGCTGCTTGAAGCTTTTAGTGAAGTTTTATTAAACTGCGCGGATTTGCCGCCCGCAGTTCTGCTGGCCGGTGAAACTGATCAAATTCTGGCCACGCCATCAGAACCAGCCGGCGATCCGGAAAAGCCCGAAGCCGAAGCGCCATTAATTACGCTTGTCGCCGAACAATTAGTCGAGCTTGAGGATGATGAAAAACAGTCTGCCGCCGTGATTATTAAAGCTATTGTCGGTGCCGCCCACGGCTTGCAAAGGCTGGAAGCCAGCCAATCAGAACCGGCCACAATTGCCGGCGCCCAAACCCAACTGGAAGCATTATGCCTGACATTATTTCAGACTATCGGTCTCGGTGACAGTGACCAAGACGCCGAAAAATTTAGCCAAATTATTTTACAGCCGGACTTTCAGCCGCCGCCGCGGGTAGAGACTACCGAACTTGATCTAGCGCATTTGGGCACGCGCGAAGTCAAACGCAATTTTATCCGCCGAGCCGACGACTTAAGCGCCATGGCAGGTCAGATCCGGCAAACTCTCGGCATTTTAGTGCTATTTTACGCCAACCTAGCCGAGCCCGCTTACGCGTTGGCAGCATAAGTTTTTTAATTAAAATAATACCGGCATTTTACGGATTTTTACGCGGCTGTCCCTTAACAGATGGCGTCGATAGTAGCGTCAAAGCCATCATTGAAACCTTAAACTTGCGTCGCCCAATCTATTCCGAAACCAGCGCCTACGGTCACTTTGGCAAACTCGAACTGCCCTGGGAAAAAGTAATTAAAACATAATATTTAATGCTAATCTAACGCTAAGAGGCTCAATTTCTTAAACCAGCGCTTTGTAAGAAAAAGTTTCAGTGCTGATTATAAACAAAGACAAGCTTTTTACAGGCAATAAATCCCCAAATACTAGAAGCAATAGTGGCCAATAGTTTAGCAATATTAGCTTCAATCGGGCCAATTGGCGCGTGCGTGATGGTTGTTGCGACAAAACCGCTAATGGCATTTTGGGCTAGCGGGTAGTGACTTAATAGAACTAGCACGCCGCTTTGTAAGCCGTAAAGCCCGATAAGGGTTACAATGACATAGTAAATAAAGTGCCGCTTGGTGCGAGCCTCGGAATTTCTAAAAACCAGTTTTTGGTTTGTGGCATAACCGGCTAGCAGCGACGCGCTAATACTCAGCAAATTGGCCCAGACTATCGGTACGTGCAAAACATAGACGCATAGATTAAGTATGGCGAAGTCCGCCGCTGTGCTAAAGGCACCAAAGAAAATATAGCGTGCGATTTGGACGCGCAGTTTATCCGGCCGAAAGTCACGGCTGGCCGGCGGCGCGGCCGGTGCTTGCTTGACTTTATTAGTAGGCTTATTTATTTTTAAGATTAACATTTAAAAATTATGAATAATTACACGAGTTTTGATTATAGACTTAAAATTGGATTTGCGCTAGTAGTTTGAGCCAGTAAATTATTCTGGTTCTTGTAACGCTAAGCCCTAGGTTCTAAACTACATAAGTTTGCTTTAAAAAAGCTTAAGATTTTTGAGTTCGCCCGGCAGGAAGCCGTTTTTAACTTGGAAATCGGCTTGCCACCTGTAATCTTTTTGATAGCCGAGGTCTTTCATTAATTTGGTCGAGGCGTTCCTAAGCGCTAGCGGCACCGGCGCGTCGGGAAAATCTCTAGCGGCTTGTTGCGCCCTAGCCATGGCGCTGGCGACGGTGCGGGATTTTTGGGCCTTGGCGAGAACTGCGACGCAGTGAAATAAATTGTATTGGCATTCTGGTAAGCCAATTCTTTCTACTGCTAGAAAAGTTGAAACCGCTAGATTGAGCGCGGCTGGCGCCGCCAGACCGATGTCTTCGCTAGCGAAAATTACCATTCTTCTAGCGATAAATTTTGGATCTTCGCCGGCCTGGATCATTCTGGCCAAATAATAAAGTGAGGCATTCGCGTCCGAACCACGCATGGATTTGATGAAGGCGCTGATGACGTTGTAATGGTTTTCGCCCTTTTTGTCGTAGCCGGGCAGTCTAGTTTGCGCGGCAGTTTCAACAATTTTTGGCGTGATAATTTTATCGCCGGCTAGTTGCTTGGATAGTTCTAAATTGCCTAGCGCGACTCTAGCGTCGCCGCCGGAAAGTTCGGCTAGCAAATCGATGCTTTGCTTTGGCAACTTTTTGGCGGTTAACTTTTCGGCCTTAGCGGCGTTTTTGATGATTGTTATAATTTCGGCTTTGGATAATGGTTCTAAAACCAAAACCCGCGAGCGACTAAGCAGCGGATTGATAACTTCAAAGCTAGGATTTTCGGTCGTCGCGCCAATCAAAATAATCCGGCCGTTTTCGACGTGCGGCAAAAAGGCGTCTTGCTGGGCTTTATTAAAGCGGTGAATTTCATCGACAAACAAAATCGTTTGCATACCTAGCCGCTGGTTTTGGCCGGCGCGCTCAATTACTTTCGTAACGTCGGCTTTGCCAGCTGCCACAGCCGAAAGCTCGACAAATTCCGCGCCAGTCTGCCGCGCGATAATCCGCGCCAAAGTGGTTTTGCCGCTGCCCGGCGGCCCCCAAAGAATCAAACTCGTCGGCTGCCGTTTCTCAACCATTTCACGAATAATCTTGCCAGCCCCCACCAAATGCGCCTGCCCAACGATCCCGCTCAAACTATCTGGCCGCATCCGCTCAGCCAAAGGCCTATCATCCATAATCTAATTATACGTCAAACATTTTTTGATAACAGAGAACAAATTCGAAAAAATCCTATTTCCTAACAGAAAATTCCGTTCGTCGCTCTACAAAGAACTCTCCAGCACACACTTTGCTTACCTGGATGATGCAGATGTTAAGAAAAAGATCGAATACAAGAAAAACGTTGGGTAACTAAAAAGAGAAGCTTCCTTAGGCAATTAACCGTTTGGGGCGCTTCTCGTCTTGATGCTACGTATATTATCAAAATTACTAGTTATTGTCAATAATTTTTACGTGCCTTAACGGCGATGGGATGAACTAGAATAGAGTCCAGAAAACTATCGAAAGTTTATAGCATATAAGTTATACTGCATGCATGAAATATTGGAAAAAACTAAAGGCTGAGCTACTAAAAAACCCTGCTGTAAGGCAGGAGTATGATGACCTAGCGCCCAAATACAAACTAGCCCAAAATTTGCTAAAAGCCCGTCTAGCCAAAAAAATGACACAGTCCGACCTGGCAAAACAAGCCGGCGTCAGCCAGGTTATCATAGCCAGACTAGAAAGCGGCAACGGCAACCCAACAGTAGCTACCATAAACCGAGTAGCCAGCGCCCTAGGCAAAGAAATAAAACTAGTCGCCTCCCGCTAAATACTCGCCGAACAATTCAAAACTCATTCCAAAACAGATTAAAAAATGGTAGGCTTATAAGTAATTATGGCGAGGCTTAGCGAAAACGAAGTACGGGATATAAATAGTTATTTGGCGGAGGGGAAGCCGCTGCCGGAAAAGTATCGGTTTTTACTTTTCGACGATAAGCGCGAGGTCGAGCTGGTTTGGAATGGCAAGACGGATGAAGTTACTAATGTGGTGCTGCCGTTTCAGACTATCGAGATCGTCGACGAGCCACGAGAAGAAAAGGTGGCCAAGCTGCAGGGCAGTATTTTTGACCAAAGCGGTCGGCAAAGCGGCGGCTGGACGAACAAGCTAATTTGGGGCGACAACAAGCTAATTCTCAGCAGCCTCAAGAACGGACCACTGCGCCAGCAAATCGAAGCTGAAGGCGGCATAAAGCTCATCTACATTGACCCACCGTTCGACGTTGGCGCCGACTTTAGCATGGACATCCAGATTGGCGACGACACGCTCACCAAAAGCCCCAGCGTAATAGAAGAGCTAGCCTACCGCGACACCTG
Organism: Saccharimonadales bacterium (SeqCode); assembly: GCA_050730835.1. Taxonomy (GTDB): domain Bacteria; phylum Patescibacteriota; class Saccharimonadia; order Saccharimonadales; family UBA4665; genus JBOHNS01. The sequence goes on from JBOHNS010000027.1 coordinate 5,348, forward strand.
GGGCAAAGGCGCCGACAGCTTCATCGCCATGATTTACGAACGCCTAAGCCTAATGAGAGATTTGCTAGCCGACGACGGCAGCATTTACGTCCATTGCGACTGGCGTTTATCGCCCGACTTGCGACTAGTTCTTGATGAGATATTTTCTGATAGTTTTTTTCAAAGAGAAATAATTTGGTCTTTTGACACAAAATCTGGTTATAAGTCTACAGTAGATAATTGGGTAAGAAGCCACGACACAATTTTATTCTATTCTAAGTCAGATAAAAGAATATTCAACAAACAGTATGAGCCTTACTCTGAAGAGTACTTAAGTCGTTTTAAAAAAGTAGACGAAAAGGGACGTAAATATAGAGACGATAGAGGTAGCGGTGTAAAGCAGTATCTTGATGAATTAAAAGGCGTCCCTGTCGCTGATGTATGGCGAGATATAAAATCATTTCAGCAAGCTGCAACATCCTCTGAATACTTAGATTACCCTACACAAAAACCGGAAACGCTTTTAGAAAGAATCGTAAAAAGCTCATCGAACCAAGGTGATTTAGTTGCAGATTTTTTCGGTGGTTCGGGAACAACACAGGCAGTTGCCGAAAAACTTGGACGCAAATGGATTGGTTCGGATTTGGGGAAATTTAGTATTCATACGGCGCGGAAGCGGATGATTGCGGTGCAGCGGCAGTTGAAGGCGGAGAATAAGCCGTATCGGGCGTTTGAGATTCTGAACCTGGGCAAGTACGAGCGGCAATATTACATTGGCGAGCACATCGACCGACGGCTAGAAAACGCCGAACAGCTGGAACAACAGCGCGAGCAAGCGTTCGTCGACCTAATCGTCCGAGCCTATCAGGCGGAAAAGATTGAGGGCTTTCGCACATTTGTAGCGCGCAAAAACGCGCGGCTCATCGCCATCGGCCCAGTCAATATGCCAGCTAGCCGACCGCTAGTCGATGAAATGCTAAAAGAAGCCGTAGAAAAGCAAATTACCAAGCTAGACCTATTAGCCTTTGACTTCGAAATGGGCATGGGCGACGCCGCCCGCGATGAAGCTAAGGCCAAAGGCATCGATCTGGCACTCAAGCACATCCCGCGCGAAGTGTTCGACAAGCGCGCCGTCGAGAAAAATCAAGTTGTATTCAACGACGTCAGCTATATAGAAGTTCGGCCAATCGTAAAAGGCAAAACGCTGGCCATAGAATTGTCCGATTTCAGCGCGCACTACAACCAAGACGCCAATATTACCCTCAAGCCCGGCCAGAGCAAAGTGGTCGTCCGCGACGGCCAAGTCGTTAAAATTATGAAAGACAAGGACAGCCAAATCGAAAGCCAAGAAGTGTTGACCAAAAAGTGGAGCGACTGGATAGATTACTGGAGCGTGGATTTCGACTTCGAAAGCAAAAAAGAGATTGTGCGTAAACGCAAAGAGAACCATGAACAAGTAGACTTGAGTGGCGAAACCGCTAACAATAAGTTGGAACTTGCCGAATACGTAGAAGAATGGACCCACAATTACATTTTCGAAAACGAGTGGCAAAGTTTCCGCACCAAAAAGAATCGCACCATAGAGCTAACCAGCGTAGCCCGCGAAATGACCCCAAACAAAACCTACAAAATAGCCATAAAAGTAGTAGATATATTCGGCAACGACACCATGAAAGTCATCGAGGTAAGAATATAATGGCCGCCTCTAAATCACTCCAACTAGTCAATAAATCACTTGATAGCATGATAAGCGCGATTGAACTTTATAATAAACCCGATTTCCGTTACAGAGAAGAAATATTTTGCGTGACAGCTATAAATAGCTGGGAACTTCTTCTAAAAGCTAAAATTCTCAAAGATAATGGTAACGATATCAGGTCTATTTCTGTAAGAGAACACTTAATAAATAAAGATGGATCAAAAAGCAAAAAATGGAGGTACAAGGATAATCGCTCTGGCAATAAGATGACCATTGATATTTTTGCAGCTTTGAAACGCCTAAAATCAAAGGGAATTATAGATCAAATATGCTTTGAAAATATTGAAGCGTTGATTGAACTACGTGATAACTCAGTTCATTTTTACAGTGCCGACCATCTACTAAGCCAGAAAGTTCAAGAATTAGGCACAGCTAGTATAAAAAGCTACACAACTTTAATACAAGAATGGTTTTCCGTCTCGTTAGAAAAGTATAACTTCTATTTAATGCCAATGTCGTTCTTTCATATAAAAAGTTTTGATCCGATTCTAATTGGTAATCGCGATGTCGCTATAACGAATCTCTTAGCCTATGTGGCAGAAAAAGAGAAGAAATTTCCGCCTGATCCGTCAAATCCCCATAACATTACCATCGCTATAGAAACGCGATTCACAAAATCGAGCACGATTGACGCTAAGAAGATAAGAGTAAGTTCAGATCCTAGCGCTCCTGAATTTCAAATAAGCTTAGAAGACGTAAGAAGAACTCACCCTTTAGACTACAAAGAGCTGTCGACTAAACTTCGATTACGCTACACAAACTTCAAGGAGAATCCTAAATATCATGAGATAAGAAAGCTGCTTGAAGATAATCAAAAGTACTGCTTTCATTACCCATTAAATCCTATGGCTCAGAATAGTCCAACAAAACAAATTTATGCTCCAGCAATTTTTGAAGAATTTGACAAGCATTATACAAGGATTGCGTTATGAGCCCAGTTAATAACTTATCAATGGTAATTAACGAGAGCGTGGTCAACGTAACTAAGATTAACGGCGAGGATTATATTTGTCTGACGGATATGGCGCGCAGTTCCGGGCAAGACAGAGCGCTGTTTAGCTGGATCCGAACCAAAAATACTGTAGGATTCTTAGGACTTTGGGAGCAGCTTCACAACCCGGACTTTAAAGTACACGAATTCGTGTACTTTAAAAACAATGCCGGAGAAAATAGCTTTAACCCATCCATTACGGAGTGGACAAGCTTGACTAACGCCAAGGGAATCGTGACTAAACGGGGTCGGTATGGCGGAACGTATGCACATAAAGACATTGCGTTTGAATTTGGAACTTGGTTAAGTCCCGAGTTCAAACTGCTGATAATTACTGAATTTCAGCGGCTCAAAGCCAGCGAGCAAAAAATAATTGAATGGGACTCAAAGCGCTATCTATCCAGGGTGAATTATCGACTCCATACGGATTCTATTAAAAATGTACTTCTGCCAGCACTAAACATTATTGGCGATAAACAAAATTATGTTTATACGGATGAAGCTGACATGCTGAACGCTATTGTTTTTGGCAAGTCTGCCGCGCAGTGGAAGCTAGAAAATACAAAACTGGCGGTCGGTGGCAAAAATCAAAGAGATTACGCCTCACTTCAACAACTGGTAGTTTTAGCTAATCTTGAAAGTTTAAATTCACACTTGATATCACAAAAAAAGAACCAGCACGCAAGAGCGGGTATCCTGGTAAACGAAGCTCGTCGGCAGTACATGGCGTTTGTGAGAGAAAATGACGAGCAAAAAAGGTTGGAGGGCTAAAATATGAAACTTGCTAAAAATTTCTATTATCAAAAGGACTGGCAGAAAAAAGCAATGTGCAAAAACTGCATATTGCAAATTCAGCCAAACCAGTTTCTTACAATTAATCTGCCCGCTGTTATTTCCATGCTAAAAGGCAATAAATAATGGCGCTTGATAAGGATTTTCCAACTTCGCCGTTTGAGATTTTGGATCCGGCTATTCGCTGGTTCCCGGGTGACGAACTGAATGCGAAGGATCGACAGAATTTACTGCCGCCGCTGGTTTCGGTTTTGCGCGAAAAGGTGCAGACGTGGCGCGATGGCGGCTACGAAGGGGCAAGCGCAACTTCTAAATCTTTGCTGCGGTTTTGGTTCCAAACGGAGCATATTAAAACTAGGGCCGACGGCACGACATTTGAATTCCAATATTATTTTGCGCAGCGCGAGGCGGTGGAGACGATTGTTTATTTGTACGATGTGGTGCGTGTGCAAAGTCCGTATGATTTGATGCGGTTTGATAGTTCCGGCGCGCTGGCTAGCAGAATGTTTGAGGAAGATTGGCGGCGGTTTGTCGTAAAGATGGCTACCGGTGCTGGCAAAACGAAGATATTGGCACTGGTGCTGGTTTGGAGCTTTTTCCACAAACTGTACGAGCCGGAATCAGATTTGGCGCGCAACTTCTTGGTAATTGCACCAAACATCATCGTGCTGGATAGAATTCGCAAAGACTTTGACGGATTACGGATATTTAGTGAAGATCCGATGATTCCAGAAGTAGGTTATGACGGTCATGATTGGAGGAGTGACTTTCAGTTGAGGCTACACATACAGGACGAAATCAGTTTGACTAGCAAAACCGGCAATATATTTTTGACAAACATTCACCGGGTGTACGAACGCAAAGACAAAACACCGTCGCTGGACGACGATAATTTGATGGACTTCTTCTTAGGCCCGAGGCCAGTTGGCGCTACTAATGATTCGCGGGTAGACTTGGGCGACATTGTGCGCGATATCGATGAGCTGGTTGTGCTGAACGACGAAGCGCATCACGTACACGACGAGAAGCTGGCTTGGTTTAAGTCTATTCAAGACATTCATAATCGCTTGAAAATGAAGGGCGGTAAACTGTCGCTGCAAATCGATGTTTCGGCTACGCCGAAAAAGAATAACGGCGCTATATTTCCGCAAACAATTTCAGACTACCCGCTAGTTGAAGCTATTCATCAAAACGTCGTCAAGCATCCAGTTTTGCCAGACGAAGCTTCGCGCGCGGTTTTACAGGAATCGCAAAGCGCTAAGTTTACCGAAAAGTACGCCGACTACATCGACCTTGGCGTTTTGGAATGGAAAAAAGTTTATAAGGAGCAGCTAAAAAATAATAAAAAGGCTGTGTTATTTATAATGACCGACGATACTAGAAATAGTGATGACGTGGCACAATATCTGGAGTCGAATTATCCGGAATTTAAAAATACCGTGCTGACAATTCACACAAATAAAAGCGGTGAAATATCGGAAACAACATCCGGCAAAAATAAGGATGAACTTGATAAGCTTCGCGAGCAAGCAAATAGTATCGATAGCTTAACTAGCCCGTTCAAGGCCGTAGTTTCGGTGCTAATGCTAAAAGAAGGCTGGGACGTGCAAAACGTTACGACGATTGTCGGCCTGCGCGCCTATTCATCCAAAAGTAATATCTTGCCAGAACAAACGCTTGGCCGAGGATTAAGGCGCATGTATCGCGGAACAGACATTGAAGAAGAAGTTAGCGTCATTGGAACAGAAGCGTTCATTGATTTTGTACAACGAATTAAGTCCGAAGGTGTTGACCTGGAATATAAACGCATGGGCAAGGGCAGTGAAGCCAAAACTCCGCCAGTAATTACAGTCGACGATGAAGACGTAAACAAAGATATTGACAAGCTAGATATAGAATTACCCGTACTTACACCGCGCATAAACCGCGAATATAAAAACTTTTCGGACATTGAAGTTGGCGGATTGCAGAAGTATGGGTTTAAGCCGATCGCAAAGCGAGCATATACAGTCGAAGAGCAACACGAAATTACTTTTCGAGAAATCGTGAGTGATAAAGTTTCGCACACTACGACTTTACCAAGCGCACGGATTACTGACGGGTCGAGCGTAGTTGGTTATTTTGCCCAGACTATAAAATCAGATCTTCGGCTAGTTGGCGGGTATGACGTTCTGTACGGCAAAGTTAAGGAATTTATTAGTGAGAAGTTATTCGATGAAAAAGTCAGTCTGAATGATCTGAATATTTTGCGAAACTTGCAGGAAATCGAGGCGCGCAGAACAATAGTCGAGACATTCAAAAAAGCTATAAACGATTTAACCGTAGTAGATAAAGGCGAAGCGGAAATATCTCGAATGATAAAGCTGAGTGATACTCGGCCGTTCGTAGTTTCGCCGCAGGAAACGCTAGCACCTAAGAAAAGTATATTTAACAAACTGATCGGTGACAGCCATTTAGAGCTGGAGTTTGCTGCATTTCTGGACAAATGCGATGATGTGCAGTCATTTGCTAAAAACTTTTTGGCTGTCGGCTTTAAGATAGACTACCAAAATTCTAAAGGTGAAATATCGAATTATTTTCCTGATTTTATAGTGCGAACGAACGATGACGACGTGTGGATTGTAGAAACAAAAGGCCTGCAAGACCTAGACGTAGAACCAAAACGAAAACGCCTACAACAGTGGATTGAAGACGTAAATAATTTGCAAGAAAAGACAAAATACCACGAATTATTTGTAGACGAAGCCGATTTCAAAACCTATAAAGTCGGAAGCTTTGAAGCACTTGTTCGCTCTGTAAAATGACATAATCTAAGGATTTTTAGACTTAAGTTTGATGATTATTATTCAGGAAAACAAGGTCTAACCTTGAAAAGCGCATTGTTTGCCGCCTAGTCCATAATCGTCTCACCAAAAAACCAATTCAATGTAGCCTGTGCTAGCCTTTTAGCCAGTATTGCATGCGTTGCAACAGTAATAACACCCATTGGCACGTCCCCGATAAAATCATCACTGAGTCTCTAGAGCTCATATATACTACAACTAAATAGGTAGTGGCCTGGCGTCGCTACCAGAAAGGTTCTTTCATATGGCTCAATATATTAGTAATGACAAGAAACAAGAGATTGTTAGTAAGGTGCGGGATGGTGGAGCAGCCGTATCATCGCTAGCCGTAGAGTACGGGGTTAGCACCAAAAGCATCTACACGTGGCTACGAGATGGCATAAAAGGAGACAACAGCGTCCTGCAGATCAATCGCTTGAAGCGTGAGAACGAGATGCTATACGGCTTGCTCGGTAAACTTACCGCGGAGACCTCCCGCTCAAAAAAATAGAGCTGGTGGGCGAAGCTGGCGTTGGCTTTAAGGCCAGGCTGTGCGCCTGCTTCGGATTGGAACGCAGTAGTATCTACAAGCCACGCGTTCAGGCAGCCCTACACAATGAATTGTCTGAACAAATCCGAGTAGTACTACTAATCCACCCATACTATGGTCATAGGCGGGTAGCCGACGAGCTGCAGATTGGCAAGAACCGCGCCCGGAGGGTTATGCGTGCCACGGGTATACCGCCACCAAAGCGACGTAAGCAATATACCAAGGCCAGCAATAGTAGTAAGCCAGCCCCACCTAACTTGCTTAAGGAACAACAACTAGTAGCTAACTATCCTCATCATATCTGGGCAGCTGACTTCACCTATTTGTGGTTCCAGGGCAGGTTTTACTACCTGGCGACCGTGATTGATCACTATTCCAGGCTAGTCGTTGGCTGGAGCCTGGGCACGCACCATAACGCCGAGCTAATTACTTCTGCCCTCATGGACGCTGTCAGCCATTACCGGCCGCCAGCTATTGCCCACAATGATCGAGGTAGCGAATACCTAAGTCGCCACTACCAGACTATTTGTGACAGCCTGGAGATAACACCTAGCGCCAGCGCGCCTGGTTCGCCATGGCAAAACAGTTTCCAGGAGTCGTTCTATAGCAACTTCAAGCTAGAGCTAGGTGATATTAGCAGGTTAGGTGATCCGAGTAGGTTATTCGAGGCGATTGCCCTGCAGCTGCACTACTACACCAACAGGCGGATCCATTCAACACTACACACGAACCCAGCGGCTTACGCCGCTAGCTTCACCGAACAAAAACAACAGAGTACAACAGAGGTCGGAGACAAAGTGATGCCAAAAACGGGGACTTGACACATCGATATCTGAATACCAACCAGGAAACTTCTGTCTAGCAGCTAATATTGCTTGCCAGCAATTAGCAAAATAACCAATCTCCAGCCTGTGTTCAGGCGCAGCTGGGAATGGGCAACCGATTGTATGTAGCTCATGCTGGCCATTTGGTTGCGCATCTGAATTTAGATAGTAGTACGCCGTAACTAGCCTCGCCTCCTAGCCGGATCGTTTCCGTAGCTGTTACGGTTTTGTATTTGGCCGTTCTTGCCGTGCTCGAACATTTCAAGCTTGTTGTTGATGGCTATTTGTCGTGCTTCGGCAAGCGCGTCTACCTTATTTTCGTAAACGCCGCTAGCGCGCTGGGCGCCTTCGCGTTTTACCGACCAGTCCAGCTGGCCATTTGATTTGTTTGGTACTACGTGAATGTCGCGTTTGTTGTTTGCCATGGCGGCAACTCCTTATTCTCTAGCCTTAAACTAGGATTATTTAATGTTGTGCTAGAATAAGGAGCGTACAGAGTGTCCAATTTTGGCACGCTTAAATACCAGCTTCGGCTGGTATTTTGCTTAAGTTCTAACAATGGCGGAATTTTAAGCATTTCGCTACGAACCTTTTGACAAAACTCCCGCTACATTTTTGTCCTTAGCGGCTCGACAATTGTACTTTAGCACGTGCCTATATTTGTAGCAAGTATATTGACTAAAATGGTAGCATACTATAAAATCATAGCATGATGACTTTTAAAGAAACTATTATCAAATTACGCAAAGATGCCAAAATGAGTCAACAAGAAGTGGCTAATAGCATTAGCGTTGCCCGTGCGACCTATGCCAGTTTAGAGGCTGGGCGTAGAGAGCCAAACCTGTCGGAGATCCGTAAATTGTCGGAGCTTTATCAAATATCGCCTCAGCATTTGATTGATGGCGTGGCGGCAACGTTTGAAGAAAAAGCTGACGATGTGAAGCTGGAGGCGCCATCAACAGATTCTGGGCCAAGGAAGCCGGTGACTATTCATAAAGAAAAGCTGCGCCAGGTCTTGCTCTACGTGCTGGAAAAAGTTGGCGCCAAGCCGAATGTCGGCGAAACTGTTTTGTATAAACTGCTGTATTTTATCGATTTTGATTATTATGAAAAATACGGCCAATCGATCACCGGGCTGACCTATGTACGCAATCACTTTGGGCCAACGCCTAAAGCGGCCATGTTTAATGGTGTGGTTGATGCCATGAAAAACGCCGACGAGCTGGATGTGGCCGAAACCAAGTATTTTAATCACAATCAACGCAAGTATCTGCCGAATACTAGAGCCGCCCTGGATAAGCTAAGCGGCCGGGAATTGATCCATATCGACGCCGAACTGTCGAGGCTTGGCGACAAGTCGGCTGGTGAGCTGAGCGAGCTTTCGCACCAAGACACGCCCTGGCTAGCCGCCAAAGACAATCAGCCGATAGATTATCAGCTGGCCAGGTATCGCACCTCCGAAACTTCTGTGAAAGAGCCCGAGGATGAAGTTTGATCAAACTCCGGAATTTCAAAAAGAGCTAAAAAAACTGACCAAAAGTTGGCGTAGCTTGCCGCAAGATTTGGCCAAACTTCAAAAAGTGCTGCCGTATTTATATGTCAAAGCCGGCGCCGAGCATTTTCGAAAAGTGTTTTTTGGCAACAAAAAGGCGGCGGTTTTGCAAACGCTTTCGGCGAGCAAACAGGTCGTCAAAATCCGCCTCGACTGCCAATCGCTCGGCAACAAAGATCTTTTGCGCGTTACCTACATTCGTAGCGAAGGGAGTATATTATTTGTTGAGCTGTATGCCAAAAACCAAAAACCGTGTGAAGACGCTAGTCGCATCAAAAGGCATCTCTAAAATTTATACGACTGTAGCGTGCCGGCGCAGAAGCAGATCCGGCTAGTTATCCACAGCAATAAAGCTTTAGCATGTTATAAAATATAAAAAAGTATTGACAATTGTTTGTAGCGACGTGTATAGTGGAAATTAGTCATCGTGAGGTGATTAGCGATTAAGCTAGCAATAGCCGACATCGCGAGCAGATTGGAGCCCGTCAAACGGCTCCTTTTTGTTTGGCTAATTTTTCTTTGGTTTTGGTTTTTAAAATAGTAGTTACTTAAAAAAAATCAAAACCGGAGTCATTAATTAAAAATTCGGCGCGACAGTTTTTCCATCAAAATGGTTGGGTCGCGGGCGATGATTTTGGCTAGCCCGGACAATATTTATGATATATAATAAAATTAATGGCAGAGCAATATTGTGCAATAGAATATGATCTGGCCGGCGATTTTGGGCTGACACATAACTTTTTTGTACCAGAGAAGCGTGTCGAGCCAGACGTTTTGCCGGCCGGGACCTTTCGCTCAGATTGGCTAGCCCTAGACGCTATCAAATCTCAGGTAGCGATGGCGTTTGAATCTAGTGCTTTCGGCGGCAAACCAGGGCAGCGTTTGCACTACGCGCTGATCAATGACGAGGCTGATTCATCCGGCCTGACATTAATAAATTTACACTGGGGCGGACGCTTCCACAATAATCCCGAAGTTTGCGATACGATGGCCGAGCTTGTTGCCACTAACCCAGACAAACGCTTTTTGGTCTACGATAATCCGGGCAGCGGGCTGTCGGACCCTCTGCCAAAAGCTTTGAGCCGCGAACTATCGCAAACCGGCCGCTTCGATGACTACGCGGCTATTGTCATGGACGGCCTAGGTAAGGTCTTGCAAAACTATGACGAGCTAGACGTGCTGGGTAGATCGCAGGGCGGCTTGGTGGCAACCGAGCTAGCCGCTCAAATTGACCACATCGAATCTTTGGTAGTCTTCGATCCGCCCGGCACGCCGACTCGTGTATTGAGCTTTTTGAGAGCTTATATGTTTCGAGAAAGATTACACGCTCGAAAATACTCGGAACATATTTCGGGGATGACTGGCGCGGAATATGTTGATGACACCACTTGGCGCAGTATTTTTAAAGAATATAAAGCCGAAATTGTTAACGGTAGCTTGAAGACGCGTTACCAGCAGCCGATAGGTTTAGCCAAAGGACAATACAGCCAAGCTCTAAAGGTGGCGCTGCCTCACATAAGCGGCGCCTATGTGTTTTTGTCGCCTAGCGGCAGCGAGCTAAACGACCTGGCTGTCACTAGATCGACCATAGCCCAAGCGGTAACTGGGGCCGGCCGGCTGCCGAGGCTTGTCGATCAGTTAGTTTTCAGTGGCAGTCACGCTTTTGGCTATGGTAATCCAAGGGCTGTTCCGGCGCTGGAGAGTTACGCTTCCAACTACGTTAATGCGCTTGGTAGCGACAAACGCGCTTAAGCTATGGTTTTTTAGTTAAATATTTTGCGCGAGATTATGTCCATCAGCATGGGCGGGCCGTGAGCTAGGATTTTCGACAAACCGACGGCGCCGCCGGGGGATAGGATGGTTTTGTCGGCTTCGATGGCGCGGGCGACTTTTTTGGCCCAGACTGCTGGCGGGATGGATTTGAGGTTGGGCTGTTTGCCGGTTTTGGCGTAGGTGGCTTCGATTTGACCCGTCATGCGCGTTTGAACACCGGGGGTGACGAGGTGCAAGACGCTGACATTGCTGCCTTCCAGTTCGCGGCGCAATGATTCGCTGAAGGCGACGACGCCGGCTTTAGTGGCCGAATAGGTGGAATTTTTTGGGAAGTAGGCGTAGCCGGCGATGGACGCGTTGTTGACGATTTTGCCGCTGCCGCGCGCCAGCATAACCTGCAAAAACTTGGCTGTAACGTGCGTCAGGCCGACCAAATTTACCTGGAACATCGGGTAAACGGCGTTCATGTCAAGGTCTTGCACGGGGCCGGCCACGAACTGGCCAGCGTTATTGATTAAAATGTCGACTTTTTGAAAATCGGCTTTGGCGGCCGCAAAACACTTATCGATTGATGCCTGCGAGGCCAAATCAAAATGCACCGGTTTGGCGCTGAGTGCAGCTTTGCCTGGCAAGGCCTCGAACTTTTTGACATCGCGCATGCCGAGCAACAAATTGACTGGATAGCGCGACAATTCCTCGGCCAAAGCCCGGCCAATGCCGCTGCTCGCGCCGGTGATGAAAATGGTTTTATGGTTAAGCTGCATAACGATTTTTAATCATTATACACGCTAGCTTGGCCAAATGACAGCGCGGCGATAATTATATCTATGCGCGGCCGAACGGGCGCTGTGCGTAATTTTTACTTGGGCATGACCGGCAATATTTCAGGGAGTTAACTATTTTCAGTGTTTGCTGGCGCAGCGATAATGCTAATAATTATCGCCGGCGCGGTTTGGCCGCACAGTTTTTTGCACTATTTTGGCTAAAATTTAAGGTTCAAGACTAGTTAACTAGCCCGTCTCCTTTCTTTGCGTAGTAGTTTAAGTAGCTCGTGGTACATGTCTTCATGCCGCATATTATAGCGGAACTCGCATTCTTTTAAATGCAGGTTGAAATGATC
>JBOHNS010000028.1:0-46618 GCA_050730835.1 Saccharimonadales bacterium (SeqCode)
GATCATTTCAACCTGCATTTAAAAGAATGCGAGTTCCGCTATAATATGCGGCATGAAGACATGTACCACGAGCTACTTAAACTACTACGCAAAGAAAGGAGACGGGCTAGTTAACTAGTCTTGAACCAAAATTTTATACTCTCGAACCAGTCTAGTATGCGATAGTGGAATAATCAATTACTACGAAAAGGAGATTTTATGGGATTTCAACAATATCATGAACCGGCGCACGATTTAGACAAAAAAACGCGCACTCGGGCGCGCATGTTTGCTTCACTCACCGAAGAGGCCGAGGCCATCGGCTGGTACGACCAGCGCTTGAGTATCGAAACTGACAAAGAAGTTATCGCGATTTTAAGTAGCGCTCAAAAAGAAGAATTCAAACATTTTTCTATGGATCTAGAATGGCTGCTGCGCCAAATGCCGGTCTGGCAAAAAACCGCCAAAGGCATAATTTTTCAATCCGGCAACATCGCAGCCAACGGCGAAAAAGCCGAAGAAAAAGCTGGCTAATAAACTACAATTTCCTATCAACCCAGTCGAAAACTTAAGATATCTTGATGGTACGCGCGATAGGATTCGAACCTACGACCTTTGGTACCGGAAACCAACGCTCTAATCCGCTGAGCTACGCGCGCCTAAAATAATGAGACAAAGCTTGCGGTTTTTCTCGATCGGAGCCGGCAAAATGGAATACATTTTGCTTTAAGCTGCTCTTTTCCCTAAAACCAGCAGACTAATTATAGCAGTTGTCGGCTCAGGAGTTTTGGCGCTTGTTTTTGGGCGATGGGTTTGTGGGTGGCAATTTTTTGGGTTGGCCTATGTTTGTAGCTTGATTTAAGGTGTTGTTCAAGACTTCTAAAAAGTCTTTAGCTTGCGCGTAGCTCATGCCGACGCGGCTGATTGGTACGATTTGGCCTTTGGCGCTGGTTTGCATAAAATCAAAAACTATGCCGTTTTTATCGGCGGCGATGCGCGCGCTGTCGCTATAAATAATGCGTGGGTCGAGCGCCATCATGACGGTTATCATGGTTTGCTGGAGGTGATTTTCGGGGTGATCGCTGGCGGCGCGCGGCTGCGGATCGTAGCCGGCCAGACGCCACAGTTTGACGGCTTTATCATCGTGCACGGCGAAGTGGTTGATCATCAAAATCAGGATATCTTGGCTGGGGCACTCAGCGCCAGTTTCGAATTTTTCCAGAGTTTGATTATCAATTTCAATGGCGCCGGAAACTTCGTCCAGGCTTTCGCTTTTGGCCTCGCGTAATGATTTTAGCTGGCTGCCGAGCAATGTAAACGGTTGGAAATTCTGCGATTTGTCCATATTTCCATGGTAGCGCTTGATAGCTTAGCGCGCAAGTCTTAAGAGCCTGACCCAATCCCCCTGCTGGTTATAATCCCAAAATTTACCACTTTTAAGCTGTTTTTCGTTTCGCTTCGTACCATTTGGGTACGCATCAAAGCCGAGAAAACAACTTAAAAATCATAGTAACTTTTGAAATTCGCTTTCACCAGTGAGATTAGGTCAGGCTCTCCGCCAGCGTATAATAATTATTGATGGATTTGCTAAAAAATGTGGCGCTGGCCGAACATTCCACGATGCACCTCGGCGGCCGCGCGACTTATGCGGTCGAAATTTATAATCGCAATGATTTGCTGGAGGCGGTAACTTGGGCGGCCAAAAACAAGCAGGCGGTTTTGATAATTGGCGATGGCAGTAATATTGTTTGGCGCGACGAGGGTTTTAACGGTTTATTGCTAATCAATAAAGTCCTGGGCTATGATGGCTTTGCCGAAGACGAGGAAAATTATTATTTGACGCTCGGCGCCGGCGAAAATTGGGATAGCGCGGTTGAGCGCGTTTGCCAAGACGGCTTGAGCGGCATGGAGTGTTTGAGTTTAATTCCCGGCACCGTCGGCGCCACGCCAGTGCAAAATGTCGGCGCCTACGGCCAGGAAATCTCACAAACGCTAGTTAGCCTGGAGGCTTATGATAATAATTCCGGCGAATTAATTACGATTGCCGCCAGCGATTGCGGCTTTGGCTACCGCACCAGCCGCTTCAAAACCATCGACCGCGGCCGCTTTTTGATAATGGCTGTCACCCTGCATTTATTGCGTCTGCCAATGCAGCCGCCATTTTATGGCGCGCTGGAGCAATATTTACAAGACAAAAATATTAGCGATTTTAGCCCGATTAATATTCGTAAGGCCGTTTGCGCCATTCGCCGCGCCAAATTGCCCGACCCGGCGGTAGTCGCCAATAATGGCTCGTTCTTCGCCAATCCCATAATCGATAACGACAAGCTTCAGGAACTACAAGTTTATTACCCGGAAATACCGCATTGGCCAACAGCCGAAAACGGCCAAGTCAAAATTCCAGCCGCCTGGCTGATCGAACAAACCGGCTTCAAAGATTATCACGACGAGCAAACCGGCATGGCCACCTGGCCGAGCCAGCCACTGGTTTTGATAAACGAAAGCGCGCGCTCGACAACCGATTTGCTAAAATTCAAGCAAAAAATTGTCACCGCCATCAAACAAAAATTCGACATCGAGTTGGTTCAAGAACCGGAAATCTTGCCCTGAACTTTAACTAAAACTACTACCCGCCTAGGCTAAAAAAATGGGTGTGCGGGACTTTTTGCAACAGCAAAACCAGGCCGGAATCAAGCATTAGGTCAACCAGCAAAGCGGCCAGCAAAATAACTACAATTGTCAGAATTAGGCTAACTTTGATGGAGCGTTTTTGGGCGTGTTTGTTGATAGGCACAAAATATTGGCGGGCGTTGGCTGAATTTTTAGTGGCGACGGCTGGCTGGTCTTCCGGCGCTGCTTGGCTGATTTCTGGCGGCGCATCGTTGCTGGCCGAGGCTGGCTCGGCATCACGATTGGCCGGCTGCGCGGCGCGCGGCGCATCGTCGCTTTGGCCGGCTGGCGCGAATTGATTTGGTTCGGCCGCGGCGACGCTAGCCGGCTTAGCCGGTAAAGCTTGGCTGGCAGACTGGTTTGGAGCTTCGTCCGGAATAGGTCTTTGAAGCTCGACTTCTGGTTGCAAGTCTTTTTTAGGCGCTAGCGGCAAGTTTGGCGCCGTGGTCGATTCGGCTGGCGCGTCGCTGGCGTTTGGTTCAGGCGCTGGTTCGGTATCGTCAATTAAGACGCGTTTCGGTATGATTAATGGCTGCGGCGAGCCGCCGGCTGGCGACTTTTCGGGTACGGTCACATCATCAATTTTAGTTTTGGCTTTGAAGGTTTTTTGGGTCATAGCGGCGATTTTTACAAATTTGGTTGGTTTAGCTGGTTGGTTTAGCTTTAGTTTTATACTAGCACGTGGCAACGGAATGTAAATGGCTGGCAGGATTTCGATAACAGCCCTATTAAAGTAATTATGGTTTTCCTATATAATGTTTTTAGATTATGCAAATACCAGATGGATTAGTCGAAAAGCTGCTGAGCCAAGCCAATAAATTAGACGCCGAGCAAGTGAAAACTTTGCGCGAACAAGCGGGTAGCGACAAACGGCCGCTGCAAGAGCTGGTTGTGCAAAATAAAATTATTTCTGAAGTCGAGCTAACCCGACTGTATGCCCAAGAAATCGACGTGCCGTTCGCCGAGTTTAAGCCTAGTGATTTGCGGCGCGACACTTTGCAGCTGATTCCGGAGCGCGTGGCGCGGCAGTATCATGCCATCGCTTTTGATATCGGTCAAGACGGCGTGATATTTGTCGCCATGGAAGATCCCGACGACATTCAAGCAATTAATTTTTTGCAAAAAGAGCTGGGCAAACCGATCCGCGTACATATTGCGCCGGCTAGCACTCTAATGGCGGCGATTGATCAATATAGCGGCAGCAATGTCTCTACCGAGCTGGCCAAAGTCATCGCCGTGGAAGACAAAGAAACGGTCGAAGAAAAAGTCAACGAACAAGACGTGGCCGAAGATTCGCCGATTGCCCAAACTGTCAATTTGATTATCGATTATGGCATCAAAACCCGCGCCAGCGACGTGCACATCGAGCCGCGCGAAAACGTCGTCATGGTGCGCTATCGCATCGACGGCGTTTTGCGCGAAGCCAACAAATTGCCGCGCAAAGTTTTGAACGCCCTGATTTCGCGCATCAAAATTTTGGCTAATTTAAAGATCGACGAACACCGTGCGCCGCAGGACGGCCGATTTAAAATATCAATCAATAATCACGTTTATGCCCTGCGCGTGTCGACGCTGCCGATTGTCGACGGCGAAAAAATTGTCATGCGCATTTTGGACGAATCCAGCCAGGCCGCCACGCTAGAAAACCTGGGTTATTGGGGCGAATCGCTGAAGCGCGTCAATCAAGCCATTGTTCAGCCGCACGGGCTGATTTTGGTGACCGGGCCGACCGGTTCTGGCAAATCGACCAGCTTGTTCAGCGCACTCAGCAAGTTGAACAGTCCAGAAATTAATATTTCGACGGTGGAAGATCCGGTGGAATATCGCATTGTCGGCGTTAATCAAACGCAAATTAATCCGCTGGCCGGCATGACGTTTGCCAGCGGTTTGCGCTCGCTCTTGCGCCAAGATCCGAACATTATTATGGTCGGCGAAATTCGTGATAGCGATACGGCGGATTTGGCCGTGCAAGCGGCGCTGACCGGACACCTGGTTTTTTCCACGCTGCACACCAATAATGCCGCAACTTGCCTGCCGCGCTTGCTCGATATGGGCGTCGAGCCATTTCTAATCGCTTCGACGGTGCGCATCGTTATTGGCCAGCGGCTGGTGCGCCAATTATGCCCGGATTGCCGCGAGGTTTATGCGCCGGATGAAGCGGTCACAAAACGGATTAACGATACTTTTAATATTCATAATCAAGAGGAAATGGCGCGGATACACCAACTCGAGCAACAAGCCCTAGAAGGCGGCATCGGCAATCAAGATCCGAAAGCTGGCGACAAAAGATCCAGCGCCGAACTAAGCACCAGCCCAAGCGCCATCAGCCAACTCTGGCGCGCCCACGACGAGGGTTGCAACAGCTGCAACCACACCGGCTACCGCGGCCGGCTGGGACTTTACGAAGTGCTCAGCAACAATCAAAAAATTCAAACCGACATCATCAGCAACACGACCAGCGAAAATTTAGAGTCCCATGCCATAAAAGACGGCATGATTACCATGCAAACGGACGGACTAATTAAAGCCCTGCGCGGCCAAACCACGCTCGAAGAAATCATGCGCGCGACCAGCACGCAGGAATAAATTTAAACTATGGCAAACTTCAGTTTCACCGCTCGTTTAAATAGCGGCCAAATCCAAAAAGGCATGATTAGCGCCCACGACCGCTCGGCCGCCATGAGCGCTTTGCGCGGCAAGCAGCTGCAGCCGATTATCGTCAAACCAGCCAAAGAAAAATCCGGCCTCAATATCAACATCACGCTGCCCGGCGCCAAAGTCAAATCCAAAGATCTGGTGATTTTTACGCGTCAATTTTCGACCATGGTCAATGCCGGCGTGCCGATTATGCGCTCGCTGACAATTTTAAAAGAACAAACCGAATCAGTCATGTTTAAGGCAATATTGGAGCAAGTCTTGAGCGACGTGCAGGCCGGCAGCAGCTTGAGCCAGGCGTTTGCCAAACATCCCAAAGCATTTTCCACGATTTATGTCAATATGGTAGAAGCTGGCGAAGCCGGTGGTATTTTGGATGAGATTTTAAACCGGCTGGCCTTTCAGCAAGAAAAAGATTCGGCGCTCAAAGGCAAAATCCGCGCCGCCATGATTTATCCGGCCGTCATTAGCGTCGTCACGCTGCTGGCCTTTTTCGTTTTGATGACCTTTATCGTGCCCAAAATCGGCGGCATTTTGCAATCAATCAGCTCGTCCAAGCTGCCAATTTATACGCGCCTACTTTTATCTGTCAGTGATGTTATGAAGACGCCAGAATTTATATTTAGCGTGATTGTCGGCCTGCCGCTGGCTTTTATATTATTTAAGCGCTACATCAAAACGCCGAAAGGCCGCTACAAATGGCACACCTTTTTGCTGAAGATTCCGGCCATTAAAACCGTCATTACCAAAACCGCCATTGCTCGCTTTTCGCGCATTTTCGCTTCGTTGATGGGCGCCGGCGTAGCGATTGTCGAAGCTATCGAAACCACGGCTGGCGCTATCGGCAACGCCGTCATCGAAAAGGAATTATTAGATTGCTCCAAAGCCGTGCAAGCCGGCAACACGCTGTCCACCGAGCTAGAAAAGAGCCCGCACTTCCCGCCAATCGTCGCCCAGATGCTAGCCGTCGGCGAAGAAACCGGCCAGACCGACCAAGTCATCCTCAAAATCGCCGAATTTTACGAGGGCGAAGTCGACGTCGCCGTGGCCGGCCTGTCATCGGTCATTGAGCCAGTCATGATCGTCGTGCTGGGCGGCATGGTTGGCTTAATCGCCATTAGCGTGTTTGGCCCGATTACGCAAATTTCCTCCAAGGTTCACTAATGTCACAGTAGCTGTGGAAAAGTTTTTTTAAAAAGCTTGACTTTGTTTCAAGCATAAGAAATAATACCAGCCATAGCTACGTTCAAGGCTAAAATTAAAAATTAACGAAAGGGTGGGCACCCACTAATGAAACTAGGCAAAACTAAACAGTCTGATTCGCGAGGCTTTACGCTGATTGAACTATTAATCGTGATTATTATTATCGGCATTTTGGCGGCCATCGCCTTTGTCGCCTACAGTGGTTCGCAGAACAAGGCGCACAAAGCCGCAGCGCAATCAACGCTATCGGAAGTCAAAAATAAATTGGCCGAATATAACGCCGATAATGGCAACTATCCAACCGATAAGACTTCGTTTGACACCTGGCTCGGCACCGCAGCTGGCGGCAACAACTCGGCGATTGTGACTACTTTTAGCGGCAGCGGCTACAGCTACACGGCTTCACCGGCTTCTTGCGATAATAGTGCTGCACCATGTACCGCCTTTACGGCTACCGCCAAAGGCACGTTGTTCGGCGCAGCAACACCTGGCGACGATATAATTGTTACTAATTAGCAACCCGATCGTAACCTCATAGTAAAAACTGCCCGCAAGGCTTAGCAGCCTCGGGCAGTTTTTCTATTTTTAGCATAAGTGTTATGATTTAAGATGATAAAGTGACTGAAAACTTGATTAACATGAAAAAAGATCAAAACATAGCGCAAGCCGGCTTTACATTGGTTGAGTTGATGGTGACAATTATCGTGCTGGGCATCGCCATAGTCGGCATTGCCGGTTTGTATTACGCCATGCAGGTCGCCGAGGTGCAGAGCCAGCACTTGGATTTGGCGGTGCGGGCGGCCAGAACTGAAATCGAAGACCTCAGAAACGACGGCTACAATTCGCTAACGCCGGGCAACACGACTAATTTTACGCCTAGCCTGCCGGCAGCCCTACCGCATGACAAACAAGGCAACGTGGCCATCAGTCAGCCACTGCCTGGCTTGCGGCGAGTTGATGTAACAATTACTTATAGCGACTACCAAAAACCGCAAAAAGTTATTTTGAGTTCCGAGATCGGCGTAATCGGCATTGGCAAAGGTCAATAATCATGGCAAAAGCTAAATCATCGTCAGCCGGCTTTACGCTGATTGAGCTGCTGGTAACGATGATAGTGATGGGCATTTTGTCGCTGGCGCTGGCTAATTTTATCGCCACTTGGCTGCAGGCGGCGTCTTTGTCGCAAGACCGCGCCAATTTGCTAAGTACCGCCGAATCGGCCTTAACTACAATTAATACCGATATCAAGCTGTCTGGCGATGCCGACCAAAATAATCGCTGGCCAGATCCCAACGCGCCGGGCGGACAATTCGGCTGGCAATCGAACGGTTCAACCCTGGTGCTAGCCAAAGCCGCAAGCGACAATCACAACAACATCATCTTCAGCGATCCAGCCAAATACATCAGCCAAAAAGACAACGAAATTTATTATTTGTCCGGCAGCACTTTGTACCGGCGCACGCTGGATTCATCAAGCCCCAATGACAGCGCCGTAACCACTTGCCCGCCGGCCAGCGCCACGGCCAGTTGCCCGGCTGATACAACTGTCGCTACCGGCGTGTCTAATTTTTCGGTCAGCTATTATGATGCCGCTGGCGCAACCAGCGATCCGGCCAACGCCCGCTCGGTGCAGCTGGCCATCACTATGCAGAAAAAACTGGACGGCAAAATTATCAGCGCCAATTATAATACAAGAATGGTATTTCGAAATGAATAAAGTTACAGCCAGGTTGCAGGTTGCAGGTTGCAGGTTGCAGAAATTTATCAGATATCAAGTAGCAGACCTGTCTGTCATCTGCTACCTGCTAAATTTCTGTCATCTGCTACCTGGTTGTCTGCTAAGTTTGCGGACTAGGCCAAACCGCGAAAATTATCGGCCAGCCGCTGGCTATTTTCTGGTCTCGGCCGTAGTCATGATTTTGTTTTTAACAGCTATCGGCATTGCCATTGCCGGCTTGGTCGCCGAGCAATATCAGCACACCGCACGCGAGGTTTTCACCCAAAACGCCCAATTAGTCGCCGAAGCTGGCATTGAACAATCAGTTAATCAGCTTAACAGCAATGATGCTTTTAGCGGCTACGGTGCGCCGCAACAATTTTTCGACAACACTACGCAGGGCAAAGGCACTTTCATAACGGCTGTTACGACCAACGCCGACGGCAAATCCAAAACCATCGTTTCGACCGGCAAAGTTTACCGGCACGATAGCGACACTAATCCCTACATCACCCGGAAAATCCATGCCACGGTTGTCGGCACTAGCAGCAGCGGCTATTCGGTTTTTAGCGGCCCGGGCGGCTTAATCCTAAGCGGTAGCGCCAATATTACTAATTCCGATGTCTATGTTGGCGGCACGATTAAACTTAGCGGCGCGGCCAAAATCGGCACTTATAGCAACCCGCTGAATGTCGATGTTGGCAACGACGCCTGCCCGTCTGGCTCAAACCCCGGATCAACCTATCCGCAAGTTTGCACCGATGGCAACCAGCCAATTTCGCTAGCCTATTCTACAAATATCTACGGCACGGTTTGCGCGACCGGCCAAACCGATACCGGCCCAAACAATAACATACAGGGCGGCAATGGCGGCTCGGGATTAAAACCCGGCTGCACGGCGCCGGCCGTCAGCCCGCCAACTTACGATCGCCAGGCTCAAATCAACGCCGTAACCACCACCGCCTCCGGCTCGGACAATAATTACGTTTGCCAGCACTTCCCGTTTAACCGCAGCTGGCCGGGCAATTTGGAATTAACCGGCAATGTCAATATCAGCAGCAGCTGCAATATTACCGTTAATGGCAACGTTTATATCACCGGCAACTTGACAATCGGTGGCGCCTCCAGATTAAGGGTAGCGGATAGCGCCGGCGGCACGCGGCCGAACATAATTGTTGATGGCACCATAGATGTCGGCGGCTCGGCAGCGATGATTGCTAATAGTAGCGGCACAGGCATGCAGTTTATCAGCTTCAAAAGCACGGCTAGCTGCAGCCCCGACTGCACCAGCGTGACCGGCAACGACTTAAAAAATTCGCAAAGTTTACAAACCGTCACCGTCAGTGGCGCCGTCAATTTGCCAGGCATGATTTTCCAGGCCTACTGGAGCAAAGTCAAGATCGGCGGCAGCGGCAACATCGGCGCTGCCGCCGGCCAGACGGTTGACTTGAGCGGCGCCGGCACGGTAATTTTCGGCACCGAATTATCATCCGGCTCGAAAACCTGGACCATCACCAGTTACCAACCACTGTATGGAAGTTAGTAGGTAGAAGTTAGAATATGGCGTTTGCTCAAACTGCTTTACTTGCGCCAAATATACTAATTTATACCTAAAAATGTTATGCTTGATACTGAAGCAAGCAAACTATTTTACCAGGGTGGCATGAACCAAATCAGACAAACTGCACCGTATTTTTTCCAGGACAAACCATTATTCGGCATGGATATCGGGCGCTACACGCTCAGAGTCATGCAGCTTGAGTTGGACCGCAAAGTGCCGGGGCTCAAGGGCTATGGCGCCATTGAGTTTGATGCGGCGGCCATAAAAAACGGCGTAATTGTCAAACCCGAGCTCATCGCCAAACCGGCCGTCAAACTTTTCTCCCAAGAATTAATCGGCGACATCGCCACCAAGCGCGTCGCCATCGCCCTGCCGGCCAGTCGAGCCTTGACAAGAGCTATCAACTTGCCGCCAATGAGCCCCAAAGACATAGCCGAAGCCGTCAAAACCGAAATTGACCAATACATCCCGACTGCCGACGCCGACAATTTTTATCTAGACTACACGTTGTTGCATGAGGGCGCCGAAACTATCGAAGTTTTTGCGGTGGCCATCCCAAAACAAATCGTCGATTCGTATTTAACATTGACGAGCATGATGGGACTAGAAGCGGTTTCGCTCAACACCACCATTGGCGCCAGCGCCAAATTGTTCGCCCAGGACAAACAAAGCGACATACCATCGGTGCTGGTAGATTTCGGCAGCAAAACTACCGACATTACCATTTTTAACCAAGGCATCGTGGCAACTGGTTCGGTAGAATTCGGCGGCGACGATTTAACCGATAGTATCGCCAAAATGTTGGCTATCAAACCCCACGACGCAATTATGCTAAAAAGCAAATATGGCTTGTCGGCCGGCCGTTTTCAAAAGCAAATCAAGGCCGCCATGGAACCGTCGCTGGAACTATTGACCAAAGAATTCCGCCGCACTATCCGCTATTACGAGCAGCGCTATGCCGAGCAAACACCAATCGGCCAAATCGTGATTATGGGCGGCGGTGCCAACATGCCAGGTTTGGCCGATTATTTGACGGAACGCTTGCGCTTACCAGCACGAACTTTTTATATGAAAGACCGCATCACTTTCGGCCGTTTACGGCAATTTTATAGCGCTGATAATATGTCTTTTGTCACGGTGGCCGGCCTGGCTATGACCGAGCCGGCGGAGATTTTTGTATGATTTTTCCTGACATACAGAATATATCAAACTGCTTACCAATAGGCACAGCCTCATGATTAATTTGCTGCCGCCAGACATCAAGCAAGCCTATCGCTACGCTCGGCTCAATCAACGCTTGCTGCGCTGGCTGCTGGCCTTTGGGCTAGCTATTGGCGGCGTTATTATAATTACCATTAGCGGTTTGGTGATGATTAACGGCTCGATTAATCATTATAAAAAGCGCATCAATGACGCCAAAACCCAACTGGCCAGCCAAAATAGCCCCGCCACGCAGCAAAAAGTAACCGACATCACCAATAATCTCAAGCTTATGGTAAAAGTTTTGTCCAAAGAAGTTTTGTTTTCCAAATTATTGACCCGCCTGGGCAACATCACGCCGCCAAATGTAATATTAACCAATTTGTCGATATCACAAACCGACAGCGCCATCGATATCACCGCCCAAACCGCCAATTATTCCGCGGCCACACAATTGCAAGTCAATCTGGCCGATCCGGCCAATCAGATATTTTCGCAGGCCGACATCGTCAGCATAACTTGCTCGGGCGCCAGCGGCCAAGCGGCCAATCCAAAATACCCTTGCACGGCCACCATTCGGGCGCTGTTTACCAAAAATAATCCGTTTTTATTCATTAATGCCGCTCCAAAGGCGGTTAAGCCATGACTAGCAAAAAATTGTTTTTTGGTTTTGTCGGCTTGCTGATTGTGCTTGGTGTGGGCATTTTCTTGAGCGCGCATATCGCCAGCGGGCTGCTAGCCAAACGCTCGGCCAAATTGACCAGCCTAAAAGCCACCAACCAAGCGCTGGTCAAACAACAAGCTCAAATCGCCAAAGACAAACAAGATATCGCCAAATATTCCAGCCTGAACCAAATCGCCAAATCGGTCGTGCCGCAAGACAAAAACCAGGCCGAAGCCGTGCGCGAAATCGTCAATCTGGCCGGGCAAAGCGGCATCAACTTAAGCTCCATAACTTTTCCCCAATCTAATCTGGGCACCGCGCCAACCAAAACCGCCAATGGCTTAACCCAAGTCACAAAAGTCAAAGGCATCGGCGGCGTTGACGACCTGCAAATTACCATCACCCAGGCCAACAGCAACACCGTGCCCTACGCAAATTTCTTAAACTTCCTAACAAGACTCGAGCAAAACCGCCGCACCGCCGAAGTCAGCAGCATTAAAATCCAACCCGATAAGAAAAAGTCCAGCAACGTGTCCTTCACATTAATAATTGACGAGTTTATCAAACCATGAATAACGATCTGAAAAACCAATTGCAAAATGTTCTAAAACAGCTTTTGCGCTATCGCATCGGCTTGTTTTTGCTGGTCGTGCTGCTGGTTTACGGATTTATTGTTTGGCGCGTCGATACGCTCAAAAACGCTCAGCCATCGGCAGCTGCCACCGCTTTGCAAGCCAAACCGGCCGCCGCCCAGCCGCACATCAATCAATCGACCGTAAACAAAATCCAGCAACTGCAAAACAACAGCGTCAACGTCCAAGCCCTGTTCAACCACGCCCGCAACAACCCCTTCCAGGAATAATTTAAGCTTTACGGCTTAGGCTTTGCCGGACTTCGCAGTTGTCGCTGCTTGACTAGTGTAATCTGGCTTAAAAAATTGAAAAACGTAGTCAATTATAGTACACAAAATAATTGACAGTCATTAGCTATGGAGTGGTATACTTAAACTTAAGCGCTAGATATGGTGTAATGCTTATCAAGCGCCAGAAGGTACTGAGGATCAGATCTCAGCACTTTAAAGAACGTCGTTTCTTTAGAACTCAGGAGAAATGTGGTGAAACTCCACAACTGTGCCGCAACCGTAAGTCGCTGCTTTAAGGGAAAAGAGCGGCCCTAGCGACGGATTTATTCCGGCGCCAGGCGCGATGAGAAAAACCGCTAGGTTTGTCTCATGCAGTGATAAGTCGGACTGCCTGATGCCTTTATTCTCGAGCAAGGAATTGGCGCTATTAAAGTAAGTATTTTAAATCTACTTTAGCAAAAACTCCTAATCCGCCTCGAGGCGGTTTTTTTAAACCAAAATTAAAAACAGGTAATGCGCGGTAGACTTTCGCACGTTAGTGCAGTTTGTTCGCTAAGCGAGCACCGAAGCGCAGCGTAGATTGAAGTACGTGAGCACCGAAGCGCAGATTAGCGGACAAAATGTGCAACGTGCGGAAGTCGCCAACACATAAAAAAGGAGGGTAAAATATGGATGGAATCCACGTCGTCAAGCGCGATGGCTCGCGCGAAGCGTTTGACGCCAACAAAATTAATCTAGCACTAGTCAAAGCCAGCCAGGGATTGGCCGACCAAGTCGGCAAAGTTGTGCAGGTGGCAAGCGAGGTTCGGCTGACATTGTTTGACGGCATTACGACCGAGCAGTTGGACGAGGCCGTGATTCAAGCGGCGCTGCAAAACGTCAAGGACGATCCGGATTTTGACACGATTGCCGCGCGGCTGCTCTTGAAAAATTTATACAAAAACATTCTGGGCGATTATCAAACGGATGCACAATTAAAACGGTTGCACCAGCAGAAATTTGTCGGCTTCATCAAACATGCCGCGAGCGATGGCTTGCTCGATAAGCGCATGAACGGCCAGATTTTTGATCTCAAAAAGTTGGCGGCGGCGCTAGAACCGAGCCGTGATAATTTGAGCAAATATTTAAGCGTCGTGACGGGCAAAAACCGCTACGCCTTGCGCCGGCAAAGCGGCGAAGCCTTGGAAGTGCCGCAATTTACGCACATGCGAATTGCCATGGGACTGAGTTTTAACGAGCCGGATCCGACGTCCTCGGCGCTAGATTTTTACCAGCACATGAGCCGGCTCGATTATGTGCCGGGCGGCTCGACGCGCGTCAATGCCGGCGGCGCGTTCCCGCAATTATCGAACTGCTTTTTGCTGGAAGTTAGCGACGATATGGAATCAATCGCCAAAGGCGTGCGCGACGTCATGTGGATCGCCAAAGGCACTGGCGGCATCGGCATCAGCCTAAACAAATTGCGCGCCGCCGGCAGCCCGGTTAAAACCACCAACACCGTTTCGACCGGCCCGATTCCGTTCATGAAAATGGTCGATACCGCCCTATTTGCCGTCAGCCGCAAAGGCAAAAAGGCTGGCGCCGCGGCGCTTTATATGGAAAACTGGCACTTAAACTTTCCCCAATTTCTCGATCTCAAACAAAATTCCGGCGACCCATATTTGCGCACCCGATTTGCCAACACCGCCGTATTTTTGAGCGACGAATTCATGAAGCGCGTGCAAAAAGACGACGATTGGTACTTGTTCGATCCGGCCGAAGTCAGCGACTTGGCCGAACTCTACGGCGCCGCTTTTTCGCGGCGCTACCGAGAATATATTAAATTAGCCGAGGCCGGCAAATTGCGCGACTACTTGAAACTAAGCGCCCGCCAGCAACTGCGCCAAATATTGCTGACGCTGCAAGCCACCAGCCATCCGTGGCTGACCTGGAAAGACACGATCAACGTCCGCGCGCTGAATAACAACACCTCGACAATTCATTTGTCCAACCTATGCACCGAAATTACTTTGCCGCAAGACAAAGACAACATTTCCGTCTGCAACGTGCTGAGCCTCAACTTGTCAGCGCACCTAAAAAGCGACAAAACCTGGGATTGGCCGCGGCTAGAGGCCAGCACGCGCAGCGCCATTCGCCAGCTCGATAATTTGGTCGATATTACCAAAACGCCGATCGCCGAAGCCATGACGAGCAACACGCAAAACCGCGCGCTGGGTTTAGGATTGATGGGGTTTAGCGATGTGATTGAAAAACTGGGCATTAGTTACGAGTCGGAAGCGGCCTATGATTTAATCGACCAATTGTGCGAATTTATCAGCTACCAGGCGATTGACGCCAGCGCGACGCTCGCCAAAAACCGCGGCGCTTATCCGACATTCCGCGGCAGCGGCTGGAGCCAAGGCTTATTGCCAATCGACACCATCGATAAACTGGCGGGAGACCGCGGCGCAAAAATCGATGTCAAGCAAACAACCCGGCTCGACTGGGACAAACTGCGAACGAAAGTCAAACAAGGCATGCGCAATGCCACGCTGATGGCCATCGCGCCAACCGCCAACATCGCCCACATCGCCGCCACCACGCCAGGCTTAGACCCGCAATTCAGCCAAATTTTCAGCCGCGCCACGCTCAACGGCAAATTTTTAGAAGTCAACATCAACTTGGTAAACGATCTAAAAAAATTGAACCTTTGGGACGACGTCAAAGACGAAATTTTGCGCGCCCAAGGCGATTTAAGCCAAATCCAGGCCATCCCCGAGAACTTAAAAGACATTTACAAAACCAGCTTCCAGCTTGATCCGGCAGCTTTCATCGAAGTCGCCGCGCGCGCTCAAAAATGGGTCGATCAAAGCATCAGCCGCAACATGTATTTGGCGACGCGCGACTTGGATGAAATGGAAAAAATTTATACGAGCGCCTGGCAAAAAGGCCTCAAAACCACCTATTATTTGCACGTCAAACCGCGGCATTCGGCCGAGCAAAGCACTATAAAAGTCAATAAAGCCGAAAATTTAGGCACCAAAAAAGCCGGCTTCGGCTTCGCGGCAGTTAAAGTTAAATAAGTTGGGACTTTCGCATTTTAAACGCAGTTTGGGATGAAAATCGAGCACCGGAATGTAGCCGTATTAAAATACGGCGGAATGAGGAGCGGAGATTTTCGCCCAAAATGTGCAAAATGCGTAAGTCCTATAAATTAAATAATGAGGAGGGCCAAAAAATGGCAACCAGTAGTAACCCAAAAATACAAAAATTAATCGATGAAGTCGAAACTATCGCTGGCGACGACCAAGATTTGGAAACCAAATTAAACCAAATCGCCGCCCAAATGGCAGCCATTCAAAACCGCTGCAAAACTGCAAGCGGCGACTGGCTCGACCAGCCAAACCTGATCGACCCGGGCGAAGCTTTCGCCTGCGAAGGCTGCCAATAATGGCCGGCATCCTCGGCACCGGCATTCAGGACGGATTGCTGCTCAAACCAGTGCATTATGATTGGGCGATGGATTTATACAACCAAGCCGTCGCCAACACTTGGTTCCCGAACGAAATCCAACTGGCGCAAGATTTAGCCGATTGGCAAAAAATGAGCCACGAAGAAAAGCACGCCCTGGAATTTTTAATGAGCTACTTTAACCCCAACGAACTATTGGTCAATAAAGCCCTGGCCTTCGGCGTTTATCCGTATTTGAATGCCGCCGAATGCCACTTATATTTGGCCAAGCAAATGTGGGAAGAGGCCAACCATTGCATGGCGTTTGAGTACGTGCTAGAAACTTTTCCGATTGACCGCGAAAAAGCCTATGCCGCGCACGTCGAAACGCCGAGCATGGCCAAAAAAGAAGCTTTCGAAACCAAATTCATCAAACGCATGAGTGAGCAAACGCTGGACATTTCGACCACCGCCGGCAAGCAAAATTTTATCCGCAATTTGATCGCCTATAACATTATTTTGGAAGGCATTTGGTTTTACAGCGGCTTCATGGTGGCGCTCAGTTTTCGCCAGCGCAATTTGCTGCGCAATTTTGCCAGCCTGATCGAGTGGGTGGTGCGCGATGAAAGCCTGCATTTGAAGTTCGGCATCAACCTAATTTTGACGGTACTCGAAGAAAACAAAGATTTGCAAACGCCCGAATTTGCCGCCGAAATCAAGCAAATGGTTCTGGACGGCGTCGACATGGAAGAGCAATACAACCGCGATTTGCTGCCCGGCGGCATCCTGGGTTTGAACGCCGATTACATCAATCAATACGTCAAATATCTGGCCGATCGCCGGCTGGAAGAGCTCGGTTTTGAGCCGCATTACAAAGTCAGCAATCCCGCCAAATGGATGGCGGCCGCCAACGACACGCTGCAGCTCGTCAACTTTTTCGAGGCGACCAATACCAGCTACGAAGTCGGCGGCAAGCAGTAGAAGCAAAAACTATGTATTTAAGCTTGATTGTTTGAGCTATTTTTGGCTTAATTATTGACTTTTAATTCTTGATTCTAATGCTAAAACAAAATGCCAAAAGCCACTAAAAAATTCAAAACTTTGAGCCTGCTCGGTCCGGCTTTTGTGGCGGCCATTGCCTACGTTGATCCGGGCAATTTTGCCAGCAATTTAACAGCCGGCAGCGAGTATGGTTATTTGCTTTTGTGGGTGGTTGTGGCGGCCAATTTGATGGCCGGTTTGGTGCAGTATTTGTCGGCCAAGGTTGGCTTGGTGACCGGCCAGTCGCTGCCGGAATTAGTCCGCCATAAATTGCCAAAGCGCGCCATAATTATGTATTGGCTGCAGGCCGAACTCGTGGCCGCAGCGACCGACATTGCCGAAGTTTTGGGCGGCGCCATCGCCCTCAAATTGTTGTTTAATTTGCCGCTGATTGCCGGCGGGCTAATCGCCGGCCTAGCCTCAATTTTATTGTTAATGATTCAAGGCCGGCGCGGACAGAAAACATTTGAGCGTGTCATGTTCGGACTGCTGCTGATTATTCCGATTGGTTTTATCGCCGGCTTGATTTTGCGGCCGGCGCATGTCAACGGTTTGTTGCAGGGTTTGATTCCTGGATTTCGCGGCCAAAACAGCCTGCTGCTGGCCACTAGCATTTTGGGCGCCACAGTCATGCCGCATGTGATTTATCTGCATTCGGCGCTGGCCCGCGATCGCCACGGCAGGGCGCGCTCGGACAAATTAAAAAGTTTATTAAAGACCACCAAAATTGATGTCGGCCTGGCCATGTTAATCGCCGGCGGCGTCAATATCGCCATGCTTTTATTGGCCGCCGCGGCATTACGCGGCGCGGCCGGCACCAGCAGTTTGGCCGGCGCTTATCAGGCATTCAATCATTTTATTAATCCCCTTGTGGCCACGCTTTTTGCCGTTGGTTTGTTGGTTTCCGGCCTAGCCTCAACGTCCGTTGGTTGCTACGCTGGCTCGGTAATTATGGGCGGTTTAATGCGCCGGCAAATTCCAATAATAGTGCGCCGCCTAATCACACTTTTGCCAGCCCTAACCATCATCGCCGCCGGCGTAAGCCCCACCAAAGCCCTGGTTTTATCGCAAGTCGTCCTATCATTCGGCATCCCGCTAGCCATCATCCCGCTCGTCAAACTAACCAACTCTAAAAAAATCATGGGCGAGTTTGTTAATCGCAGGCTGGCGGCCAGCGTGGCCTGGCTGGCGACAGCGGCGATAATGGCTCTAGATTGTTTGCTGGTGGTGTTTGTTTTCTAATGAACTTCCAAACTAGCTTTCGTCACTAGGCAGTGGGAATTTTAGGGCGAAATTTTTGACTTCCAGTCTTAGCTTGGCTAATTTTGTTGGATCGCCTCTGGCGTCGATGGCAGTTTTCAGCCATTCGGCAATAGTAATCATGTCGGTTTCGGTCAAACCGCGAGTGGTGATGGCTGGGGTGCCGAGGCGGATGCCGCTCGGCGCAAAGCGCGGCAAAGGATCGTCAGCCACGGCGTTTTTGTTGAGCGTTAGACCGATTTTGTCCAGCGTTTCTTCGACGATTTTGCCGTCCAGGCCGAAACTTTTGTGCACGTCGGCTAATATTAAATGATTGTCGGTGCCGCCAGCGATTAGTTTGAAGCCGCGGTTTATCATTTCATCGGCCAGGGTTTTGGAATTTTGCAAAATTTGGCTAGCATAAGTTTTGAACTGCGGCTGCAGCGCTTCATGAAAAGCCACGGCTTTGGCCGCGATAATGTGCATGTGCGGGCCGCCTTGCATGCCGGGAAAAACTGCGCGGTCGATGAGTGTCGGGATATTTTCTAGCGTTTTTTCGGGAGCTTTCAAAGGATTGCCGACAAGGCCTTGGCTCAAAATCAAGCCGCCGCGCGGGCCGCGCAAAGTTTTGTGCGTCGTTGTAGTAATTACATGAAAGCCAAAGTCAAACGGATTTTTGGCCACGCCCGCAGCAATTAATCCGGCAATATGCGCCATATCCGCCATCAAAAGTGCGCCGACTTCCTGACCGATTTCGGCGAATTTGGCGTAGTCTAATTCTCTAGGATAAGCGCTAAAGCCGGCCAGAATAATTTTCGGCTTATGCTTAATGGCCTGGGTGCGTAATTCGTCATAATCGATTTCGCCAGTTTCGATATTTTTCATGCCATAGCGCACGAAATTATATAAATGAGCGCTGCGCGTCACCGGCGCGCCGTGCGTCAAATGCCCGCCGTGGCTAAGTTCCATGGCCAAAACCGTGTCGCTCGGCTCGAGCCAAGCGCTATAAACCGCTTCATTGGCCGGAGCACCGGAATGCGACTGGACGTTGGCGTGGTCGGCGCGGAATAATTTTTTAGCGCGCTCTATTGCTAGTGTTTCGATTTGGTCAGTATTTTCCTGCCCGCCGTAATATCTTTTGCCCGGATAGCCTTCGGAATATTTATTAGTATAAACGCTGCCCATGGCATTTAAAACATCGCGCGAAACATAATTTTCCGATGGAATTAATTCCAACCCCTCGCGCTGCCGTTTTTCCTCAGCCACAATCAACCGCGCAATTTCATCATCTTTCATAAGTTAAACCCCTACCATATCGAACAAGATTTATAACTACCTTGCTACTTGCTACTTGCTACTTGCTACTATCCATTGTAGCAGTTGCCATAAAGGATTATAGTAACAACTATTGCTTTTGTTCGGATTATTAAAAATATTGATGTTTAATATCACATTTGATATTCTAAAATAATTATGGTTGAAACTAATGAAAAAATTGGGCAGCTGATCGCCCAGGTACGCCAAGATAGAAATTTAACTCAGACAGACTTTGCCAAAGAGCTTGGTACCAGCCAATCGGCCGTCAACCGCATGGAGCGCGGCCGGCAAAACATGAGCCTGGAAATCCTGGCGAGAATTAGCGATGTTTTGAATAAACAGCTACTGGCTATAAATAGCACCGGCGCGGTTAGTTTGCGCATTGAAGGCGGCCACGAACTGCACGGCGCGATTAAGCTCAAAACCAGTAAAAATGCGGCTGTCGGATTGTTGTGTGCCAGCTTGCTAAATTACGGCGTGACGCGCTTTAAAAATTTTCCCAAAATTGAAGAAGTATTTCGCATAATCGAAGTGCTGGAAAGTATCGGCGTGCAAGTTAAATGGGTTGGCGGCAACGACCTGGAAATTCGCCGGCCGGCAAAATTAAAACTGGATAAACTAGATGTCGAAGCCGCTAGAAAAACCCGTAGCGTATTAATGATGATCGGCCCGCTCATCCACGATTACAAAGAATTCAAAATCCCCTACGCCGGCGGCTGCAAACTGGGCGCGCGCACCGTTGCGCCGCATCTTTTTGCGCTGGAAGAGTTCGGCGTTAATATCGTCGCGCACAAAGGCAGCTACCGGGTCGCCGTCAATAAAAAACCGGCCGGACGGTTTACGCTTTATGAATCAGGCAATACCGTGACCGAAAACGCTTTGTTCGCGGCCGCGCGCACGCCGGAAGAAACGGTTATCCAGGCCGCCAGCGGCGATTATATGATCCAGGACGTCTGCCACTTTTTGCAAAAACTGGGCGTCAAAATCGAGGGCATCGGCACGCAATTTTTAACTATCCGCGGTCTGCCGGAAATCAAAAAGAATGTTACATTCTCGCCGACCGAAGACCCGATTGAAGCCATGTTTTTTATCGCCGCGGCGGTTACCACCAATTCCAAAATTACCATTGAGCGCGTGCCCTACATTTGGATTGGCCTGGAGCTAGAAAAGCTCAAAAAAATGGGACTGAAATTTGAATTATCGAAACCATACAAATCAGCCAACGGCATGATAGATCTGGCGGACCTGACAATCGAAAAACATAACGGCAGCCTGCGCGCGGCGATTGATAAGTTGCATCCGAATCTTTACCCAGGGCTAAACCCCGACAATCTGCCGTATTTTGTATTGATCGCGTCGGTCGCCAAAGGCCGCACCCTGATTCATGACTGGATGTACGAAAGCCGCGCGCTGCACTATACGGAACTTAATAAAATCGGCGCGTCCGTCGAGCTGGCCGACCCGTACCGCGTGTTCGTAAACGGACCGGTGAAATTCGTGAAAGCCTACGTCAGCTGTCCGCCGGCGCTGCGCCCAGCCTCGCTATTGCTGATTGGGATGCTGGCCGCCGATGGCATTTCCACGCTGCGCGATATTTACACCATCAACCGCGGCTACGAAGATTTGGCCCAGCGGCTAAACTCCATCGGCGCCCATATCACAGTGTTGCACGAAATTTAGTAGCCTAGCTTTTTTGCAATAATTCTGCCAGGGCTTTTAGGACTGACGCTACAGAATCCGAGACATCTTTTTCGCCATCAACCGCTACGGTGTTATAGCCGTGCTCGGCAAAGCTTTTATAATCGTTAATGCGTTGCGCGAGGGTATGGTCGGAGGGACCGTGGCCGCCGGCGTTTTTCCGCTGCGCGATTCTTTGTTTGGCGGCGGCGGGATCGATCTCGACTTCTACTACTAGAATCGGCAAGTCGCTGCCATTTTCAGAGACGTGAGTTAATAGCCGGCCGACCATTTTGTTAAAAATTTCCAGGTTCGTAAATGGCTGGTTCCAAATAATAATTTTATGATCAGAAATTCCGGCGTAGGCTTTTGCTCGCAAGAATCTGTAGGCGTGCAAGCTAGCGTCGACACCTTCCGTGGTTAAAGCTTTTACGTGTTCGAGGTATTCTTTTGATTGATAATCCGTGGCGTCCGGGTCAAGCATGACAACACCATCTCGCGGAAATGCTTTTTGCAGCGACTTAGCCAAATAAGACTTGCCGCTGCCCGGCAAGCCTCTTATTAGAATCAAAACCGGGTGTCTTAATAGTTCCATAGTTACTCATTTTACATGCTGCCAACGTTAGCCATTTTGATCGATGCAGACTCATGAACTGTCGTGGCCATCGACACCGCACATGCATGATACAATAAATGCCAGGACATGCGCCAATATAAAATTTTATGGTCACACTCGAGCAGCTAACAGACAAAACAGCGACAATCTTTTTGCTAAGCTTTTTGTCGTTTGGCATAGCTATGCTGCTGACGCCGGTTTATACGCACTTTGCTTATAAACACAAGCTTTGGAAGCGGCATCGCACGCACTCGACAACGGGCGAAAAGCTAGAAGTTATTAACAAACTGCGCATCAAGCGCGAGATGCCAATTATGGCTGGGCTGGTTACCATCGCGGCTATTACTATTGTAACTTTTGCGTTTAATCTGAACCGTAATCAGACGTGGTTGCCTTTGGCGGCGCTGCTGGGTGGCGGATTTGTCGGGCTGGTAGATGATATTATCAATATCCGCGGCAAGGGCGGCAATTTTGCCGGTTTGCGACCGCTAATAAAATTTTCTATGGTGGCTGCCGTAGCCATAATTACCGCGCTATTTTTCTACTATAAACTAGATTTTACAACCATACATATTCCGTTCGCGGGCAATTTGGCACTTGGTTTGGGCATTATCCCGCTGTTTGTTTTGGTGGTGGTTAGCACCGGCAATGCCGTTAATATTACCGACGGGCTGGATGGATTGGCGGGCGGCACGCTAATGAGCGCTTACGGCGCGTTCGCCGTGATCGCGGCTCTGCAGGGCAATTTTGGCATTGCCGCGTTTTGCTTGAGCGCAGCCGGCGCGCTGCTAGCCTACATTTGGTTCAACATTCCGCCAGCGCGGTTTTTTATGGGCGATGTCGGTTCGTTCGCTCTGGGCACGTCGCTCGGCGTGGTGGCCATGCTAACCGATACTGTGTTTTTGTTGCCGATTATCGCCCTAGTTTTCGTGGCCGAGGCTGGTTCTGTAGTATTGCAGGTAGCGTCCAAAAAAATTCGCCATCGCAAAATATTTATCGCCTCACCCTTGCATCATCACCTAGAGGCAACCGGCTGGCCAAAAACCAAAGTCACCATGCGCCTATGGGTTGTCGGCCAAGTCTGCGCGGTGTTAGGCGTTATTCTGGCACTTATTGGCGGCTACATTAGCTAGACAACAAGAATTATAGACAACAGTTAAGAAGATTACTAAAGTTCTAGTCTTACTTTTCTAATAATTTCGCCCCAAACTGCAATTAAAATTGATAGGTCCGGACTGCTTACTACTTTTTTACTTGCTGCTAACTTGCTGCGTCCATATCCAGAAATGCAACAGCCCTAACGCTCTATTTGGATTTTTTGCCGACGTGATGGGCTCTGTCGGTGGCTGAGCCCAAAAATCTTAAAACAGCGATAATGGCCACGCCAAACAGCGCGTAAATCACCATAGCAAACAGCGTCGAAAAATCAAGCACGTGGTTGCGGCCAATAATCGTCGTCTGAAAAATCCCGCGAAATGGCTGCAGCAAAGTGTTGCTGGAAGTATAAATAAAGTGCACAAAACTATTGGCGCCATTAGCCGCAAAAAAGCGCAGCACAACCCGGAACGCCAAAAATAGCTCGGCGATAACCAAAAACAAATCCACTACCCCAGCTGCAAATCGACTTAGCATTTTTTCTCCTTCAAAAAATTATCTTAAACGTATTTGATAATTTGATTATAGCAATAAATGCTAGCTAGCGAAATATCAAGTTTTCGGGCTTAAAAAAGTGTATAATCATATCTGTTATTTAAAATTAGCGCGAGCGTAGTACAACGGTTAGTATACAAGTTTTCCAAACTTGGGACGCGGGTTCGATTCCCGCCACTCGCACCAGCTTTGTCATTTTTCAAGGCAAAGCCATTAACAATTTACAATTAACCAATTGCCATTTTTGGCCAAGAGTTTTTTATAAGCTTTTGAGTATTAATAATCTCAGTCGCCAGGCTGGCTAAACATTGCTATTTGTAATTTGCTAATTGATAACGGCTTTTGCTTGTCAAGCAAAAGCCGCGCCCCGATAGCTCAGTGGATAAGAGCAGAGGACTTCTAAGCCTAAGGCCGTTGGTTCGAATCCAACTCGGGGCACCAAGCCAATTTTTAAAATAATGCCGAACAGGGCGAGAGTTTAATTATGCTTAAATTCCTGATTATTGATTGTCACAGCTTGAAATTATTTGCTATAATTAGCGGCAGAAACAAATGTTCCGGGGCCAATAAGTTTTGAACTTTTGGCTGGCCGCAGAGCGAAATATTCGCTTGTAGTAAGCTTGGAACAGCTTACATCGCAGGATTTCTGATATACATTAATTTGTATGCCGAAAAATCCTGCTTTTTTATTGTGGGCGAACCGACAAGCGGCATATCATAAATAGGAGATTTGAATATGGCAAAAGCTAAAGCATTTTTAAGCTGTTCGACTGGCAGGCAGGCCAAGCCGGCGGCTGGTCGATCGCTGATTTTCGCGGTTTTGATGATCGGCATGTTTATGGCTTTGATCGACGTAACTGTGGTTAATGTGGCGCTGCCGAGCATTCAGCACGGTTTGAACGCCGGCAGCTCGGTGCTGGAATGGGTGGTTTCGGGCTACGTTTTGGCAGTTGGTTTGCTGCTGATTACGGCTGGCCGGATTGGCGATAATATTGGGCATCGTTGGACTTTTTTGGTCGGGCTCGCGATATTTACTTTGGCTAGTTTGACTTGCAGTTTGGCGCAAAATTCCGGCCAGCTGATCGCTTCGCGCGCCTTGCAAGGCGCCGGCGCGGGGATTTTTACGCCGGCTGTGACGGCTTTTATTCAACTGCTGTTTCAGGGCAAAGAGCGCAGCCGAGCCTTTAGTTTGCTGGGCGCAATTATTGGCGTGGCGACGGCCATCGGGCCGCTGCTTGGTGGCCTTTTGGTGCAAGCCGGCGGCCTAAATAATGGTTGGCGTCTGGTATTTTTGATTAACGTGCCGATTGGCGCCGTTTTGTTTCCGCTGGCTTATAAATTATTGCCGCATGACGAAGGCGCGTCTGAGCGCCGTCACAATGTCGATCCGCTGGGCATCGGTCTGCTCAGCGCCGGATTGTTGCTATTATTAATTCCGCTGGTCGAGGGACAGCAGCTCGGCTGGCCAATCTGGACGTACATTTGTTTTATCGCAGCGGTTCCGGTTTTTACCGTGCTTTGGCAGCACGAAAATCGGCTCGACAAGCGCGGCGGGGAGCCGCTTTTGCCAACACATTTGCTGCGCCAAATTCCGTTTGCCGCCGGCTCGCTATTATCATTAGTTTATTTCGCGTCCTTTACCAGCCTGTTTTTCATTTTGTCGATTTTTTGGCAGGACGGCCTCCAGCGCGGAGCTTTGGCGACCGGGCTGATGATCGTGCCGTTCGCCATTGGCAGCATGATATCGGCTTCGGTTAGCGATAAATTTTCGGCGCGGCTGGGACGCGGCGTTTTGGTACTGGGCGCAGCTACGCTGGCCATTGGCTTGGCGTTGGTGTTGTTCGTTTTGCATATCGGCGGCTACGATATTAGCGCTTATATTTTGACCGGGCCGCTGTTTCTGGCCGGCCTCGGCAACGGTTTATTCATTGCGCCAAATATGGATTTCGTGCTGGCCAGCGTGCCAGGCCGTGACGCCGGCGCGGCTACCGGCGTGCTCAATACTGCCCGTCGCGTCGGCAGCGCTCTGGGCATCGCCGCCATTGGCACAACGCTGTTTGGCACGCTAAAATTCAGCCATCAGCCGCACGCGCTCGCCCTGACCTTTTCCCGTAGCGCCCAGCTGGCAACTTTGGTCGCCGTAATTTTAATCATCCTGGCGCTGGCCATGGTTTCCACCCTACCGAAAAAAATTACAGCCTAGGCTTAAAAACAAGTTTATAACGTCACAGGAATTAGCTTTTTAAACCCGGCGAAAGACTTTAGAGCTTGATGATTGTGCTATAATTTTAACTACAAAATAATATTTTTGAAGGAGTTTTATATGTCGGATAAAGACGAGATTATGGTTGCTACGACTGACGACTTGCCGGGTTACGAAGTGGTGGGAGTTGTGGGCGAAATTTTTGGGCTGATTGTCCGAAGCCGCAATGTTTTAAAGCAATTTTGGTGCCAGCTTGCGCAAAGTTGTCGGCGACGAATCCGGCGGCTACACCAAATTATTACCAGACAGCCGTGAACAAGCTCTCGACCGGCTGCGCCAGGCCGCGGCCGCCAAGGGGGCCAACGCCGTGCTGGCCATGCGCTTCGACACCAGCGAAATCGGCGGCATCATGAACAAAGTCGCCGCCTACGGCACGGCCGTAAAAGTCCGCCCCAAAAAATAGGTTTCTAGGTGTCACTGCGATAGTTGTTTGATTTCGGCAACTTCTAGGTGCGGCAAGTTGCGATGCCGGGTCGGATCTATTTTTAGAAAACTGGCTTGCAAAATTTGCAATACGTTACCGTGCGAAACTAGTAAAATGTCCTAGTTTTTGTAGAGCTTTTCTAACACATTTATAAATGAAGTTACTCGATCCTGAACGGCTTCCACGGATTCTAAACCGTCTTGCGATTGGCTGATTTTCCGCTCGTCATTAGCCCAAACTTTTTGATAGTTCTTGTCGCCGGTTTGCTCCTATTTGCCGAAATTCCGCTCGCACAAAGCCGGAACGGTTTTAATTTCAGAAACGCCAATAATCCGGCCAACAATATCCGCGGTTTGTCTGGCACAGCTAAAATCCGAACTATAAATAATAATATTTTGCGATAATCCGCTATTTTTGGCAGCCTGCTCAGCCTGCTGTTTACCTAAATCTGTCAGCCCGTATCTACTGGATTTGCCAAGTTTCGGATCGCTAACAATTATCTCTTCGATATTAGCTCGACTCTGCCCATGCCGCATTATAAAATAGCGATTATTCAATTTATCTATGCTGGCCAAGCGATTCATGCCTAAACTATAGCAAAATAAAAAGCTTTCTAGTGAAGTCGTTAGTTAAATTGGAGGGTCCAGTGGGACTTGAACCCACGACACCCTGCTTAAAAGGCAGGTGCTCTAACCAGCTGAGCTATGGACCCTCGTCGCACTGTACGCCGATACCTCGTTTTGCCTATCGGCAAAAGCTTCGGCTTACGGCTACAGCGCTCCTCTCAAAATCGTATTCAGTCGCTAACGCTCCTTGGATTGCGATTTTGGTAGCTTCAAAGGCGGTAAATAACAGATTGTATTATCTTTAGTTTTTGGTTAAAAGTCAACTGCTTAGATAGTTAAAATTAAGCTTTGGATTTTTTGGAGTTGCCGGATTTTTGGCGCTGAAACCAAATGAAAAATAGACTGACGGCAGCAGCGGCGACAATAATTTCCGGACGATAATTATTGACGCTGTGCCACTGCGATAATTGCGCCAGACTTTGGCTGCTCGAGCCGGGCAAAAGCGGCTGCGCCAAAAATAATAGCAACAATCCCGTGCCCAGCGCCGGCAAAAGATTGGCCAGCTGCTTGGCCCCGCCTTTGACGCTGCGAAAAGTTATTACGGCCACAACTACTGGCGGCACTAATAGTAAAATTAACTGCCAGCCATTGCCGCTAATGTTTTGTGTTTGCGGCAAAACCGCGGCACTGGAATGCGGCACATAGCGCACCAAAACATCGCCTGCGCACAAGCTCATAAATAATATGCCGGCGTTAAATTTTAGCAAAAGCGCGGCTAAAACCGGAATCAGTATAATTATGATAAGCAGTACTAGCGGCGACATATGTTAATACTATAAATAGAACTTACGCATTTTGCACATTTCCAAGCGAAAATCTCCGCTTCTCATTCCGCCGTACCGATAGTACGGCTACATTGCGATGCTCGCTTTTCATCCCAAACTTCGCTTGAAATGCGTAAGTTCTATAAAGCATTAGCGTGGCTAAATGGCTACGGTTTAGAATTTGAGCGTTTGGCCGAGCCTAACATCAGATTTTGCGGCTTGGCCGGCATTTAGTTCGATAACGTAGCGCGCCGGCTGCAGCGGGCAATAATTTTTCGGATAAGTCGCGGGCGATAAATTTGGTTTCAAGTAAACCACGCGCTTGCTAGCGTTAAGCCAAATAATATCCAGCCTAAAGCGCATGGCTTTCATCCAAAAACAGTATCTGGCGCTGGCATTAAAAACGAATAACATGCCTTGATTTTGTGGCAGTGACCTGCGGTAACCCAGACCCTTAGTTTTTTGTGCCGAACTGCTAGCGACTATCAATTTGTAGCTGTGGTCATTAACTTTTAGACTAGGGTTTCTACTAGCAAAAATAGCTATAATTACAATCAAAACTAATAGAACAATTAAGGAAAAGAGCAACTTTGGCAATATGTTTCCATTTTGACCGCGCGATGATAATTTGAGCGGTAAGCGAAATTTATATGCCGAGCGTAGCGAAGCAATATAATTTGCAAGGCGAAGTATATTGCTTAAACCGGAATCATTCATGCCTTTAATATAATAGAATGATGCCGCGTGAAGCTATATGGAAACCAGTTTCCCTCATATTGCCTTTACGCACCGACACGGTCTTTGCGTTGGCGACCGCGCGCGTTTTGTTCGATGTAGTCTATTATTTTTGAGGTTACGTCGCGCTCGGTAACTTTCTCGATTTGGAAACCTGGACTGCTATTTACTTCTAGAACCAGCGGGCCACGGTCGGAGCGCAGCATGTCGACGCCGCAAACTTGCAGGCCCATGGTGCGAGCGGCTTTTTGGGCGGTTTTGCGTTCTTCATCGCTGAGTTTGGTGATTGTGCCCTCGCCGCCTTGGTGCAAATTGGAGCGAAAATCGTCGTCTAGGCTCTGGCGTTTCATGCTGGCGACAACTTTGCCGTTGACGACAAAAGCCCGAACGTCAGAACCGGCGCTTTCGGCGACATATTCCTGGACTAAAAAGTTGACGCCCTCGACATAAAAAGCTTGCATCACGGCCTTGGCGGCTTTGCGCGTTTCGGCCAGAACTACGCCGCGGCCCAAAGCGCCGCGCGCCACTTTGATAATTACCGGCGCGCCGCCAACTTGTTCCAAAACATCATCAACATCGGCCGTTTCGCGGGCAAAAACGGTTTTCGGAATACCAACGCCAGCCTTGGCTAGCAGTTGTAAACCGCGCAGCTTATCTCGCGAACGAACAATCGAGATCGAGCTAGTAGTGGTAAAAACGTTTTGCATTTCAAATTGCCGGACAATAGCCGAACCATAATTGGTCAAACTATGGGCGATCCGCGGAATAATCACATCAATGTCTCGCAGTTCTTCGCCTTTGTAGTGCACCACCGGATTGCTGCTCTCAAGCGTTACGTAGCATTTGGCGTAGTTGATGACGCGCACTTCGTGGCCGCGTAGTTTTGCCGCTTCTTTTAGTCGGCGCGTCGAGTAGTTGCTCGCGCCTTTTGATAAAATTGCTATATTCATAAGCGTCCTAACTGTTTATCGAAAAACTCTGCAGTTATTCGAATTTTATCATCAATGAACGGGCCGCTTCTAATTTGCGGACCA
This sequence comes from Saccharimonadales bacterium (SeqCode), assembly GCA_050730835.1. GTDB lineage: Bacteria > Patescibacteriota > Saccharimonadia > Saccharimonadales > UBA4665 > JBOHNS01. The sequence continues at coordinate 29,327 of JBOHNS010000028.1, forward strand.
TTGTTGACCTCCAAAATGTACCATTTCTTGGTCGATTTGTCTTGCACTAAATCTACGCCAGCCACTTGACGATTAAGGCAAGCGGCGGCGCTGGCCGCCAAGGTGTGCAGCTGGCTTGGCAAAGCGCCTAGTTTTAGTAGCTGCGCATTGACGCCGCCACTGGGTTTATTAAGGTGTGATTTGAGACGATCTTGGTGGCCTGACGCTGCGCGCCAAATCGCCAGCCTGGTAGTATTGCCAAAAATATTGAGACGGTAAAAACCGTCGTTCGGGATAAATTTCTGAGCAACAAATGTCAGCTTTTTGGACGGCCGCGCCTGGCGCAAAATAGTATCGAAATCGGCTTGCGTTCCAATCAAATAATTATTCTTGCCGCGATCACTGTGGATATCTTTTAAGACAAACGGCAGCCCCAAATATTCGGATAGCTCGCCAAACCTGGTTTTGAGCTGAGACGTCCTGGCGCAAATCGTGCGCGGCAGCGGCAGCATGGCACAATTTAGTTTCATAAGTTGCGCCAATTTGTCCAGTGAGCGCGAGCCGGCCAGTTCTTTATCGACAAAGTTGCGGCCTTTGTAACGCAAATAATCCGCCGCAACCGGAGCAAACTCGCCGTTGTAATGACTCTTAAAAAAAATGAAACTATAGGTTGCTAAATCCAGACCGCCATCGGCCGCATTGATTACGTGTGTGTTCGATCCGTCAAAATAAAAAATCAGCGAATCATAATTATCGCAGAAATAATCGGTTGGTTCATTATTGCGCAAATTGACTTTTTCAAAAAATGCCACGGTATCGGGGTGTTTGCCAAAAACCAGCACGCGGTTGGTATGAGCCGGGTGACTCAAAACGTATTTTTGGGAAACGTCGACCACGAACTTATTTTTGAGTAAGTTTTTGCCTAGCAAAATGCCATAAGCGTTGCGCGAGCGGTCGGCCAGCGTAAACCAACGCTTTAATTTGTGCTCGCCCAGTTGAACCTGGAGGCGAACTTTGTAGCGCAGCTCTTTTTGACCGAAGGAGTTGCGAATGGATGCATAGCGAAACATATCAGTTGCAATATCTTCGCCGCTATAAAATACCGAGCCAGGCGCAAACAAGCAAAAAGTCAGCTTGCCGCCGTCCGGCCGAATGTTGCTGGCCCAAATGGACGACTTGTCGGCGCCGGTATCAACCTTGGCCGGGACATCAAAAATTTGGTTATCGGGCAAATTTAGCAGTTCGGCTGTGCCAATATTAATTAATTGTTTCATGGGCCTACAATATTTAACTTAAAGTTTTGTTTATTATATACTTTTTTACGATAAATTAAAAGTACGTTTAAGTTTTATTAGCCACCGAAAATTGAGTGTTTGCCAGAATTTTCGGCATTAAAATCTTCCAAGATTTGGCGCTGTTTTCTGGTTAGTCTGGTTGGAGTGTCGACGATGATGGTGACAATGTGAGCGCCGCGCGAGCTGCCGCGCAAATGCGGCACGCCGTGATCCGACAGTTTGAAATCGCTGCCGCTTTGCGTGCCGGCCGGAACCTTCATGCGCACCGCGCCGTCGACCGTTTCGACGTCCATTTCTAGGCCGACGGCGGCGTCAACCATGCCGACATGTTCTTCGCTAAGAATTAAATCGCCTTCGCGCGTGAATTTTTTGTGGGCTTTGACGCGAATGTTGACGTACAAATCGCCTTTCGGGCCGTTAGCTACCGCTTCACCGTGTTCGCGCAAGCGAATCGTCGCGCCGTCGTCAATGCCAGCCGGAATCTTCAGGTCGATATTTTGAGTTTTTCGCTGCGTGCCTTTGCCGTGGCAAACCGTGCAGACTTTTTCGGGAATTTTGCCAGCGCCTTTGCATTCCGGGCAAACGGTAGCTTGCTGGATGTTGCCAAAAATCGTGCGCGTTTCTCTAACTACCTGGCCGGAACCTTTGCAAGTGCCGCAAGTTTTTAGCTCAAATCCTGGCTCGGCCGTAGTGCCTTTGCAGTGCGAACAAGTATCATCAAGGTCCAATTTAAGTTTGATATCGCTGCCAAAAACTGCTTGCTCGAAAGTTATTTCGGCATTAGCTTCCACGTCGCGGCCATGCGCCGCTTGCCGTGAGCCTGTCGAACGGCCGCCAAAAAAGCTACCAAAAATATCGCCTAGCCCCATATCGCCAAAATCAAAATTCATCGATTGGCCTTGGCCGCCGCCAAAGCCGCCAAAACCTTCAAACGGATTGCCGCCAGCACCCGAAGCGCCACCCACGCCGGCATGACCGAACTGATCATAGCGCTGCCGCTTAGATGAATCTTTTAGTACGTCATAGGCTTCATTAACTTCCTTAAACTTGGCCTCGTCGCCGCCCTGTTTATCCGGATGCAGCTCGATAGCCTTGCGCCGAAAAGCCTTTTTAACCTCATCCGCGCTAGCGCCTTTGCCAACCCCCAAAACTTCGTAGTAATCTCGTTTATCAGCCATTATTTACGTGTCCGCCTTTAGATACTTTTGCGCAAGGGGTTTGGTAATAATGCGAGTTGCATATGCTTGCCTCGAAAGAGCACTGATCGGCTGGTATTCATAACCTATGTACATAACTTTTGAGCTTTTATTTGAGGCTCTAATTGCTGGCAATAAGTCGGTATCGGCACTCATAAGAACTATCTCGCGTCCACTTGCTGCCTCCTGCATCATACGAGCAGCGACGCCCACATCCACACCCTTTTCAAGCAACTTCCACTCCTGCTGGCCGCAGTTGGGGCAAGATTCGGCCTCTCGAGCACGTAAGTAGCCTACTTTGATGAATGGGATTTTCTGGCTCTGCAAAAGATTGACCAGCTTTGATTGCAAGTATATCGCTCTTTTTGTTTTGGTTAATAATTCTGGTGTTTCATCATATTGACGCAAACGCGCGCCAAACCATAGTATTTCAGACGGCAAATCATCAGCCAACAGCTCTTCTATTAAGCCACGAAAATCATAACTCTGAAAAACCTCTCGCGAGGCCAGCTCTTCGCCACCTACTAAACGCCTAAGGCCATAGAAAAGATTTTCTCCGTCGATTAGTACGATTTTGCTCATTGCTTTATTTCTGTTAATTTAAAAGACCTCGCGAGAACAAATGTCCAAGCGAGGTGCAGTGTTTGAATAGTAGCACGAATTGACTGACCTGTCAATAAGTGGTGTCGCTTCTGCGTTGCCGCCCGGCTTTCACTTATTAGTAACATCGCTATTAAGTCAGCCACGACTAGCCAATCTATTTTTAATTTCAAGTTCAGCTGCACAACGAGAATAAATTCTATTAAGTTTATCAACCCTCTCTAGTAAGTTTTTCGACCGCTTCAAGCCATTTTTCAGCTTTTCAACTAATAGCTTCTTTTCTTTGATTTCTTCAGCGTAGAGCGAGTGCGTTAACCGGTTGCGTACCTTGCTCAATGAGTCTAATTCTTTACTTAGACCTTCAAGTTCATCTTTATAGCCATCTTCGTCTATATGAAAGTATCCGAGCTCTTTTATGACATCCCGAGTATATAAACTGCGTATATCATCTCTTTTTTTAGAAGTCATGTAGGTATTAAGCCTTTTCTCACTTGTTGCTCCATAGAGATACCAAAGCAAATCTTTTGCGTTTTCTTCAAGCCATTGGAAGCGCAGCAAAAACTCTAGAACGAGTCGCATTTCTTCAGAAGGGCTGGCTGCCTCCTGCACCTTATCTATCTCCCTGTAAAAGTTGTACTTATTAAACTCTTTAGCATGTTCTTGCATCTGCTTTTGAATTGCAGGATGCGGTTTGTATGGGATATCGTCATCCATATCTAGTCTTTTTTGTCGTCGACGACTTCGCCTTCTACTGGTTCGTCATCTTTTTTGTTGTCAGATTTAGTCTCGGATTCGGCTTCATTGTCTTCGTCTGGCTTTTCGTCCTTGGCAACTTGTTCATACATCTTGGCGCCGATTGGCATGATTTTTTCGTTTAGTTCTTTAGCGGCGGATTCTATGGCGTCTTTTTCGGCTTTTTCGTCGGCGGCTACTTTTTTGGCTGCGTCGACAGCTTCGTTCAAGGTTTTCATATCTTCGTCGGATAATTTATCTTTGTTATCCGTCTTCATTTTTTCGGCCTGATAGACGGCGCTATCCAGCATATTGCGCGACTCGATTGTCTCTTTTTTGGCCTTGTCCTCGTCGGCGTGAGCTTCGGCGTCTTTGGCCATTTTTTCGACCTCGGTTTTATCTAAGTTGCCAGAACCTTGAATAGTGATGCTTTGTTCTTTACCGCTGCCTTTATCTTTAGCACTAACATTTAATATTCCGTTAGCGTCGATATTGAAAGTTACTTCAATTTGCGGCACGCCGCGCGGAGCCGGCGGAATGCCATCTAGCACGAACCGGCCTAGCGATTTGTTGCCTTCGATCATTTCACGCTCGCCCTGGGCTACGTGAATTTCTACTTGTGGCTGGCTGTCGGCCGCTGTCGAGAAAACTTCAGATTTGCTGGTCGGAATCGTAGTGTTGCGCTCAATAAGTTTAGTCATGACACCGCCCATGGTTTCGATTCCTAGGCTTAGAGGCGTAACGTCCAGCAGCAAAACATCCTTCACGTCGCCCTGCAAAACTCCGCCCTGAATCGCCGCGCCAATGGCGACGACTTCGTCCGGATTGACGCCTTTCATCGGGTCTTGGCCAAAAATTTGCTTAACTTTTTCCTGAACGGCCGGCATGCGCGTCATGCCGCCAACCAAAACCACTGCGTTGATATCACTGGCTTTTAACTTGGCGTCTTTTAAGGCTTTTTCGCACGGGCTGCCGGTTTTTTCGATTAATTCGCCAACTAGGCTTTCTAATTTGGAGCGGGTTAGTTTGAATTCAAAGTGTTTCGGGCCATCGGCATCGGCCGTCAAAAACGGAATATTTACGTCGACTTCTTGCGCGGTCGAAAGCTCAATCTTGGTTTTTTCGGCTTCGTCGCGCAAGCGCTGCATAGCGGCCTTATCGCCAGAAACATCTATGCCGCTGTCTTTTTTGAACTCTTCGACGAAGAAATTGACAACCACCCGGTCAAAGTCAGCGCCGCCCAGATGCGTATCGCCATTAGTTGATTTAACTTCGAAAACGCTGTCGCCAAGTTCCAAGATCGACACATCAAACGTGCCGCCACCAAGATCGAAAACGGCGATTTTTTCGTCTTTGGTTTCGCCTTTATCCAAGCCGTAAGCCAGCGCCGCAGCCGTCGGTTCGTTAATAATACGCTTGACTTCCAGGCCAGCGATTTTACCAGCGTCTTTGGTCGCCTGGCGCTGGGAATCGTCGAAGTAGGCCGGCACGGTAATTACAGCTTCCGTAACTTTGTCGCCCAAAAAGCCTTCGGCGTCGGCCTTCAATTTGCCAAGAATCATGGCGCTAATTTCTTCCGGGCTCAGTTCTTTATCGCCCATTTTGACCTTTACGCCGGTACCGCTTTTAACGATTTCGTAACCCATTAATTTCAAATCGCGCTGGACTTCTTTGTCGCTAAAGTTCCGGCCAATCAGCCGCTTGACTTCATAAATCGTGTTTTTAGCGTTTGTTACTTGCTGACGCCGAGCCACCTGGCCAACCAAACGCTCATCGTTTTTATTGATGGCCACAACCGAAGGCGTAGTGCGCGTGCCCTCGCTATTAGCGATAATTTCCGGCTTGCCCGACTGCATCACAGCCATCGCCGAATTTGTAGTGCCTAAATCGATACCAATTATTTTACTCATTTACTGTCTCCTCGTTTATAAAAAGTTGACCAATTGGATGTCCGTTTTCATCTATTAGCTGATTTAGTGGCAGTTTCTTCATTAATTTATTTCTCCTTATTAAATAATTTTAATTAAATTGCTTGATTTAATTTTAGCAGCCGATTAGTCTGACTGCCAATACTATTCTAGCATAAAAAATTAGCACTCTAATGTCAAGAGTGCTAATTCGGCTTTTTCTTTTCATCGGGCTTTTCCAATGATTTTCCGGCTTGGGCTAGGGCTTCGATTCCGGCGCTATTTTTGCCGTAAGGATCGGCATTTGTGGCGCGAGCTTTGTAGTAATAATAAGCGACCCCAAACGACAGGCCAATCACAAAGGCGACTATAAATAAGACGATCCATAATTTAGCTTAGGCGATTTCTCCGCTCAAACCGTAAGGAATAATTTTGGCTATACTAATAACCATGACTAAGCTACAGGCAGCGCACACACTGCCTGCAAGTATTGATCTCGATGATGCGTTCATGTTTAGTTATTTTCCATTTTGACTTTTACCATGGCGTGGCGAATTACTTCGTCGCCTAGGCGATAACCGGCTTGCAATTCTTCGGCGACGACTTCGCGGGTGCCGTCGCCCTCTTCCATTTGCACGGCTTCGTGGAATTTGGGGTCGAAGGCTTGGCCTGTAGTTTTGATTTTGCTAACTCCAATACCCGCCAGCGCTTTTTCAAATTGTTTGACTACGCCTTGCACGCCTTTAACGTAGTCGTTATCCGCTAGATCTTTTGGCGCGTGCTTGAGAGCGCGTTCTAGATTATCGATTACTGGCAAAAGTTCGCGGACAACTAAACTTTTATAATAAGCACCCATGGCGACGCGCTCTGCTTCGGAGCGGCGGCGTAAATTGGTAGCATCGGCGCGCTCGCGCTGCAGAGCCTCGGTTAGCTCGGCGATTTGCTGGTTAAGTGCCTCAACATTTTGCAAATTATGCGGCGAACCCTTTGGTTGCTTTTTTTTATCAGTCGAACTCATCTGAGAAAAGTCCTTCTATCACTATCCGTGCGGCCTGGCCGCAAAAGTAGTTTATTTTTGTTAGCAACGATGGTTTTTCTTGGACAGCCGGCGATGCTAATTCAGGGCGAATTGGTATGATTTCGGCAAGTTGGTAGTAACCTTGATAATCTAATTCATTCATACAAAACCTCTTCCAGCGCCTCGCCGGCGTGGCGAACTAGCTTGATGACGTCGCGGTAGCTTTGACGTGTCGGACCTAAAACGCCTATGTAACTGCGGTCGGAATACGGGCTGACGAAACGGCTGATAATTAGGCTGCAGCCGGCGCTGCGACCGATAGGATTTTCGCTGCCGATGTAGACGCTGAGCGGCTCATTGGGTGCGGCTTCGACGAGCCAAGGTTCAATATTGTCGAGCAGAGCGGCCACTTGGCGGACTTGCGCGCCGCCGACGAATTCCGGCTGGCCAAATAAATTTGATAAACCGCTCATATATAATTGCGGGCCGATAGTAGCGATGCCTAAATTATGAGTCAGCTCGACCAGCGTGTTGACGGCGTTGCGGATGGTCGTGTCGGGCAGGCCGGCGTGTTTGACGGATGCCGTTAGCGCGCGTTCGCCGCGGTTTTCATGGCTTACGGAACTGGCTTCGGACACGTGATTGACGTAGAAACGGTAGCCTTTGTCGGTCGGCACGCGGCCGGCGCTGGTGTAGGGCTGCATGATTAAATCCAGGCGCTCCAGCTCGGCCATTTCGGCGCGGATGGTGGCGCTAGAGACCTCAAAAACTTTGGCCAGCAAACTGCTGCCCACAGGGCTGGCCACCTCGGCATATTGCTCGACAATAGCGCTCAAAATTTGTTGCTGGCGATTGGTCATAAACTCCCCATGAGACAAACTACGTTTTTCTCATCACGCCGGGTTGCGAAATAAATTCGCCGACTCGGGCTGCTCTTTTGCTTTGCCATACTGCGATTATAGCTTTTTGGCACTCAATCGTCAAGAGTGCTAAACCTTTATGATATCATTGACTTTTAAGTATTATTGTGCTAATATACAAATAAGTTTGGAGATGTGATAATGTCTGCAGCAAATGAATGCGCAAATTTCGATCAACCCGAAATTTCAGTAGTCATTCCGGCCTACAACGAAGGCGGCGGAAGTCGAGCCGGATTGTTCAAGCAAAATACTGAAGATATATTGGCGCGTCTCGACGACAATTTTAAGCGGCAGCAATACGAAGTTTTGGCCATCGACGATGGATCGGTCGATAATACCGCCCAAATTGCCGCCGATGCCGGCCTAAAGGTGTTGCGCTACGAACAAAACCGCGGCAAAGGCGCGGCACTGCGGCTGGGCATGCTGGCCGCTCGTGGCGGCGTTAAGGCCATGATTGATGCCGACGGATCTTATCCGCCAGAAGTGCTTTTGAAGTTTTATGAATCCATCAAAAACGGCGCCGATATCGCGGTTGGCACGCGAGCAGAAAACTCCGGCCAGCACGACGGCCGGCTGCGGGCGATTGGCCACGCTACGCTGCCGTGGGCGCTGGAAAAAATTGCCTCGACCGGCGACGTGAAAGATGTCCAGGCCGGCGCCAAAGCTTTTCGTGGCAATGTCGCCGACGAAATCTGGCCCCAAGTTACCAGTGAAAGATACGGTGCCGACCGCCAAGCTTTACACATCGCGCACTTGATGGGTTTGACAATTGACAAAATTCCGACAGAAGTTAGCGTCGCGCCAGAATCGCACGTGCGCGCCGCCGACAGCTTTGGCTTAATTTCCGAAGCCATGAAAACCCGCCGCCAAGGCCTGAGCCTGGCGAGCGTTGAACAGCTAAACGAAGAGCTTCTGGCACAATATAAATATTCCCAAACGCCTGCCAGCGTGGCCGCTTAAGAACCCATCCAAAATCTTTTTCCCTGCTACGACTTGGGTTTCAGCTGCAATCTGCCGCCAAAAGAAAACCGCCATCTCACAACTGAAATCACGTCTCGCAACTGAAAAAAAGATTTTGGATGGGTTCTAAGACAATTTAATTTCAGACCGCTTGATAGTTTGAAGTGTCTGTTGCAAGTCTTGCGCCAGCTGACGGCCAGCGCTTTGCATGCTCGGTTGCTGGCGGCCAGCGGCGGCTATGGCGGCCACTTGCCGGACGGCTTGCGTAAGCGAACTATTGATAATAAATTGATAATAATCACTGGCCAGCGCCGCCGCTAGTTCCTGGCGCGCGCTATCCAGCCGGCGCTTTAGCTCGGCGCTGGAAATCTGCCCGCGGCCGCGCATACGGTGCAACCATTCGTCATAACTCGGCGGCAAAACGAAAATTATAATCGTATCTTTTTTAGCAGCTTTGATAGTGGCTGCGCCCTGCGGATCAATGTCTTTGATGCTGATTTGGCCGGCTCGATTGGCCAATTCAAGCTCGCGGATATTGCAGCCCGAAACTTGCTGAGCGTGAATAATCGCCGCTTCCATGTATTGGCCGGCGCGCAAATCGGCCAAGACTTCGGCTTCGCCGCGAAACCAATATTCGCGGCCATTTTGCTCGATTGGCCGGCCGTTTTTCAGCCTTTGAGCGCGCGTCGTGTCCGACACAATGTGGTAATAATCGCCGCTTTTGACCAGCTCTTCAATAATTGTGTTGCGACCGCTAGAAGTCGGCCCGACCAAAAGCACAAGTTTAGCTTGCCTTAGAATTGCCAGATTATTGCTTGATATCCGATAATTTTTGAGCAGGCTTTGAAACTCCGCCAAAAACTGCAATTTGTTTTCCATTTATTTATACTAACATCCTTTTAGCACCTTCCCATCGTCCCGCCGCACACCTGGCCAGCTACAAGCTTCCACTCCGAACTCTCCATAACTTGTTATGCTTCCTTCGGATTGAAAGCTTTCGCTTTGGCCGAGTAGCACGCTGGAATCAATGGAAAAATACTAAAAGCATGCTTTAGCAGAATTTATTTTAATTTTATGGTGCGGTCAATGCTTAATTCTTGCATTTCGTTGGCTGGTTTTTCGGACGAGCTGGGATTTTTGATGGCCGGTTGTGGCGCGGCTGGAGAGTTTGAGGTTTCAGATGCCGGTTTACCCTGAACCTGTTGAATGGGCTTTTTGCGGCGGCGCGAGCGCTTGCGCTTTGGTTTGGCGGCAGGACTTGACGTGCCGATAACATTTCCGACTACTGTTTTGGCTAATTTGGCGACGGTTTGGGCGGGATTTGATTGGCTAGATTTTGGCGGCGAAAATTCGGGTAAATTTAAGCCGGCATTGGTTTGTGGTTTTGGCGAAACTGGCGGCGGAGTGTCAGACTTAGTGGGAGCTGGTTTTTTTGATTGATCGTTGTGATAGCGCTCGCCGACGTAATATTCGACGCGCTGTTTGGTGATGGCGTATTGCTCGCGGCTGTGGGCGATTATTGCGGCGCTGTGGTCTTCGGCCGATTCTGGCAAGTTTAGGCTGATGGCCGAAAACCCCTGCACCTTTTCCCCGTCGATTGTCATGCTGATTAAGAAATACCGGTTGTGCATGTGCACCAAATCGCTTTCTTCGAATTTTGGCTGGAAATAGCGCAGCATTTTGTTGGCGTCGTCGGCCGACATGCGAAAAGCGATGATCGAGCCGACATTGCCAAAGACCGCGTCGCGCACCTCTATCGGCATTTGGGCGGTGTATTGGTTGGCGACGGTTAAGTTTAGGCCATATTTGCGGGCTTCGGATAAAATTGTGGCGAAACTATCGGTCGCGAAGTTTTGGAATTCATCGACGTACAAATAAAACGGCGAGCGCTGCTCGGCCGGAATGTCAGCGCGGCTCATGGCGGCTAATTGAATTTTAGTAACGAGCAAGGCGCCCAGCAAGCTGGCATTATCTTCGCCGACCAGGCCACGGCTCAAATTGACAATCAAAATTTTATGCTCATTCATGATTTGGCGAATATTGAAGCTGGATTTTGGCTGGCCGATGATGTTGCGCACCAAAGGATTAGCCGTAAAGGCGCCGACTTTGTTGAGCACCGGCGCAATGGCTTCGGCCGCGAAACGGTCGTTCCAGCTGGCAAATTCCACCGTCCAGAAATTGCGCACGACTGGATCGTCGACGTATTTTAAAACGTCTTTTCGAAAAGTTTTGTCGGTTAAAATTCGGGTAATATCGAGCATCGTGCATTCCGGATAATCGAGCAGCGCCAGCAAGCAGTAGCGCAGAATGTATTCCAATCTAGGGCCCCAGCTGTCGAACATGCGCTTTAAGACGCCGATAAGTTCTGATGTGGTGTGGCTTTTTAGCTTGGGATCTGGCACTTCCATCGGATTGAAGGCGACCGGAAAATCGGTGTCGGCCGGATTGAAATAAATCACATCTTGCGCTCGTTCGGCCGGAATTCGCTTTAAAACATTCTGCGCATAATCGCCGTGCGGATCGATGACGGCGAAGCCAAATGGGCTATAAACATCAGAAATTGTTAGCAGTTCCAGCAAGCCGGATTTGCCGACGCCGGTTTGGCCGATGATGTATAAATGGCGGCCGCGGTCGACGCGCGGCAAGCCGAACATGGTGTTGTGACCACGGAAATTGGTCGAGGCGACTGGGCTAATGTCGTCGCGATGCTGGGAAGTTACCAGCGGCAAATTGGCTGGCGGTTCGGCGGTTTGGGCCACGGCCCACAAAATGTAGGGCGTTTCGACGTTGGTGTGCGGCAAGTGATACAGCGTGGCGACTTCTTCGATATTGCAAATAAAGCCGACTTTGCCAAACTGACGAGCGCGGTACAGCGCTTCGACATAAGGGTCGACAGCCACGCGTTTGGTGGCAAAACCGTTCAAATATGTTGTGTTGAATTGCCGGTAGCTGGCAATGATTGATTGCATGCGCAGTTTGGCTTGTTGTTCCGGCAGGTTGCCGCGGTAGACGATGCGAACGGCGGCTTCGAAGGCCAATTTTTGGCTTTTTTCTTCGGCGGCCGAGGCGCGGGTTTGTTCGTAATCGGCCATTTTGGCGGCCGCCGGTTTTTTATCGTCCGGCGCCGACCAGAAGGCTTGCAAAATTCCGACGCCCGCAGCGCTATTGCTGCCACCTTTTAAACCGTTAATGTAGCGCTCGCTTTTTTTGTGCCAGTTGCCAGCCGCCGGTTTAATCATCAATTGAATCCAGGCTTCTTCGTCGTCTTCGAATTTGGCGAGCGTGGCCGTAATCGCGGCTAAGGGATCAACCTCAAAACTCTGAAAAGTTTTAATCGGCAAGGCAGAATTGGCCGACATTTTCAGCTCCGTCGATAAAGTTGTGGCAAAAGTTTGCTCGCGGCTCATCGTAAAATCCGGAATTTCCGAAATGTGTACTGTGGGATATTGCGCGTAAATCTGCTCTTCCACGAAACTCTTCAAATATTCCGGCACCCAGACGTAAAAACCGATGCGCTTTTTAAGCACCGCAATTTCAAAACTAATCCGCTCGCGCCGCGGTGGCTTAAACAGCCCAACGCTCGGCAGCGTCAAAAGTCCATGCAAACTGGCGAACATCTGCTCGGCTGCTAGCTCTTTTTTGTCGTTCGTGCGCGGCACCTGCAATAAAAGCACCACGCCTTGGTTGGCCGGCTCAGCTTGATCGATGGTAGTGGTGTTGGCGTCTATGTCCGGATTCATAAAGTTTATAAAGTTTGAGCTTTTAGCACTATTTATTGTCGCATTTTTAACTTGAGAAATACAGAGGGTGATTTGTTAAAAAATTCAAAAACCACAGACCAGCGGCCGTCGAGCCTAAAGTGCAGTTTGGGATGGAAGCCGAGCACCGGAGCGCAGACGTACAAAAGGTACGGTGGAGTGAGGAGCGCAAACTAGCGCCCAAAATGTGCCAAGCCTGTTGGCCGCAGCCTAGTAAAGCGCGGCTTCTTTGGGCATAGTTGTGCCTTTTAGCAACTGCTTGACTTCGTCGGCGTCGATGGTTTCTTTTTCGAGTAGTTTGGCTTTTAGAACGGTTAGCTTTTCGCGGTTGGCTTTTAGGACGGTGCGGGCGCGATTGGCAGCTTCGGTGATCAGGCTTTCGACTTCGTCGTCGATGATTTTGGCCGTGTCATCGGAATATTCGCGCTCGTGCATGATGCGCTCCATCATGATACCTTCGTCGCTCGGGAAAACTTGGTCGCGCAGTTTTGTGCCCATGCCTTGATTGGTGATCATGTCGCGCGCTAGTTCCGCGGCTTTTTGCAAATCATTGCCAGCGCCAGTGGTAATGCGGTCTTTGCCAAAGACGATTTCTTCGGCAATGCGACCGCCCAGCATGCGGGCTAAAATGTCTTTGTATTCTATTAGCGAATGATAGCTGCGGTCTTCCGGCGGAATAAACCAGGTTACGCCGCCGGTGGCGCCGCGCGGAATGATGGTGACTTTGTGCACCACGTCGCTGTCTGGCAAAACATGGCCGACGGTGGCGTGGCCGGCTTCGTGGAAGGCGGTGATTTCTTTTTCTTTTTCGCTCATAACTTTGCTTTTGCGCTCCGGGCCTATAGCGACTTTTTCGAAAGCCTCGGTAGCATCTTTTTCACTGATTTCGGTTTGATTGTTGCGCGCGGCAATAATAGCGGCTTCATTGGCAATGTTGGCGAGGTCGGCGCCGGAAGTGCCGGCGGTTTTGGCCGCCAGCGCATCCAAATCGACGTGTTTGGCCAGCGGCTTTTTGGCAAAATGAATTTTCAAAATCGCTTCGCGGTCTTTGCGATCGGGCAAGCCGATGTCGACACGACGGTCAAAACGGCCTGGGCGCAGCAATGCCGGATCTAACACGTCGGCGCGGTTGGTCGCGGCGATGACAATGACATTTTGGCCTTGCTCAAAGCCGTCCATTTCGACCAAAATCTGGTTCAAAGTTTGTTCGCGTTCATCGTGGCCGCCGCCCATGCCGCTGCCGCGACGCCGGCCAACAGCATCGATTTCGTCGACAAAAATTATACAAGGCGAATTTTTCTTGGCTTTAGCGAACAAATCGCGCACCCGAGATGCGCCGACGCCAACAAACATTTCGACAAATTCCGAACCGGAAATGCTAAAGAACGGCACCTCAGCCTCGCCGGCCACGGCCCGCGCCAAAAGCGTTTTACCAGTTCCCGGCGGCCCGACCAGCAGCATACCTTTAGGAATTTTGGCGCCGACGCCAAGGAACTTTTTCGGAAATTTCAAAAATTCCACAACTTCTTCTAAGTCTTGCTTGGCCTCGGCGCTGCCGGCAATGCCCTTGAAATTAACTTTGTCTTTTTCGTTACCATACAGCCGCGCCTTGCTTTTGCCAAAACTCATCGCCTGGTTGCCCTGGCCTTGCGCGCTCTTAAGCATAAAGAAAAACAACCCGCCGATAATGACAATCGGCAAAACGTATTCCAGCAACAAGGTTACAATGGCTGTGCCAGTGCCCGACGACGGCTTGTACTGAATTTTACTTTTGGACAAATTAAAGCCTTGTTGTTTGAGGCTGGAATTGGGGTCGACGTAAGTTTGCATGGTGGCCTGGGATTTGCCTTTCGGCGTAATGCTGACCTTGTCGCCGTTGACAAGCAGTTTGGAATATTTCTGGTTGTTGGCATTTTTGACCGCTTGGCTGAAGGGAATCGTCTTCAACCCGCCGTGATTGGAATAAGCTGCAAAAATTATCAGGGCAAACAAAATAATCAAAATAATAAAACCGACGTTTTTGAAATTCCGGTTGCCGCCAGGCTTGCCAGAATCACCGGATTGGCCGCTTTTGCTACCGCGGCCAGTAGTTGGTTTGAAAGGTTTTTTATCCATAGTTAATATTATACAAGTCCCAAGTTAAGTTTGCTAGCGCTCAATGCAGCCGAGTGCCAATTATATTCAAAAATTTTGGTTCAATACCGATTTTAACATACTTGTCGACGTCCAGCCGCTTGCCCGGCGCGCGGGTTTTAGTTAAGATTGTTAAACGCTCCAGCTGCCGGCGATCGAAACTGGCGTTTTTTGACCTAAGCCAGGCCGCCAGAACTTCTTTGGAAACATCGTGCGGCAAGGCGCAAAACCACAGCCTGTCGAGCTTATTATTTTGACTATGCTCGGCCAATAAATTACTAATTATCTGATCCGCAGCTTGATTAATATTGCTAGCGGAACTAATTTTATCCAACCAAGTCTGGCGCTGGACGAGAGAAAATTTGGCGACAATCTGCCGCCGCACATAATTTCGCAAATACTTTTCTTGTTTGTTGCTAGGATCTTCGCGCCATTCCAGCTTATTTTTTAGCGCGTAATTTTTGATTTCTGCTTTAGAAAACCCAAGCATTGGCCGCCTTATTAAATCGGTTGATGCTAGCGAACTCAAGCCCTTGCGCCCCGTGCCACGCATAATATTGATGATGGCAGTTTCCAATAAATCGTCCTGATGATGGGCCGTAATTATAGCCTGTGATTTAGTTTGGGCACGAACTTTTTCCAAAAATTCGTAGCGCTTTTCACGGGCTAACGCCTCGCTAGCCTTGGCGCCCAATTTCCCTTCATCGTAAAAAAAATCCAGTCCATATTTTGCCGCCAATTTTTGCACAAATTTCCGGTCGTCGCCAGAATCCGCCCGAATCCCATGGTCAAAATGCGCCACCACGTCTTTCCAGGACCTGGTCTTGGAAACAGCAAAATTATGGCATAATATGTCTAGCAGGACGACGCTATCCACGCCGCCGCTGACGGCGAGCACGTATTTGCCCGATTTAAGTTCAAGCTCCATTATAAGTGTAGAGTATACTTTGAAGAGTTTATGCAAACAAACAGCTGCTTTAAATAATGATAACTGACATTGTTTTATTTTTGGTAGGGATTTTGATTGGATTGGTTAATGCCGTGGCGGCCGGCGGAATGTTGCTGGGATTTCCGGCGCTGCTAGCGGCTGGCTTGCCGCCAATTACAGCTAATGTTACTGGCAAGTTGGTGGTTTTTCCTAGCCAATTGGCTTCGGCGTTTGGCCGGCGCGAAATTTTCAAGCAACTGCCGAAGCGATATCTGTGGCTGCTTTTGCCGCTTGCGGCCGGCACAATTGCCGGAGCGGTAATTTTACGAACCACGCCTAGTAGTCAATTTGAGGCGATAGTACCCTGGCTGGTTTTGGCCGCGACGATTGCTTTTGCGCTTCAGCCAGTTTTAAAACGCAGAATTAACGCGGCGGCTAGACGCAAAGCCGTTCTGCCATTAGCCGTTTTGGGATTAATTTTACTGATTTTATCGGTTTACGCCGGCTATTTTGGCGCCGGCTTCGGCTTCATGCTTTTGGCGCTAGCCGGTTTTAGCAAACTAAAAAACATTCGCCAAATGAACGCTTTCAAAAATCTAGCCGGATCAATTAGCGCGCTAGTAGCCCTAATTGCCCTGGCCAGTAACGGCTTTTTCGCCTGGCAAGCCGGCCTGTCGATGGCCGCCGGCAGTATAATCGGCGGCTACCTTGGCGCCCGTTACGATCAAAAAATCCCCGAAAACCTAATCCGCCCATTCATAATAATTCTCGGCCTAATTACAACCATAATCCTAGCCTTCCGCTTCCGCTACCACTAAAACCTAGCGCAATAGATACAAAACATGTTATATTTAACCCTGTTCTTGTAGCTAAAACAAAATTGCAATCCAAGGAACGCTAGCGACTGACGCCAGTCAAGCCCGAAGCGGCTTGAACAGGTAGCGAAATGGTATAATTATTAAGTCATTTCGCGTTCATGCAATTTTAAAGAGGAAGGCCATAGCCGCCAGTCGAAGCTTTTGCCGCAAAGCGGCAAAACGAGACCTAGGCGTAGGGCCTGACGAGGCAGGGTAGCTCAGCTGGTTAGAGCGCAGGACTCATAAGCCTGAGGTCGCGAGTTCAAGCCTCGCCCCTGCTACCAAACTTCAATAAGTTGCAGCTATCAATTGCTTAATGTCACTTTAAAAATTTTGAGGCCTAAAATTTTTTGAAAATATCTCGGCCGCGGCTGGGCCTAAAAACTTGATTAACTGTAATAATATTTACAATAAATAAGCCTAGTAAGTTATATAATTTAATTATTAACTCAGGAGGCAAACCGTGAAAATTGCTACTAAAAAGCAACCGATTCATAGCGAAGATGCCTTTTTGAACGAGGCTTTGAGCGAAAACGAGCGCTAGTTTTGATGGCTGATGCTATGAATTCTAGCGAAAAACCACAGCCAGCGTGACGATTGTCGCCAGGACAATCAGCCCCAGCGCACGGCGAAAATAATTGACACCTTCAAATATTTCCAACCAGGCCCAAACGAAAAACGCGCCAAAAGCCAGCACCCGCAAAACATAGCTAAGCGCTGGCAACTTAAAGGCTGCGGCCGCCGCGGCGGCCAAAATTAGCCCGGCAACCAGCGGCCGGTTTGGCGCTTGGGCTAAGACTTGGCGGCCGCTAGCATCCTTAAAACACTTATTATAAAAACCAGATTTAATCATTAGTGAAATTATAGCAAAAACACGCCTAGGGCATTATTAAATTATGGTTCAAGACTAGTTTAGCAGCCCTGTAGTACACTGCTAACAGATGAAAAACAAATATGTCTTTCGTTGCCACATTTCTGACAAGAAATTCCGGCAAGTTGTCCGGCTGTT
>JBOHNS010000029.1:0-34069 GCA_050730835.1 Saccharimonadales bacterium (SeqCode)
CATTTAGAGGTTCAACAACTAAATCGTGTAAAATTATTCACACTATATTTAGTGGGGGGGGGGGGGGGGTAAATTAGAAGGATGAATAAATCACTATCCGTCCATAGACTTGCCATGCTAGCCGAAAACGAAGCTGTTTTCCGGGAATATAATGAAGGTGTGCAAAAAGGTTTGGACGAGCTTAAAAAAGTAGCGGCCGAAGAAGACCAACAATATTTAGCTCAAGAGATTAATAGCCCGCTGCATTTTTATTGTGAATGTGCCGACGAAAACTGCCGCGAGCGGATTCAACTTACCCCCAAGGAATACAAAGAAGTGCATGCCAACCGAAGCCGGTTTATAGTGGTTGCCGGCCATAATGTCGCGGCACTGGAAAAGGTTGTCGGCCGCGAGCTGGAATATTGGGTCGTCGAAAAGTTTATTAAACCACCAAACACCGCAAAGAAATTGAATGCCACGCCGGTAGATAATTCTTGAAACCTTCCACCTAAACGCCAAGCTTTTGTCCGCCGAACCAGTATAGCTAGCGGCGTATATCTGGAATTGTAACCGCTAATTGCATATACTAATTACATGGAAACAGTAGCGGTTATATTTGGCGGACGTTCGGCGGAGCATGATGTTTCGATTGTTACGGCGCTTGCTAGTGTGATTAAGCCGCTAGAACTTAGCAAAAAATATAAGGTTGAGGCGGTTTACATTGCTAAGAATGGGGCTTGGTATTGGGACGACAAGTTAAAAGATATTAAGCTGTTTACTTCTGGAAAAATCGAGGATTTTATTAGCAAAAGCCAGCCGGTTAGTCTGCGATTTGACGGCGGATTGCAGCTGGTAAAAACTGGTTCTAGTTTAAAGCGCGGCGCGGCTAGCAAAATCGACGTAGTTTTTCCGGCGATGCACGGAACATACGGTGAAGACGGCGCGCTAATGGGATTACTCGATATGGCCGGCGTGCCTTACGTTGGTTGCGGTTTGAGCGCTAGCGTGCTAGCGATGGATAAAATTTTGGCCAAGCAAGTTGCCGCGGCGGCTAGTATTCCAGTCACGAAATTTATTAATTTTACTAAGCTTGAGCTAGAAAATAAATACGACGCAGCCGTTAAAAAAATCGAAAAAGAGTTGAATTATCCATTGTTTGTCAAGCCGGCCAGCCTTGGTTCTAGCATTGGCATTTCTAGAGTTAAAAATTCGACTGAGCTAGCCAATGGCCTGGAAGTCGCGGCCCATTACGATGAAAAAATATTAGTAGAAGAAGCCGTAGAAAATTTAATAGAAGTTACCTTGCCGATTATGGGCAATGACGATCCAATTCCGGCATTATTGGAGCAGCCGCTGACTCAGGCCGAAGACTTTTTTGACTTTGATACTAAATATTTGCAGGGCGGCAAAAAAGGTGGAAAAGGCACCAAGGGCGCGCAAGGCTACAGCAAAATCCCGGCCGATTTGCCAGAAAAATTATATAAATCAGCCGAGCAAACCGGTCTGGATGTTTATAAAGCGCTCGGTTGCAGCGGCATCGCTCGCGTCGACATGTTGATCGATAATAAAACCGAAAAAGTCTATTTTAACGAAGTCAACCCGCTGCCCGGCGGCCTGTATTCGCACAACTGGAATAAAGCCGGTGTGAGCAATGTTGAACTTGTGCAAAAACTAATTGGTTTTGCCAAAGAACGCTACGCTGCCCGCCAAAAATCTGTTACGACCTTTAGCACCAATTACCTAAAACAATTCTAATAGTTATGATTAAATCCGGCTTGTACAAAATATTGCACGGCCGGCCTGTCTGGCGTCGGCGCTGGCAGCCGCTCAATATTATTGAAATTAGTAGCGCTAGGCTGCTAGCGAATTTTAATTTAATCCAGGATCAGCATAAAGATTTTGGCGTGATGCCGGTCTTAAAAGCTAATGCTTATGGTCACGGTCTAGTAGAAGTTGCGACAATTTTAAATGCCGCTAATTGCCGGTTTTTGGTGGTTGATGCCTATTTTGAAGCGGCGCAGATTCTAGCCTACACCAAACACCCAATTTTAATTCTAGGCCCAGTCCGGCTGGAAAATTTGAAGCTAATCAATACCAAGCGCTTCTCGTTTGTAGCGCAGGACATTGCGGCACTAGAAGCGCTAGCGAAGTTGAATAAACCGCTAAAAATTCACCTGGAACTAAATACCGGCATGAACCGTTTAGGTTTGGACGTTAGCGAGCTAGGGCAATACCTAAAAAAGCTCAAAAAATATCCTAAATTAAAATTAGAAGGCGTCATGACGCACCTGGCCGACGCCGATAATCCGCGCGATAATTCATTTACAAATTCCCAGACTAAATTATTTGATGCTCAAGTCGCAAACATTTTAAAAGCCGGTTTTAAGCCGGAAATTATCCACGTGGCCAATTCCGCTGGCAGTGCCAAAATTAAAAGCAAATATGCTAATGGCCTGCGGCTAGGCATAAGCTTGTACGGCATAAATCCGCTAGAGCCTAGCGATAAAAGCTACCAAAAATTAGCGGCGCTAGCGCCGGCGCTAGAACTAAAATCAACCATTATAAAAGTAGTCAATCTCAAAGCCGGTGACACGGTAAGTTACGGCCGCACATTCATCGCTCGAAAACCGATGCGAATCGGCGTCTTGCCGCTCGGCTACTACGAAGGTTTGCCTAGAGCCTTAAGCAATCGTGGCTGCGTGACTTTCGGTGGCGAAACTTTGCCAATAGTTGGCCGCGTTTGCATGAATCACACCATGATTGATTTAAAGAAAAGCAAGCTTGAAGTTGGCGCTAGCGTAACCGTAATTAGCGCCGATAAATCTAGCCCAAACTCAGTTCAAAGTATCGCCAACAATCATGACCTATTTAGCTACAGTTTGCTGACTGGTTTGGCCAGTAGTGTGCGCCGCGAAATTGTTTAGACTGTTAGCGTTGGCCTAAGAGGGCTAAATTAAGGTATAATTTTTATGAAGTAATCTAATCGGAGCCTGATTTGAAGCGCTATAATCCAAAAGAAATCGAACCTAAGTGGCAGCGGATTTGGGACGAAACGAATGTCTACACGGCAGATCTAGCTAGCGACAAGCTCAAATACATCGCCATGAGCATGTTCAATTATCCTAGCGGCGCCGGGATTCACATTGGGCACGCCATGAATTATACGATTAGCGATGTTAAGGCCAGGTTCAAGCGCCAGCAAGGCTACGAAAGTTATCATCCGATTGGCTGGGACGCTTTTGGTTTGCCGGCGGAAAACTACGCCATAAAAGCCGGCGTTAGCCCGCAAGAATCGATGGCAAAAATTATTCCTGATTATCATAAGCAGTACAAAGCCATGGGCTGGAGCAACGATTGGGAAAAAGAAATCGCCACCCACAAACCGGAATATTACAAATGGACGCAGTGGATATTTTCTGAGATGTATCGCAACGGTTTGGCCTATCAAGATTCGCGCATGCAATGGTGGTGCACAAAATGCCAGACGGTGCTAGCCAACGAGCAAGTCATCGACGGCAAATGCTGGCGCCATGACGCGCCCGACGATCCATTGGTCGAGAAAAAAGAAGTCAAACAATGGTTTTTCAAAATCACCGACTACGCCGACGAATTATTAGAAGCTATCGATGATTTAGACTGGACTGAAAGCGTAAAACTAGCCCAGAAAAACTGGATCGGCCGGAGCAAAGGCGCTGAAATCGCCTTTGCAGTAGTAAGTAGCAAGCAGCAAGTAGTAAGGGATGAAATTACAGTTTTTACCACTAGGCCAGATACAATTTTTGGCGCGACGTTTTTGGTTTTGGCGCCGGAGCATGATCTGGTCGACGGCATAACGACGACAGATCAAAAGCCTAAAGTGGAAAATTATAAAGCGGAAGCTCAAACCAAATCCGAAATCGAGCGACAGGAAAATAAGGATAAAACTGGCGTGTTTACTGGAGCGTACGCCATAAATCCGGCTAGCGGCGAAAAAATTCCAATCTGGATTGCCGATTACGTATTAACTGGTTATGGCACCGGCGCGATAATGGCCGTGCCGGCGCATGACATGCGAGATTTTGAATTTGCAATAGAATATAATTTAGAAGTCAATAAAGTCATAGAACCTAAGCAGGATTTTCTTAAAAAGCTTGACTTTTATTCCGGTGAAGGTGCAATGATAAATTCCGGTCAATATAATGATCTAAGTTCTAGTGAAGCGCGGGAAAAAATTGTTGCGGATTTGGCAAAGAACGGTTTAGCCCAAGAAAAAGTCAATTACAAAATGCGCGATTGGAGCGTTAGCCGGCAGCGCTATTGGGGCGCGCCGATTCCGATTGTTAATTGCGATAAATGTGGGCAGGTTTTGGTGGCGGACGAAGATTTGCCGGTGGTTCTGCCGGAGCTGACTGATTTTCAGCCGAGCGGCGATGGTCGCAGCGCTTTGGCGCGGGCTAGCGATTGGCTGAAAGTTGATTGCCCGAAATGTGGCGAGCCGGCCGAGCGCGAAACCGACACGCTCGACACATATGTCGACAGCAGCTTTTACATGCTGCGCTATTTTGACCCGAACAATCAAGAACAGATTTTTGATAGCGAAATTGTCAACAAATGGGCGCCGATAGATTTTTATAATGGCGGCGACCACGCCACGGCGCATTTATTGTACGCCCGATTTGTGGCTAGATTTTTTAACAAAATTGGGCTTATCAAAAACCCCGAGCCATTTAAGCAAATGTTATTTAATGGCAAAGTTATGGCGGCGGATGGCAGCGCCTTTTCGAAATCCAAAGGCAACGGCATTGACCCACTAGAAATTATCGCGCAAGGCTACGGCGCCGATGCGCTGCGCATGTATTTGATGTTCGCGGCGCCGCTGGAACTGGGCGCGCGCTGGAGCGCGCAAGGCGTGCCGGGCACGCATCGCTTTTTAAATCGATTGTGGAATTTGGTGCAGGAATTCGCCGAGGCGGATTCACCGTCAAGCAGCCAGCAGCCACCAGCCGGCGGAGACATTTTGCGGGCAACGCATCGGATGATTAAAAAAGTCACGGACGATATTGAAAATAATCGCTACAACACGGTGATTGCGGCCAGCATGGAATGCTTGAACGAATTTTATAAATTAAAAACCCTGGCACTAGCCAAAAATGACATTTGGCACCAGGCGCTGGACAGTTTGGTGGCCTGCGTGGCGCCGTTTGCGCCGCACATTGCCGACGAATTATGGCAGCAACTCGGCCACAGCAGCAGCGTGCAAGTTGACAGTTGGCCGCAGTGGGATGAAAAATATTTAACCAGTGACCAAATAAAAATCGTCGTGCAAGTTAATGGCAAATTGCGCGGCCAAATTGACATGCCGGCTGACGTCAGCCAGGATCAAGTGCTTACGGCGGCCAAAAATGACGGAAAAATCGCGCAGCATTTGGCCGGGCGCGAAGTCAAAAAATCGATTTACGTGCCGGGCAAACTGGTCAATTTCGTGGTTTAAATAAAACCCAAAATTTATTGGCCGGGCGGCTTGACGGCCGCGGGAACTTGGACGATGCCGCTGGCAATTTCTGCGCGCGGCAAAATTTTGTCGGCATTCATTTCGCCAATTCGCGCCATGAATGATTCCGGCGTGCAAAGCCCAGCGCCGGCAATGGCAGTGTTGGGCGCTTGCGGCGATAGCAATTCGTGGTAGGCTTGATAATCGCTCAGCTGCGGTTGGCCGTTTGGCGCAGTCAGATCCTGGTAGCGCGTACCGGCGTTGGCGACCGCCAGACAGCCGGCGGCATCGCTCGCCATGTGTTCGCGGTGTATCGCCGGACTGTTGGCAACATCGGAATCGTGTTGCCGCCGGAAACCAAAAAATACCAGCCCGGCTGCTGCCACAAGTATACTGCCGGCAGTCGCGGCAGTTTTTGCGGGGTGCTCGCGCCAATGGCTTGGTTTTTGCTCTAAATCCTGATTGTATAAGCGATTGCTACCAGGCAATTGCTCGACCTTTTCTTTAGTAATAATTGGATCTGGCGTATCTATACAATCTAACTCGCGGCGAAACTTATCAATTTGCCGATTTTCAAGGTGCTCTTTAATTTTTCCAAAATTCATAAATGCTATTATATCATAGAATTAATAATTATGCCAGATAAATTATTTAAAATGTTGGAAGTTGTTTTAAGGAGATCATTCAACTAGCCAGCCGATAAAACTTGGGTCGCCGTTAGGTTGGCCTTGCGAATCTAGCCAAGGTTTTTGTATTAGGCTAGTTTCCGGCGCAATGTTTGCAGGTGGTATGGTTGTTTCGCCCTGATCAAACGGTGGCTGATGGTCGGCCGGGTCAACCAACGGCTCAGCAGTGATAGGGAGATTTTTCGGGTCGTCCTGATCAAACGGCACTGTGTCGCCGGGGAATATTTTGATTGTACCGTTGCTTGGTTCAGCCGAACCAGCGACTCGCCCCAAAGCCATCAAAGCTTTTTTGTGGCCAGATTGTATAATTGCTAGCTCAGGACTCCAAAACATAATACACTCCAATATTATAATATTATTATGATTAATAACAATTTTTTGAGACAGTTTCGGGACGTTAAAACTTTTTGTGCTAGATGGTATAATAGCACGTCTTACAATAAGTGTCAATGTTTGCTTTGGCGATTATAGCTCCACAACAAGTAGACAGTTAAATTGTCTTGGGGGTTTACTGGCTATAATTGGAATAATTGCTTTGGCCTCTACAAAAACTTGAATTTATCGACTAGCATGATTATAATATATATAAGTTGCCAGCTTAAAAACAACCGCTAAGGAGTGCTATTAAACTATGGGTAAACCTAAAAAACGAACTTCGCCGCGCCGCACCGGCAGCCGGCGCAGCCATTTGGCCCTGAAATTAGCGCGCCAAGTCAATGCCAAGTCGCCGGTCAAAGCGCGCACCACGAAGCGCGAAACTGGCAAGCCTAAAAAAGTAGTAAGTAGTAAGTAGTAAGCCGGCTCTTGAAACAGCCGAAGAGATTAAAAATTCATGAAATTGCTAGCCATAATGGAACGAACTATCATGCAAAATGCTATGAAATACCGGCCATGCGCACCATATTCCATCTGCCATATTCCAATTACCAATTCGTTATCTACTAACTGCTATCTGTTATTTACTGCCATTTTTGGCGGAGCTAAAAATGGCTTCTAACCGTCATCTTGGTCGGATTATCGCGCTGCAAACGCTGTACGAGCAAGATTTTCGGCTAGCGGCCGGCGACCAGGGATTTGACCTAGACGCAGTCTATGAGCGCAACCTGGAACGCTATAAATCAGCCGTGCAAGACACACAGTTTATCCGGCGACTGGTGTTTGGCGTGACGGATAAAGCCGCCGAGCTGGACGAAAAACTGCAGCCGCTAGCCAGCGATTGGCCGATCGCCCAGATTGCCAGCATGGACCGCGCGGTTTTGCGCATCGGCTTGTACGAGCTGTTATTTGATAGCCAAGTGCCGCCAAAAGTCGTGATTAATGAGGCGATTGAACTGGCCAAAGCCTTCGGCGGCGACAATTCGTCGAAGTTTATAAACGGCGTTTTGGGCACAGCCTTGCGTCAAATCGAGCCAACCAAAACTGCTTCTAAACCAAAAGCCGCCGCCAAACCGACCACAAAAGCCAAACCCAAAAAGCCCAAAACCGCCCCAGCCAAACCGTCAAAGGCCGCCAAACCGACCAAAAAAGCAACTGCCAAACTTAAAGGAATCGTCAATGAAACGCCCGAAGCCCAATATCCGCCTCAATAATATTCGTAAATTCGTCAAGCGTCCGCCGAAAATTAAAGAAGCGGTTAGCGAAACCACGTCCGGCGGCATCGTTTATCGCCGCGACGCTAGCGGCCAGCTAGAAATTCTGCTCATCAAAGACGCCAAAAACCGCTGGACCATCCCCAAAGGCCACGTTGAACCCGGCGAAGAAAACGGCGCCACCGCCGAGCGCGAAATCCGCGAAGAAACTGGCCTGCAAGATATGGAAGTCTTGAACTGGCTGGGCAAAGTCAACTTCCGCTACCGTCGCCAGCAAAGCCTGGTGCTGATGACTATGCACATTTGGCTGGTCAAAGCCCAGGGCGACAGCGACAATTTGCAACCCGAAGCCTGGCTAAACGGCATAAAATGGTTCCCGGCCCAAGTCGCCGTCGACAAAATCGAATACGACGACATCGGCAAATTAATGCTCATCGCTCAGAAAAAAGTCCGCGAGGAAAATTTATAAGGGCATTTTTTCGAGGCACATTGCTGCGTTCCCGGTTGCGCTGCTCCTCCAGCGTACCAGAAAGTACGCTTACGTCCGCTGCTCGCCGGCGCCTTGCACTGCACTCTCGAAAAAACACCACCTTGCGAGGTATAATTTAAAAAGAACAATTATGGACACATCAAACTATCGCCAATTTGCCAAAGACGTTTTGCAAGCCGAATTTAACGATATCGAGCTTTTGATAACGGCCTTCACGCACCGCAGCTATTTGAACGAGCACCGCAAAACTGTGCGCGCCCACAACGAGCGCTTGGAATTCTTAGGCGATGCCGTTTTGGAGCTCGTCACGACCAATTATTTATATCATAATTTTAGCGAGCCGGAAGGCATTTTGACCAACTGGCGCTCATCGCTAGTGCGCACCGAAAGCATCGGCGCCGCAGCCGCAAAATTGGGCTACGAGCCGCTACTTCGCCTGAGCCGCGGCGAAAAACGTGGCACCGAACGCGCCCGCGCCCAAATTCTGGCCAACAGCTTTGAAGCCGTCATCGGCGCGTTGTATTTAGACCAAGGCTACGCTGCCGCCGAAAAATTTTTAACCGAAAATTTGCTGATAACTTTCGCCGATATTTTAAAACGCGGCAGCTGGATCGACGCCAAATCGCACCTCCAAGAATTAGTCCAAAGCCAGGACGGCTTCACGCCGGTCTATAAAATTTTGAGTGAAATTGGGCCGGATCACGACAAAACTTTCAGCGTCGGCGTTTATGTCGAAACCAAACTGCTCGGCCGCGGCACTGGCGCCAGCAAACAAGCCGCCCAACAACGCGCCGCCGAAGCCGCCTTAAAAAAATATAATAAAAAAGCTTGAGTTTTAATAAATTATTAATTTTTAGCCTCAAAAATGTTTTGACAACAGGGAAACATATCTGTACAGTAAACATACGTTATCAACTACAGTTTTTTTGGGAAGGCTTTAACTTAAAACAATGTTAGTTATTCGCATGCAACGCACCGGTCGCAAAGGCCACGCCATGTACCGCCTGGTCGTCCAAGATTCGCGCCGTACGCCAACCAGCGGCAAGTTGGTGGCCGCTCTCGGTAGCTACGATCCGCACGCCAAAAGCGCCAGCATTGATGCCGAAAAAGCTTTAGTTTATTTGAGCCACGGCGCCCAACCGTCGCCTCGCGTAGCCCGTATTCTTAAAACTGAAGGTATAAAATTACCGGGCTGGGTTAAATCAGAATCTAAAAAATCAGTTTCTATCAAAAACCGCGACAAATTACGACGCAACCGTTCGCCAGAAGCTGAACCTGTCGCAGCTCCGCCAGCGCCGGAAGCCGAACCAGAACCGGCCGCTAGCGAAGCTAGCCCAGAAGAAGCTCCGGCCGAACCTGTCGAACCTAATGGGGCTGACGAGCCAGCCGCAAAAGAACCTAAGCCTGAACCAGAAGCCGAGCCAGCTGCCGAAGCCACCGAAACCGAAACTCCAGCCCAGGCTCAGTCAGAAACTGCGGCCGATGCCGAAGTGCCCGAAGACGAAAACACCTAAAATCCGCCTATCGTAGCCGCGGCTGACTTTGCTATAATAACTTACAAGCGGCCATGACCAGCTAGTCAAAAGTTTAACTAACGGGGGAATATTATGAACAACATCGACCAACAATTTATCGAATATATCGTCAAAGCCTTAGTCGGCAAACCCGACGCCGTATCAATTGAACGCCGCATCGACGAAAAAGGCGTTTTGCTAGAACTAACCGTCGATCCCGAAGACCTCGGCCGCGTCATCGGCAAACGCGGCGCCACCGCCCAATCTTTGCGCACGCTTTTGCGCGCCCTCGGCACCAAAAATGACGCCCGCTACAACCTAAAAATCATCGATAACGGCGAACCAGATTATCGCAAAAGTTCCGATCAGCCAGTCCAATCAGCCCCGCCTATTAGCGATGATGATTCAGCCAGCGGCACAGATGACAGCACCAGCGCCGACGCTGCCAGCTCAGCCGACGACAGCGCCACCGCCACCGATGATGCTGCCGACCAACCGCACGAAACTGGTGACCAGTCCGAAGTCGACGACAGCGAAGCGGCAGAGTCGCCAAGCGACGACGCCAGCGACGACAAATTAAGCAAAACCCGCAAAGAACTTGAAGATTTTGACGACCTAGACATCTAAAGTTTAGCTGGCGTCAATCATATTGTTGTAATTAATGCCATAACACTTGCAAAACACAGGCCAGTTGGTTAATATTATGTCAGTCGATAAAACCGACGAACCTTTTAAAAACAAAAATGTTAAAGCTCACTGCGAGCCAATGTGGCATTCCATATTGGGAGCTTTATGTGACAGACGGAACCGGTTTCAAGCCGGTTCTTTTTGTTTGAAGGCGGCTTAAAAAATCAAGCCGCCAAGTCTTTATAATTCGCGCTAAACCCCCGACCGTCGGGTCGGGGGTTTATGCCGCGTTAACGCATTGATGGGCGACAGCCCGGCGGTGTGAATTTCCAGTTACCCCGATCGAAGTTCGGGATAGCTGTTTTTGCCAGGCTTCAACCAGTAACGTATTTAGTTTGCTGGCCGCTTTATGCTATTATTCAGGTAACGCTTTT
This sequence comes from Saccharimonadales bacterium (SeqCode), assembly GCA_050730835.1. GTDB lineage: Bacteria > Patescibacteriota > Saccharimonadia > Saccharimonadales > UBA4665 > JBOHNS01. The sequence continues at coordinate 10,790 of JBOHNS010000029.1, forward strand.
AAACAAGCGTTAATACAATTTGGCAATGACCTAACCCGAGTAAGCTTTCAGCTGAAAGGCACGGTCATAAATCGTATCCAACACAAGACGCTCGTCGTCTAGGTTTTGTTGGATACGTCATAGCTGGAAACGGTTATGGGTGATTCTCGGATCACCGCCTAGCGGCGAGCTTCGTGTTTATAGCCAGCTTTTTCGCTAGGCCCCTAAAACGTAATAAGGGCATAAGCGATAATGGCGCAACATTCTGGCAACAGGCACAACAAAAAATTATTGCTTTTACTCGGACTGCCATTATTAATGCTACTAATCGGCGGCACCACCTACGCTGCCATAAACTTAACCACGTCATCCGCCAGCAATAATCAACCAACCCCGCCAGGTGTAAATATAGACTCTGCCGAAAAAGGTCTAGTCGGCTACTGGCCACTAAACGGCAACGCCAAAGACGCTACACCCTACGCCGACAACGGCACGTTTCTTAATGGGGCGGCCTACACGGCCGACCGCGAAGGTCAAGCCAATAGCGCCGCCAGGATCAATGGCAACAATTCCTATGTGTCCATTCCCGATAAACCTAATTTAGAATATACCGGCGGTAACTTTAGCGTCTCGGCCTGGGTTAAACCGAACGCTAACGTATCTGATAACGCTTTTATTATATCCAAACCCTGGAATAGCAATGGCAGTTATAATTACTGTATTGTTTATTACCCAAACGGCAGTATAGCGCTTAGGCTAGACGCCAGAAGTAATCCGTATCTGCTAAATGCTACAACCACCATTCCCGCTAATCAATGGTCTTTAGTGTCATTTACAATAACAAGCTCCGGAGCAGTAACAATCTATATTAACGGCGTAGCTAGCGGCAGCGGCCAAGACACTATAACGAACTGGAACCCAATTAGCAAGAAGCAACGGCCTCTAGCCATCGGCACACTTTATCCATATGGCAGTGGCTGGAGCGGCAATCCCAACTTTACATTTAATGGCTCCATCAGCGACGTCCGAGTCTACAACCGCGCCATTAGTGCCGCTGAAATCAAAAACTTATATAACGATTACAACTCCCAGATCCAAATCGGCGGCTCCGGCCAACCTGGCAGCGTCAGTCTCGGCAAAGGCCTAGTCGCCTATTTATCCCTTCAACGGCAACGCTAAAGACGCTACCCCCTACAGCGACAACGGCACCGTCAACGGCGCCACGCTGACGGATGACAGATTTGGCAACATCAACAGTGCCTATAGCTTCAATGGTACGAGCGATTACATAAAAACCAGCTTAATCCAGACACCTGGTGCCGGCAATACAAATCAGTTCACAATATGTGCTTGGGTAAAAGGTACAACCAACCAATCTATCGTCAGACAGCAGGCCGGTAGTAATTACATAGTTCTTGACTGGGCTCCTGCTTCGCCCCGAGATATACTATCTTGGGGCGGCGGCACAACCGGCCTGGCTAGCGGTATTCCAAGCGACAACCAATGGCATCATGCCTGTATGGAATGGCAGCAAAATACCACGAACGGGTTTAAGACTTTCGCCGATGGCAGCTTGGTTGCCGAACGCATTAGCGCTAATACGCCAATTCCAAATATTAATAGTCCGTTTTATATCGGTTCCCTGGACGGCAGCGCTGAGTTTGATAACGGCTCCATCGACAACATCCGCATCTACAACCGCGCTCTCAATCCGGCCGAAGTCCAGGCTTTATACAATCAATCTGATTAATTGTTGCTAACTTTGTATAATAGAAAGAATGGTTCAAGAACATATCCGCAACTTTTGCATAATCGCGCATATTGACCACGGCAAGTCTACGCTGGCCGATCGGTTGATGGAATTGACCGGCACTGTGGAAAAGCGCGACATGAAAGCGCAGTTGCTCGACCGCATGGATTTGGAGCGCGAGCGTGGGATTACGATTAAATTGCAGCCGGTGCGCATGAGGTATCACATTAGCAAAGGGCAAGTGGCCAAGAACCATGCATTAACAAATGGCAATTGGCAATTAGATAATGCATTGCCACTTGTTAATCGCAATTCGACAATGGAGTATGAATTGAATTTGATTGACACGCCGGGGCACGTTGATTTCAGCTATGAAGTTTCCAGAAGTTTGGACGCCTGCGAAGGCGCGCTTTTGGTAGTTGACGCCACGCAGGGCATCCAGGCTCAAACTCTAGCCAACGTTTACTTAGCGATGGCGGCCGACCTAAAACTCATTCCAGTGCTAAATAAAATCGATTTGCCGGCTGCTGACGTGGAGCATGTCAGCGCGGAAATTATTAGCTTGCTAGGCTGCAAACGTGAAGAAATTTTGCAAATTTCCGCTAAAACCGGCCAGGGCGTCGATCAAGTTTTAGAAGAATTGGTCAGCGAAATTCCGCCGCCCAAAATATCCGATAAATCCGAAACAAAAGCTCTGATTTTCGATAGTTATTACGATGATTATCGCGGGGTCATTTTATACGTCCGGATTTTTGGCGGGGAAATTACTAAGAACGCGCCGATAAAAATGATGGCTACTGGCGCTAGCGGAATTGCGCTAGAAGTCGGTCATCTTAGCCCGAATTTGAGTCCCGACCGGGTCTTGGAAACGGGCGAAATCGGCTATATTGTGACGAACTTGAAATCTACTAGCGAGGCTAAAGTTGGCGATACGGTTACGCTTGCCAAAAATCCGGCTAGCGTGCCCTTGCCGGGTTATAAAAATGTGCAACCATTCGTTTACGCTGGGTTTTTTCCGGAATCGAACGAGTTCTACCAAGAGCTGAAAGACGCCGTCGAAAAATTATCTTTGAGCGATTCGGCGCTGCAATTCGAGCCGGAAAATTCGCCGGTTTTGGGGTTTGGCGTGCGCATAGGATTTCTAGGATTATTGCACATGGACATTGTGCGTGAGCGGCTGGAGCGCGAATATAATCTGGATTTAGTAGTAACAAATCCGTCGACTGATTATCAAATTACGTTAAATAGTGGCGAAGAAATCGATATAAAATCGGCTAGCGATTTGCCGGATCCGGCTAGAATTTTAGAAATTCGCGAGCCGTGGATAAGGGGCGAAATTGTGGTGCCAAAAGATTATGTCGGCGGTGTAATTCAGCTAATCGCTACCAAGCGCGGCTTGCATAAAAATCTAAGCTACGTCGACGAACGCGCGCTAATCGCTTTCGAGGCGCCGCTAGCCAACTTGCTAACCGATTTTTACGACCAGCTAAAAAGCATCACTAGCGGCTATGGTTCGTTCAATTATGAGCTGGATAATTACCGCGCGCAAGATTTGGTGCGCGTGGATTTTTATGTGGCTGGCGAAATTGTCGGCGCTTTGTCGATAATGGTTCACCGGTCAGAATCGCAAAATCTAGGCCGCGAAATGGTAGAAAAATTAAAAGACGTAATTCCACGCCAAAACTTCAAAGTCGCCCTGCAAGCCGCCATCGGCGGAAAATTTATCGCCCGCGAAGACCTAAGCGCCTACCGCAAAGACGTAACCACCGGTCTGTACGGCGGCGACGTCTCGCGCAAGAAAAAAGTCCTAGCCAAACAAGCTAAAGGCAAAAAGCGCATGAAAAAATTTGGCAAGGTAGAAATACCCAACGAGGCGTTTACAGTAATGCTAAAGCGTGATTAAAATGGTAAACTGTTCATGCGTTTTTCAATCGGGGTCCCCGCAAAGTTTACTTTGTGGGGTGTTAGCATGAAACGCTTCGGCAAAGTCGACATTCCAGCCGAAGCCTTCACGGTGATGCTAAAACGGGATTAACTTTGTTACAATGTAACGGATGAACGCGCAGGAAATTCGCCAAGCTTATTTAGAATTTTTCAAAAAGCAACAACACGCTCAAATTTCGCGTGCGCTTTTGGTGCCGCAAAATGATTCTTCGACGCTATTTACTGGCAGTGGCATGCAGCCATTGATCCTGTATTTGTTGGGCGAAGCGCATCCAGAAGGATCAAGATTGGTTAATAGCCAGACTTGCTTGCGCGCGCAGGATATCGAAGACGTCGGCGATAATCGGCACACAACTTTCTTTGAAATGCTCGGCAATTGGAGCTTGGGCGAATATTTTAAGGAAGAGCAGATTCGCTGGTTTTTTAGATTCTTAACCGACGAAGTAGGGATTGATCCGAATAAATTGTACGTGTCGTGTTTTATTGGCAGTCCAGAAAATGGCATTTCACGCGATGACGAAGCGGCTAATATTTGGCAAAAATTATTTGAAGAAAAGGGCATTGACGCAAAAATTGTTGAAGTTGGTTCGCAGGCAGACGGCAATAAAAATGGCATGCAGGGCGGCCGGATATTCTTTTACGATGACGGCGAAAATTGGTGGAGTCGCGGCGGCGGACTGGATAAAACCCCAATCGGCGATCCTTGCGGCCCGGACAGCGAAGTGTTTTATGATTTCGGCCAGCAAAACCACAACGCGAGCTACGGCCAGCCGCATCCGGCGAGCGATTCAGGCCGGTTTATGGAAATTGGTAACCAAGTTTTCATGCAGTTTTTGCACACCGAAAATGGCTTCGAACCGCTAGAAAAGAAAAACGTCGATTTTGGCGGCGGGCTAGAACGAATTGCCGCAGCCGCAATTAATAGCCCGGATGTATTTAAAATTAGTTTGCTATGGCCGATTATTGAAAAGCTAGAAGCACTCTCCGGCAAAAAATACGAAAGCCACTTGGGAAGCATGCGCGTCATTGCCGACCATTTACGCGCCGCCACATTTCTAGCCGTCGACGGAATTACGCCGAGCAATAAAGAGCAAGGCTACGTCATGCGCAGGCTTCTGCGCCGCGCCATACGGTTTGCATTTGAATTAGGAATTGAGCAAAACTTCCTAGAGCAAGTCGTGCCAGTAATCGCCGATTTATACAAAGACGATTTCCCAGAAGTTGCCGCCAACCGTGAAAAAGTTATAGAAGTTCTAGTAAAAGAAGAAAAAGCCTTCCGCCAAACTTTGCGTAAAGGACTAAAAGAATTCGACCGCATAGCCGCAACGCTAACGAGTGGTCTTTATGGTGCTGGTTCTCCAAAACCGGAGCTAAAACCAGAAAAATTAAACGGTCGTTCATTGTTTAGACTTTATGATACCTACGGCTTTCCACTTGAACTATCTCTAGAAGAGGCGTACCAACGTGGCATCAAACTTGCTGACGATTGGAAAGAAATTTTTGATTATGAGATGGGAGTGCAACGCGAGCGGTCGCGGACAGCGACGAAAGGCGAATTTAAGGGCGGGCTTGGCGGCCAGAGCCTAGTTCACAAAAAATATCATACGGCGACGCATTTGATGTACCAGGCTTTGCGGCAAGTTTTGGGCGAGCACGTAGTCCAGCATGGCAGCAATATTACCGAAGAAAGATTACGGTTTGACTTTAGCCATCCCGAAAAAATGACGCCGGAACAAATTGCCGAAGTCGAAAAAATTGTCAACGAGCAAATTCAAAAAGATTTGAAAGTTAGCTTCGCCGAATATCCCACCAAAAAGGCGCGCGAAGAGCTTGGCGCGCTAGGCGCCTTTGGCGACCGCTACGGCGAAACAGTGAAAGTTTATAAAATGATAGAAGGCGGCGCCGAAAAGCCATTCAGCTTCGAAATCTGCGGCGGTCCCCACGTCGACCACACTTTGCAACTAGCCGAAGGCAATAAAACCTTCAAGATCACTAAGGAAGAAAGCTCTAGCGCCGGAATCCGCCGCATAAAAGCCGTGCTAAAATAATACCGTTATGCCAATAATCCGCGTAGAGTACGACCCAGACAAAGTAACAGCCGAGAAAATCACGCAGCTCGCTAAGGATGTAGTGGAGTTCACTAAAGAAGTTACGGGCATACCCGAAGTCTATGCTTGGGTTAACGCTTCTCAAATTCGTATAAATATTGATCCTGTTGATATATTCGTCGAACTTTCAGACCATAAGGTGCCGGAAGGCGACGCCAGCAAGCTATCAAAACCAATTGCCTCAAAAATTAAACAATGGAAGACCGAAAATAACTTTACGCAGCCCATAAATCTAACTATTACGCCCGTAAAGTGGCAGCTGGAAATAGGTATTTAGTTCACGAAATTAGAAGAAGTAGTTTTGCAGTAGTTTAACAGGCTTTGCATGCTATAATTTATTCCAGGTTATGCTTGATAAATTTAAGTCAATTAGTCAGAGTGCTGCCGGCAAGGCTGCCCAGGGCGCTAGCAAAGCGGCAAAAAGTGCCGGCAAAACGGCTAGTAGCTTGAATAAAAACGCCCAAGAATCGGTTCAGTCTGCTAGAACTAAACGTAAGAGCGGCAAGGCGGAATATATCGTGGCGCTGGATGTCGGCACGGAATTTGTCAAAGCGCTAGTCGCCCAGGTAACTAATGACGGCGAAGACGCCGAAATTATCGGCGTTGGCCGGACGCATCAATCTTTGAGCGACATGCAAGCGGGCGCGATTAGCGATATCGCTAGCGTGGTTGATAATTGCGATAAAGCCCTAGCCCAGGCCGAAAAACAAGCCGGCGTAACGGCTAGAACGGCTATGATTGGCATCGCCGGCGAGCTAGTCAAGGGCACTACAACGGCCGTGAAATTTACGCGCAAAGACGCCGCTAAGCCAATGGACGTGCTAGAAGTAGAAAAAATCATTCACTTAGTCCAGCAAAAGGCCGAAGCCCGGGCTAAAGAACAACTGGCGATGGAATTAGGCGGTAAAGACGTGCAAGTGCGCCTGGTAAACAGCGCGCTAGTTAGTATTGATATTGATGGCTACAAAGTTACCAATCCGATAGGTTTTCAGGGGCAAGAAGTTTTGGTCCAGCTCTACACCGCATTCGCGCCGCTAATTCACATTGGCGCGCTGGAGAAAACTGCTCAAGAACTTGACCTTGATTTGCTAGCCGTAGCGGCCGAACCTTTTGCCGTCGCTAGAAGCATAATTGGCGACGACCCGAACGCTAATTTGAGCGCTATTTTGATGGACATCGGCGGCGGCACGACCGATATCGCCGTAATCGACGAAGGCGGCGTGCAAGGCACGAAAATGTTCGGCATCGGCGGCCGCGCCTTCACCCGCGGCATAGAGCGCGATTTGAATGTTAATTATGAAGACGCCGAAGATTATAAAGTCCGCCTCAGCAACCAACAATTACCGCAGAATAAGATCGCGCCCGTCGAAGCGGCGCTAGGCAAAACCGTAGACGTTTGGATTAACGGAGTAGAACTAGCCCTCAGCGAATTCACAAAATTAGACAGCTTGCCGCACCGGCTATTACTCTGCGGCGGCGGTTCTAGTCTGGACATGGTTATGGATGAATTGCACGATAGCGATTGGTACAAAGACCTAGCATTTACCCGCCGTCTAGACGTCCAGCTAATTCACCCCGAGCAGATTGTCGGCATCACCAATCAAACCGAAACTAAAATCGACCATACTTTCGTGACGGCCATGGGATTATTAAGAGTCGGCCTGGATACTTTACAGCAAGCCGTGCCGCCAAAACAATCTAGCACCGTCAAAGAACGATTGGATAAAATGCTACGCACATGATAGAAGTTACATACATGGCACATTTTGGCCCAAAACCTGCGCTGCGCTGCTACCGTATTTCAATGCGCTGCGCTGCGCTGCTCGTTTTTGAACCAAACTGCACTCATGTATGTAACTTCTTGAGCCTGCAACTTTCGGAAGCTCGTCAGTCCTATTTTAGTTTTTCTGGAGGTTATTGCTCGTGAGTACGGATAATAAAGATGTCGTTTACCTGGACGTAGACGACGAAATTACCAGTATTATCGATAAAGTTCGCGGCTCCAAGAAACAGATTGTGGCACTAGTTTTGCCCAAGCGCGCCACCATGCTGCAAAGCAGCGTCAATATGAAACTGCTAAAACGCGCTAGCGATCAAGGTAAAAAACAATTAGTTTTGATAACGGCCGAGGCTAGCTTGCTACCATTAGCCGGATCCGTTGGACTATACACCGCTAGAAATTTGCAATCCAAGCCAGAAATCCCGGTGGCCGCTAGCGTCGCCAGTGCTCCTGCAATGGACGAATTATTAACTATTAACGAAGCCAAACCGACAGATTTTAGCCCGGAAGAAGCGGCCAACAAACCAGTCGGCGATTTAGCAGCGGGTGCCGCTAGCGAAACCCCCGCCATAACCGGCCGCTACGCCGAACCAGACGAAACTATGGAACTGGATAATACCGAAGATTTGACTGGCGAAAATACTGCCAAATACAGCCTAACGCCAGCTACCGCCGCCGAAGCCGCCGATCAAACCAAAAAACCCAAACCGCCCAAAAATAAAAAACTAAAAGTGCCAAACTTTCTAAAATTCCGCCGCCGGCTAGTCGTCGGCCTGCTAATTTTGCTAATAATTATCGGCGGCATTATAGCCGCGGCGATAATCTTGCCGCACGCCACCATAACTCTAGCCACCAATAGTAGCGATATCAATAGCAATGTTCAAGCCAATCTAGATCCCCAAGCTAAAACTTTGAATCTAGCCCAGTCCGAAGTGCCGGCCCAACTTGCTCAGACTCAAAAAACCAACTCCCAGCAAGTCGCCACCACCGGCCAAAAAAACGAAGGCCAAACCGCCAGCGGCAGCATAACTATGATGGCCACAAAATGTCAGGGCAACCCCTTTATGACTCCAAGCGATGTTCCAGCCGGCACTGGTGTAAGTGCTAGCGGAATGACGTTTATTACCCGGCAAGCTACTTCATTTCACGGCACCGGTACCGACGGCAACGGCTGTTTTACCTATTCGTCCAACAGCGATACACCAGTTACGGCACAACAGCCCGGCTCTAAATATAATGTCGATAACGCCAATTTTACAGTTAACGGCCGGTCGGACGTCAGCGCTAGCGGCTCGACCAGCGGCGGCAGCGATAAAATCGTGCAAATAGTTACGCAGACGGATATTAGTAATGCCAAGAAGCAGCTCTCGGCCCAAAATAGTTCCGCCATTAAAAGTTCGCTGGCCAGCCAGCTACGCGGCAATAGTCTAAAACCGCTAGCGGCGACTTTCAAATCCAGTCCAGCCAAAGTTACCGCTAGCGCTAAGCCCGGCGACCAGGCCGATAACGTAACGGTTACTGCCACAGTTACGTATTACATGTACGGCTATAATCAAAACGCTTTAAAGAAACTAATCAACAAAAACGTCAACGGTCAGATTGACACCAATAAACAATCTATTTTGGACGATGGCCTAGCCAAAGCTAATTTTAGCTTGCAAAGCGAAACCACTGCTAGCGCTCAGGTCCAGGTGCAAACTACCGCCTTAGTCGGCCCGCACTTGAGCGCCGCTAAACTCAAAAAGCAAGCCGCCGGCAAAAAATCCGGCGCCATCAAAAACTTGCTCGGCGCTAATCCGGGGATTAAAAACGTGCAGGTCAAATACGGCCCATTCTGGGTCAGCTCGGTGCCGAAAAATACCAGCAAAATAACCATCAAGTTTATCAAGGCAGGCTCTAAATAAATGCCAGCTGCCACGGCAACCATAGTGGCGTTAGATGTTGGCGACAAGCGCGTCGGTGTGGCCATCGCTAGCCGCGCAGCGGGCTTGCCCAATCCATTAATTACGCTAGAACGCGGTCCGGAATTTATGACTAGTCTCCAAAATCTGCTAAAATCAAATTTCGTGACCGCTATCGTAGTCGGTTTGCCCAGAAACTTAAGCGGCCAGGAAACTAGCCAAACCAAGCAAACGCGCCAATTTATTGGCGAGCTAGGCCAAATTATCGACTTGCCAATTTACTGGCAAGACGAAGCCGCCACAACGCTCGCCGCCGAAAACGAATTGCGTGGGCGCGGCCAACCGTACCAAAAGGCCGATATCGACGCCCTGGCGGCCAGTTATATTTTAGAAGATTATTTAATGTCAAACGAAGGCTAACTTAAAATGCTCGATCAAAACCGCCCGCCGCTCGCCAAACCGCGCCGCCGCCGCGTCAAAAAATTTTTAATCGGCCTGGCCATCATCATCGTTTTGCTGATTATTGCTATTGTCATAATTTGGCGCGTTTACGAGCATAATTTGCGGCCGGTCAGCGCCATCAGCCAAGCCAAAGTTATCACCATCAAACCTGGCACTTCGATCAACCAAATCGGCGGCTTGTTGCAAACCAACGGTTTGGTGCGTAGCGGCTGGGCGTTTGAATGGTACGTGCGCGAACACCAAGACCGCAGCAAATTACAGGCCGGCACTTATTCGCTGAGTCCCAGCCGGGGCGTCAAAGGCATTGTGGCCATCCTGACCAAAGGCAAAATTGCTAGCAAATTAGTCACGATTATTCCGGGCGATCGGCTGGACCAGATTCGTTCGACATTAATTAATAGCGGTTTTTCGCCCAGCGACGTAGATAATGCCCTAAAACCTAGCCAATATTCCAACCTGCCGGCGCTAGCCTACAAACCAAAAAGCGCCAGCCTGGCAGGCTTTTTGTACCCCGATTCATTCGCGAAAATTTCCACCACCAAACCCAGCGCCATCGTCCGCGAATCGCTAACCGAAATGGGCAAGCATCTAACACCCAAACTCCAAGCCGCCTTCAGCCAAGAAGGCCTATCGACCTACCAAGGCATAATCCTAGCCTCAATCGTAATGCAAGAAGTTTCTAAACCTGGCGACCAAGCTCAAGCCGCCCAGGTTTTCTTGAGCCGCTTGAAGGCGAATATTCCACTGGGATCTGTCGTTACCGCGCGTTACGGCGCGATAATCGCCGGCCAAACTCCTAGCGTAAAATACGACTCGCCCTACAACACCTTGCTACACAAAGGCTTGCCGCCCACGCCAATCAGCAACGTCAACGAAGCCGCGCTGCAAGCCGCCGCCCATCCCGCCGCCACTCACTGGCTATATTTCGTTAGCGGCGACAACGGCAAAACCTACTTCAGTAAAACCTTGCAACAGCACAAATCAAACGTCGCCAATTATTGCCACAAAAAATGTGCCGCCGACAACCAATAAATTAGCCCCTAAAATTTGGAATTATTCTAGCTGGTTGCTATAATTACACTCGTGACTAGCCACGAAATTAGTCACCCTCAAATCTTAGAAATTTAATCACAAATAGGGAATAGTATTAGTACTTTTTCTGATAGAGTAAGCGAAAGTTTGTACGCGGCGGAGCCTAAAAGGCTGCGCTATTATTGGCGGCATTTTATTCGTAAAAAATCCCACCGCAAAGCCATATTCCGCTACAGTTTGCTGGCCGGAAATTTAGCCGTACTGGTGGTTATAGTGCTCGTCGTGATGTCGGCGCGCGGTAGCGGTAGCGCCAGTTCTAGTTTGAGCAATCTAGGAGCTAAGTCGGCCGATGCCCAGGCCGCTATCAATCCGCTAGACCAACTATCCGCCGCCAATATCGCCGCCTCTGTCGCTAGCATGGCAAATTTGCCAGAGGCTACCGCCGTACAAAACCAAGCCGATACCGTTAGCGCCCAGCTAGCGGTTTCTTCGTCCGAAAACGTCGTAGCTGCCGAAACCCAGGTCGTCGCGACGAAATTCCGCAGCCGCAAAGACATACTAAATTACGTAGTGAAAAAGGGCGACACCCTGGCCAGCCTGGCGGCCAAGTTTAACGTAACCTCAGATAGCATTAAATGGTCGAACAATCTCAAGGCCAACACTTTAACGCCCGGCCTAAAACTAGTCATCCCGCCCGTCAGCGGGATTATTTATACCATCCAAAAAGGCGATACCGCGCAAACTCTGGCTAGCAAATATTCCAGCAACGCCAAGCAAATTACCAGTTTTAACGATGCCGAAATTAGCGGCTTAAAAGTTGGCGAGCAAATAGTCATTCCCGGCGGCCAGCCCTACCATCCGCAGCCCAAAGCGCCGACAGCATCTTACGGTTTTTACGGCAGCTTGGCGCCGAGCTACGGTTCCAACAGCTACGATTATGGCTATTGCACTTGGTACGTGGCCAACCAAATCGCCGTGCCGGGCAACTGGGGCAATGCCAGCAGCTGGGCCTATTATGCCAGCGCTACGCCCGGCTGGAATGTTAGCCATGCGCCAGCCGTTGGTTCCATCGCTCAAACCGCCAACGCCGCTGGCGGCCAAGGCCACGTCGCTATTGTCGACGGCGTGCGCGACGGCGGCCAACAAATCAAATTCCGCGACATGAACGGTCTGGCCGGCTTCAACCGTGTCGGCCAAAGCGGCTGGGTCTCGGCCGCAACTTATCAGAGCTACATTTCGCACTAGCGGCGGCTTCCATGCTGGGCACATTTTGAGCGAAAATCTCCGCTCCTACATTCCGTCGTATTTTAATACGCCTACATTCCGGTGCTCGCTTTTCACCCAAACTGCACTCCAGCACGGAACCCGCTGTGCCTGCGCTAGACACAGGTCAGTTTTAACTACTAGAACCTAGAACCTAGAACCTAGAACCTAGAACCTAGAACCTAAAACCTAAAACCTGTAAACTAGTACCATGAGTTTCGTAGACACGGCAAAAATTAGCCTAAAGGCTGGCAAGGGCGGTGATGGCATGGTGCATTTTCGCCATGAAAAATTTATCGATAAAGGCGGCCCTGATGGCGGCGATGGCGGCGATGGCGGCGACATAGTTTTTGTGGCTAGCAATAATCAAAACACACTCGCCAAATTCCGCCACGAAAAGCAGCTAAAAGCCGCTGACGGCTCGCCTGGCGACAAGCAAAAGAAACACGGCAAAAACGGTCAGAATTTGACATTAAAAGTACCGGTCGGAACAGTTTTTATTAGCGATGAATCCGGCGCAATTATAGCCGACCTGACCGCTAGCGGCCAGCAAATCGTAATCGCTAGCGGCGGCCAAGGCGGCTTCGGCAACGCGCATTTTATCAGCTCCACGCGGCAAGCGCCAAAGGTCGCCGAAAAAGGCGAAGCCGGCCAGCAACTAGTCGTCAGCCTGGAGCTAAAATTAATTGCCGATGTCGGCCTAGTCGGCCTGCCCAACGCCGGCAAATCCACGCTGCTAAGCGTACTAACAAATTCCCGCCCGCGCATCGCCGACTACCCATTCACTACACTAGAGCCAAACCTGGGCGTAGTCGATATCGATGATAGTCACAGCCTGCTGCTAGCCGATATTCCCGGCCTAATCGAAGGCGCCGCCAGCGGCAAAGGTCTGGGCGACGAATTCCTGCGCCACGTCGAGCGCACCAAAGTTCTAGTCCATTTAATCGACGCCTATCAAGCAAACATCGCCGAAGCTTATCAAACCATCCAAAAAGAATTAAAAAACTACCGCCTGGATTTATCGTCGCGCCCGCAAATTGTCGCCATTAACAAAACCGAAGGCCTGGGCTTGAAAGAAATAAAGGAACTAAAAGCCAAGCTCAGCAAACTAGCTGGCAAAAAGACACCAATTTTAACTATTTCAGGCCAAGCTAAGCAAGGATTAAGCCAACTATTGCGCGAACTTGATAGCCAAGTTGCCGCCGAGCGCGCCAAACAGCAAACCGAAAACTCCGAGCCTGAATCAGAGGATTTGCCAATTATCAAACTAAAAGCTTCGGACGATTCGTGGGCCGTGGAAACTATCGACGGCCAATTCCTAGTGACCGGCGCCAAAATCGAGCGCTTTGCCGCCAAAACCGATTTTTCCAGCCGCGAAGGCTTGGGCCGCTTGCGCGACATCATGCAAAAATCCGGCATCACGCACGAACTCGCCCGCCGCGGCGCCCAACCTGGCGCCGAAATAGCAATCGCCCAAACCGGAAAAATCATATACTAATTAATAAATTGTGATATAATATTTGAATGTGACAAGCGATTTTAATCCCGAACAATTAAGCCCAGCCGCGCCGGAAGCCGATTTTCCTAGCTCCGAAGATGTTCAAGGTTTAACCGGTGAACTGATAAGCTTGTATCATCTAGCCGATTCAGCCGGCCAAGCCGATAACTTGCCTGGTTGGCGCGGCTGGAAGGATGGGCTAACTGCGCGTTTGACACAACAAACAGGCGGACCCTTGAACGAAAGCCTAATTAAGCAAACGCTAGCCATTAAACTTGACGCCGAAATCAGCCCAACTGGCCAATATTGTTCAATAGTCGACCTGGTTCATACAATGCATGCTCCGATTGAAATCGGCTTGCGCGAAACAAAGACTTCTTACAACTTTAATAGTGGGTACGGCAAGGCTGAGCGCCAAGTTAAACGTACGGATGTTGAAAGAATGCTAGGCCGACCAGTAGCTAGGCATAACTTCGCTGCCAGTGATAAGCTTGAGCCGCCGCAGCCTTTAACCAAAACCGAATTTAACGAAGTAAATAATTTAGTAACCAGCTTGCACCAAGCCCTGCGCAGTCCTTCCGAGGCTTCAGCGCTCGAATCCGGAAAACCAATGAAACCCGCTGAGCCCAAAACCTTCCCAAAGTGGCTAGTCTCAAAACTTATCAAAAACCATCCCGAAAACTTCAAAACTTAAAATCGCCTGAAAACCACTTAAAAACTTGAGCCGCAAAAATGCTATGCCAAAAAATTCTCCGGATTGATAAGGCAAGATTGGCCGATTAATATTTAGTCTAGCGGCTATTATTTGTTAGACTATAATTATGTTGCAAGACGAGCGGGCTTATATCGATAAGCTGTTTTTTGCCGATGCGCGTTCTATGTCTAGCCTGCCGGATAATTCTGTGCAACTTATTGTTACCAGTCCGCCGTATTTCAATATCAAAGATTTTGGACCTACGCATTTTGCATATTTTGGGCGAAAACTTCCGCTTCTCATTCCGCCGTACCTTTAAGTACGGCTGCATTCCGATGCTCGGTTTTCATCCCAAACTGCACTAAAATGCGTAAGTCCAAAGATTATTCCAAAAATGGCTATCAAACCGCGTCGATTGGCGCAGCTGTCGCTGGCCAAATTGGCGACATAGCTGAATACCCAAAATATATAGCGGCGATGATTCCGGTCTGGCGGGAATGTGCCAGAGTTTTGAAACCAAACGGCAAAATGGTTATCAACACGCCGCTCATGCCGATGCTTAAAAAGCAGCTGAACACGCATTATAATCGGCATATTTTTGATATTAATAGCGACATCGAAAATTCAATCGTTGGAAAGATTAGCGACATGTTTATCCTGGACGTCTACATATGGAATCGATCCAATCCGACTAAACGATTGATGTTTGGCAGCTATCCGTATCCGCGCAATTTTTACGCCCAAAACACCATGGAATTTCTAACGGTTTACGTAAAAGACGGCTTGCCCGAAAACGGCTTGCCGGCAGACATCAAACAAAAAAGCAAATTGTCGCGCCAAGAATGGGTCGACTACACCAAGCAAGTTTGGCACATCCCGATTCCCAATAAAAGCGATTTAGCTTTCGGCGAACATTCCGCCATTATGCCCGAAGAAATTGTGAAACGGTTTATAAAATTATATACGTTTACTGGCGATGTCGTGCTCGACCCTTTTGCCGGCTCCGGCACAACACTAAAAGTCGCCCAACAACTCGCCAGAAAATACGTCGGCTACGAAGTGTCAAAATCATACAAAAATATTATCGACAAAAAGCTTGGTTTGAGAAACCCCCAGGCGACAGTAAAATTAGCTTAACGTTTCTGGAAACCGACTTGTTGCGTCGGTTTCGTTTGCAGCAATCTCGCTACGCGCCGGATCAACCAAAACATCATCATAGGTTAGCGCCAAATATTGTTTGGCCATAGTGTCAAAAAAGGCTTCCTTGTTGCATATTGCGCCCGATCGGGCATGTTTTGCAACGCTAGGGTTTGTCTATAATTGGTTCGTGCTAGACTATTAATTATGAGTGCTAAGACCGAGAGCAGCTTTTATTTTTATGATTTGGAGACTTCTGGGTTTAATCCGCGCGAGCAGCGGATTATGCAGTTTGGCGGCCAGCGCACGGATATGGATTTGAATCCGATTGGCCAGCCGGATAATTTTTTGATTAAAATGAGTGAAGATATTTTGCCGGATCCGGATGCCGTTTTAATTACCGGCATTACGCCGCAGCAAACTTTGGCTGACGGCATCACAGAAGCCGAATTTCTCAAAACTTTTACTGGCGAAATAGCTACGGCTGGCACAATATTTGTCGGTTATAATAATGTCCGATTCGACGATGAATTTATGCGCTTTTTGCATTATCGCAATTTCTACGACGCTTACGAATGGCAGTGGCGGGACGGCCGCTCAAAATGGGATTTGCTAGACGTTGTGCGCATGACGCGGGCGCTGCGACCGGAAAATATCAACTGGCCGGTTGATGAAAAAGGGCGCGCGACCAACCGGCTGGAGCTTTTGACAAAGCTCAATAATTTGGATCATAAAAACGCCCATGACGCTTTGAGCGATGTCTTGGCAACGATTTCCGTAGCGAAATTAATAAAAGATAAGCAGCCGAAATTATTTGGGTTTCTGCTGGAAGTCCGCGATAAGAAAAAAATCGCGCCGTTAGTATTTGGCGACCAGCCGTTCATTTATACGTCCGGTAAATACGCTAGCGAATTCGAAAAAACCACCGTCGCCACGGCCATCGCCGAGCATCCGCAGAAAAAGGGCGCGTTGGTTTATGATTTGCGCTATGATGCCACGGAGTTTGCTGGACTTTCGCCAAAAGAATTAGCCGAGCGATGGGCTTACACTAAAGACGAAAAGGCGTCGCCTAGGCTGCCGGTAAAAACTTTGCAATTCAATCGTTGTCCGGCCTTAGCGCCGCTAGGCGTGCTAGATTCCGCTAGCCAAAAGCGGCTCAAGCTAGACTTAAAAGTAATCGAAGCTAACCGCGCTAAATTAAAGCAAGTAAATAATAGTTTCGCGCCAAAAGTTTTAGCAGCCCTAAAAATCCTAGACGATGCCCGGCAGAAAAAATATGCCAGCCAGCCAAAAAGTGTCGATGGTGGGTTATACGACGGCTTTTTTAGCGACTACGATCGCAATCAAGAAAAACAAATCCAAAAGGCCAAACCCGAAAAGCTAAATAGTATTGCCGAAAGTTTCAAAGACCAGCGCCTAAAAGAATTATTACCGCTTTATAAAGCCCGCAATTTCCCGGCCAGTTTGAGCAGCGAAGAACGCGCCGATTGGGAGCAATACTGCCAGGAAAAATTACTTAGCGGCGCTAGCGCTAGTCGCTTGGCTAAATACGGTGCTCGGCTGCAAGCTATTTCTAACGATGCTAAATTATCAAAAACCGCAAGCTATTTAATCGAAGAATTACAACTCTACGCCGAGGCGATAGTGCCTTAAGGGCGAACAATAAAATGCCAATGCTGGCCAGGCAATAGTTTTGAGTGCGCCAAAACTACTAGTTTTTGTATCTGTTTTTCGCTATAATAGAGCGACTTATGGCAGATTTTATTACGATTAAAGGTGCGCGGGAGCATAACCTCAACAACATCGACGTGGAAATTCCGCGCGAGAAACTGGTGGTTATTACCGGTTTGTCCGGCTCCGGCAAATCGTCGCTAGCGTTCGACACAATTTACGCCGAAGGCCAGCGCCGCTACGTGGAATCTTTAAGCGCTTACGCACGGCAATTTTTAGGATTGATGGAAAAACCGGATGTTGACCAAGTTGATGGTTTAAGCCCAGCAATTAGCATCGATCAAAAATCGACGTCTAGGAATCCGCGCTCGACGGTCGCGACCGTTACAGAAATTTATGATTATTTGCGGCTACTATTTGCTAGAATCGGCCGGCCGCATTGCCCAATTTGCGGCCGCGAAGTATCGCGCCAAACGGTAGCAAACATTATCGAGCAAGTTACAAAGATTGGTTTACCTGGCGCCGCTGGTTCGGATGGAGTGCAAGGCGCTGGCGAGCAGCGGACTGAGTCGTACAAAAAGTATGGCGAAGCAGCAGCGCAGTCGGCAACGCAGCAATCCGCCGAAAGTGCCGGCAGGATTTCCGGCTCTGCCGGGAAGCAGGACGGCGCGGCCAGTGGTGCTAGGTTGATGATTCTAGCGCCGATCGTTATTGATAAAAAAGGCGCTTTCGAGCACGTACCCGAACAATACCAACGCGCCGGATTCGCTAGAGTTCGGGTTGACGGCGTAGTTTACACGCTGGACGAATTTCCGACGCTCGATAAAAATTATAAGCACACGCTAGAAGTTGTCGCCGATCGCTTAGTTAATAACGAAGACAGCCGCACGCGGCTAGCGCAAAGTGTCGAGCAGGCGCTAGAACTTGCTGATGGCCGGCTAAATGTCGTCAACGCCGACGACAAAAGCGAAGAGCAATATTCATTAAGCTACGCTTGCCCGGAACATCCGGACGTTAAAATTCCAGACTTAGAACCGCGGACATTTAGCTTTAACAACCCGCACGGTGCTTGCCCGGTTTGCACCGGAATCGGCTCGCGGCTAGAAGTCGATCCGGAGCTAGTAATTCCGAACGGCCGGCTAACAATTAACGAAGGCGCGATTCGACCATACAATCGCATCAACGTCGATAATTGGTACATGAAAAAGTTAACGGCCCTCGCCGAGCGCTATAATTTTAGTTTGCAGCAACCGACCAGCGAGCTTAGCAAAGACAATTTGCAGCGGATAATGTACGGCACCGGCAACGAGAAATATCGAGTTTCGCTAGGAAGTGGCCGCAGTTTTGAAACGACTTACGAAGGCGTGGTGCCAAACCTGGAACGCCGCCACAAAGAAACCGAAAGCGAATTTATGCGCCGCGATATTGAGCGCTTCATGCAAGAATTGCCGTGCTACGCTTGCCGTGGCCGCCGGCTAAAACCGGAAGTTCTAGCCATCACAATCGCTAATCAATCAATCATGGATATCTGCGATCTTTCAATCGACGACGCCCTAAAATTCATCAAGTCGCTAAAACTTAGCGACAAAGACATGAACATAGCTAACTTGGTGCTAAAAGAAGTTATTGCGCGGCTAAGCTTTTTGCTAGACGTCGGACTAAATTATTTAACGCTGCTGCGGAGTGCTACAACTTTATCCGGCGGCGAGGCGCAGCGAATTCGTCTAGCCACCCAAATCGGCTCTGGCCTAATGGGAGTTTTGTACGTTCTAGACGAACCTAGCATCGGTTTGCACCAGCGCGATAACGACCGGCTATTAAAAACCTTGCAGCACTTGCGCGATCTCGGTAACACCGTAATCGTCGTCGAACACGACGAAGAAACCATCCGCACGGCTGATTATTTGCTAGACATTGGCCCAGGCGCTGGCATGCACGGCGGCCACGTTGTGGCCGAAGGCACGCCCGCGCAAGTCGAGAAAGTACCGGGTAGCATTACCGGCCAATATTTATCGGGCAAGCTAGAAATCGCCACGCCGAAAAAGCGGCGCAAAGGCAATGGCAAAGCACTAGTTATAAAAGGCGCGCGCGAAAACAATCTAAAAAGCATCGACGTCACAATTCCGCTAGGCGAATTCGTGGTCGTTTCTGGCGTGTCGGGCTCTGGCAAATCCAGTCTAATTAATGATATTTTGAGCAAAGAATTGCAGGCTAGACTAAACCGTGCCAACACAGTGCCGGGCCGCCACGACGAAATTACGGGAATTAAAGAACTAGACAAAGCCGTAATTATTGACCAATCGCCGATCGGCCGCACGCCGCGGTCTAATCCGGCAACTTACACCGGATTATTTACACCTATCCGCGAACTTTTTGCCAGTACGCCAGAAGCCAAACTCCGCGGGTATAAATCCGGCCGCTTTAGCTTTAATGTAAAAGGCGGCCGCTGCGAAAACTGCGCCGGCGACGGCATTATCAAAATCGAAATGCACTTTTTACCCGATGTTTACGTGCCTTGCGAAGTCTGCCACGGCAAACGCTACAACCGCGAAGCGCTAGAAATCCATTTCCGTGGCAAAGACATTAGCGACGTTTTGGAAATGACATGCGAACAAGCTCTAGAATTTTTCGAAAACCAGCCAAACATCGCCCGCAAGCTACAAACTCTAGTCGATGTCGGCCTAGGCTACATTCATCTAGGCCAATCGGCCACAACATTATCCGGCGGCGAAGCCCAGCGCATCAAACTAGCTAGCGAATTATCACGCCGACCGACTTCTAGAACAATTTACATTTTGGATGAACCAACCACCGGCCTGCACGCCGCCGACGTTGCCAAATTACTAAAAATGCTCCACGCCCTAGTAGACGCCGGCAACAGCATGATAGTCATCGAACACAACCTGGACGTAATCAAAAACGCCGACCACCTAATAGACATGGGCCCAGAAGGCGGCGCCAAAGGCGGCGAAATTGTCGCCGAAGGCACACCCGAACAAGTCGCCAAAAGCACAAAATCATACACAGGCCAATTCTTAAAAAATATGTTATAATCAGTCCTTGATGACAGAGTTATGGCAACCATCACAGGAAGATTTAGCTAGCGGACAAGAATCGTATGTGCGATACCTTGGCGGTTTGGCTATTTTGCACGAACCAAAAGGTGATTTTGCGGCCGGGCTATTAGGCGTAGACTTTTTCGAACATGATTACGAAGAATATCCTGAATGGGCGGTAGCTCACGCGGAAACTTTAATGTATCAGGGGCTTCGCGGCGTAATCTTAGCCGCCAATCCGCCAGAATCGCGTAGCCCTATAGCCCAGTTGGAACATAACTACGCCGCTGCGATTCCGCACATTCGCCAAACGGTTGCTAGTATTTGTAAACTACAGCCCGAGCGGCTAGACCAAATAAATCCGACTATTAAAATTTTTCGCCCAATGCCTGCCGCTAACCAATCGATTTATAAAAGCATTTGCCATAGCCGTTTAGAAAAGATTCAAACCGAAGATTTACTAGAAGGCTTCTTGCCGGCACCAGTCTTTACGATAATTCTGGACGGCAAACGTACGCTAGCCGATGGCAAAAAACTCTAGCGCCTGTTAGCCTTCTTTTTGCGCCTTCGCAAAATCAAATGATAAACCACTGGGCTAAAGCTAATAATTACAGCTATTGCTACTAGTATCAAAATGTAGCGGTCCAGGCCTGGGATTTTGCTACCAACGTAATATCCCAGCAGACTAATTAGTACGGCCCACGAAATATCGCCAATGGCGTCGAACAATGAAAATTTGCCATGGTGCATCTCGCCTGCCCCAGCAATTACTGGTACAAAAGTTCGCACGACCGGCACGAAGTGTGCCAGTAACATAGTTTTTGAGCCGTATTTATCAAAAAATTTCTCAGACTTATCGATATACTCTTGGCGGAAAATTAGACTATCTTCGTCTTTTTTAGTAAATAATTTTGGCCCGGCTTTTTTGCCAATTAAATAGCCGACATTATCGCCAGCGACAGAGGCTAGCGCCGCTACCAAGATTACTAGCGACAGGGATATTTTGCCGCTAGCCGCGAACACGCCGGCCGAAATTAGTAAAGTGTCGCCAGGGAAAACGAATCCGACCATCATGCCCGATTCCGCGAAAATCATAATTGCGATTAGTAACAATCCGCCACTTTGGATTAAATGCTGCGGATCTAAAATCATAAATTAATTCTAGCAGCTTATGCTAGCCAACTCCTAAATAGTTTGTTATAATAGCCAGTGATTTTGCAGGACGTGTCGATTTTAGTGCAGTTTTGGATGAAAATCGAGCACCGGAGTGCAGCCGTACTTAGCGGTACGGCGAAATGAGAAGCGGAGATTTTCGCCGAAAATGTGCAAAATCGCCACGTTCTATTCAGTAATTTCTTAGGAGGATATTAAATGGCGGACGCAATTTCGCTAGCGCTACAGACAAGAAAAGTTACCGGCAAAGCCGTTAAATCTTTGCGTAAATCCGGCCAGGTGCCAGCGGTTATTCACGACCACGGCAAACCTTCGGTAATTGTCGAGGGCAATTATGTAGAGGTATTAAAGGCCTATAAATCCGCCGGACGCCACCACACAATAGAGTTAAAAGTCGGCCCTAAAAATTACACGGCGCTAATCAAAACCGCTGAATTCGAACCGCGCAAGCACCAGCTAAATCACGTAGTTTTCGGCGCCGTTTCGGCCAACGAAACTGTAACCGCAGAAATTCCTATCCGCCTAGACGGCGAAATCCCTGCCGAACGCGCCAGCTTAATCGTTATTAACCAGCTAGAATTAGTAGAAGTCGAAGCCTTGCCCAAAGATTTGCCAGACGAAGTAATTATCGACGCGACTGGCCTAGCCGAAATTGGCGACAGAGTTACCATAGCCGACATCAAAGTTCCTAGCGGCGTAAAAATACTAACTGAACCCGATCACGGCGTAGCCTCAGTCTACGAACCAAGCGCGCTAGCTGCGGCTAATGACGCCGCCGGCGGCGACGCCGAAGCTGAAGACGCGGCTGAGGTCGAATCCGAAGAAGGCAGCGCCGAAACTGACGACCAAACTAGCGGTGAGGATGAAATCCGCCCCGGCGGCAAACAAGAAAAAGAAGACAAATCCCAAGGCCATAATCCCGAAAAACAATAGCGAGGCTCTTTAATGCAAAAGATAATTTTGTATTATAAATTTGCGCCGATTAGCGATCCGGAAGCAGTTAGGCTGTGGCAAATGACGCTAGCCGAATCGTTAAATTTACGTGGCCGGATTATCATTTCGCCGCACGGTATTAACGGCACGCTCGGCGGGGAAATGAACGAGCTGAAGAAGTATCTCAAGCAAACCAAAACCTACGCGCCGTTTAAGAAAACCAACTTCAAATGGAGCAACGGCGAGCGCGAAGATTTCCCAAAATTAAGCGTAAAAGTCCGCGATGAAATCGTAACTTTTGGCGCCAGCGATGAATTAAAAGTCGACGAAAATGGCGTAGTCGGCGGCGGCAAATATTTGAAGCCAGACGAAGTCAATAAGCTAGTAAAAGAACGCGGCGACGTAGTATTTTTTGACGGCCGTAGCGCCTACGAAGCGGCGGTTGGTAAATTCCAAAATGCCGTTACGCCAAACGTTCGCACCGCCAAAGATTTTATTCCAGAACTAGACAGCGGCAAATACGACGAGCTAAAAAATAAGCCCGTAGTAACTTATTGCACGGGCGGAATCCGCTGCGAAATCCTAAGTAGCCTAATGAAAAACCGCGGCTTCAAAGAGGTCTACCAACTAGACGGTGGCATCCAAAAATACGGCAAAGAATACGGCGACGCCGGTTTGTGGGAAGGTTCGCTGTATGTTTTTGATCAGCGCATGGGCGTAAAATTTTCCAAAAAATCAGCGGATATTGGCCAATGCATCCATTGCAAATCCAAAACCAGAAACTACCAAAACTGTGCTCGGCAAGCCTGCAACGACCTAATTTTAGTTTGCGAAAACTGCCAACCCAAGCAAACTTACTGTGTAAACTGCGCCAAAACTACCACGGCGCTATAATTGTA